>DBTH01000037.1:0-8256 GCA_002306945.1 Methylacidiphilaceae bacterium UBA1321 | reverse complement strand
GATTTCCTTAAGAATCCTCAGGGGCTTTTTCTCTTTTTACGCAGCGTAAAAAGAGAAAAAGCCCTGCGGGGTTTCTAAAGGGTATCATACCCTTTAGCAGGGGATATGGGGGCAGCGCCCCCAAATAATTTAATATGATCCAGGACACTATTAACGGCAATCCGTCTTGGCACGAATCACCCAGCGCGTCGGAGACAATTCCTCTTCCTGCGTGAACGGCATGACGCCGACTCCGCGAATCTCTCCCAGCACCGCGTTCAGATAATCCAGTCCCGGCTCGTCGTACTCCAGCGGACCAAAGTCCCGCTCTCCGATCACCAGTCGCGTCACCTCTCCCCCGCGCATTGACTCCACCATGCCGTCGGTGCCGAAAATTCGTAGCGTTTCGTAACCCCAAACTCCCGTCCCGCGCGGATTCAGATAATTGGCCGCAATCGTCCCCACGGCTCCGCCCTCCAGGGACAACAATAACGCCGCCGCCATCCGCAGACCGCCCCCCGCGACCGGATTGCCCGTTCCTGTTTCGATGGCGCGAACCGATTCCACACGCAGACCCGCCACGTGCTCGACGAAACGCATCGCGTGAACGGCGCATTGCTCAATCAATCCGCCGTCGACCGATTCATCCTGTGGCCGTCCCGGATGGTACGGATACGATTTCTCAGCCGTTACCTGAACGACTTTTCCAATGCGTCCTTCGCTCACGATCCGCTTCATCGCATAGTAGGGTTGGCAAAAGGACGTATCGGCCATCTCGTGAAAAAGACGACCGCTTTGCCTGGCCGCCCGCAGGATTTCATCGAGAGCCGACTCGCTCAAAGCGCACGGTTTTTCCGCGTAGACGTGCTTGCCCGCACTCAGACATCGAATCGCCTCGCCCGCCTGATCCGCGCGGCGGGGAGAACAAAGGCAAATCAATTCCACCTCAGGGTCGGCCAGTAAATCGTCGAGTCTGCCGACTTCCCGAATCGAATGGTCATCCTGCAAACTGCGGGGCAATTTCTCGCGCGGGAACTGCGCCGTCGCCACCAGCCGGGCCATCGGATGCGTCTCCAGAAGTTGATGAATCTGGTGGCCGTTATCGCCGTAAAGCGCCACACGTACCGGTTCCACAGGAGAACCGGATGAAACCTTTGGCGCAGGTTCACTTTTCAACATACAATCGATTCCTTCCAACTTTTAGGCAATCTGCCGAATTTTGCCGCCGATACAACGAAGTGGGACAACTCTTGCAGACAACGGGTTATTGTCATCTTAAAACAAAAAATAGCAACAAATTTAACATTATTTGCTAATTTTTGCCAACCTCCTTTTCAGCATTTGGAATAGCTTGAGAATAAGAGCGTAAAAGAGTATATAAGCGAATTAAAACGAAATCATAAACAGAACTTGGCATCTGCAAATTGCCCCTAAATTGCAATAAATCGATTTACATTTATCTATTTTTTGCTATCTTTTGTTGCATCGGGGTGCGTGATTCATGAATAGCTTCTTTCCTCCTCATTTCAGGCAGCGTGCCGGTTCCGTTCGGCCAGCCGATTGGAAGCTTTCGGGTTTCAGTCTGGTTGAAGTGACGTTGGCGATGGGGATCATTGCGTTCGCCCTGGTCGCAGTGCTCGGGCTGGTACCGCCCGGTCTCTCCACTTTTCGCAAGGCGGTGACGACATCAATCGGCACGCAGATCGTGCAACAGGTTGTCAGCGACATCCGGCAGACCGATTTCGATTCGCTCTCGACGCAGCCCGCGTGGCGCTATTTCGACGACCAGGGGCAGGAATACGCTTCTGTACAAACCACCGGCACCGGCCGGGTCATTTATCATGTCAACGTCCAGATCACCAAGCCGGTGACCCTGCCCGGAGGCAATACATCGAACCTGGCGCGGGTGAACATCGAGATCGTCAACAACCCCGGCAACAAAAGTTTGACGCGAGACGCCCAGGGCAACGTCCAGGAGGATACGGGCAAGGGGATCTTCGTTTCGCGATATGCCGTATTCATTGCGAAAAATCAGTGACCAACTCCACACATGTCGGCAGCTCCGTGGCGCGGTGCGGGTTTACACTCGTGGAGATTCTCGTGTCCACCGCCGTCCTGTCGCTGCTCATGGTCATCCTGCTCGGAGTCACGGTCCAGATGGGCGAGATCTGGCGCAAGACCACGGGCAAGATCGAACAATTCCGCGGCGCGCGCGACGCCTTTGAATCGATGACGCGGCGACTGAGCCAGGCGACGCTCAACACCTATTGGGATTACGACAATCCGACAACTCCCACCCGTTACATCCGCCAATCCGAATTGCGTTTCCTCTCGGGCAAAACGGAAACCCTCGTCGGCAAGCCCACCTCGCCCAACCGCTGGCCCACTCATTGCGTTTTCTTCCAGGCACCCTTCGGCTTCGTCGAAGCGACCCAGACCGGCGCGCAGGGCCTGGGCAACCTGCTCAACACCTGGGGTTACTTCATCGAATTCGGCAACGACGACGCCGAGCGCCCCAGCATTTTCGGAGCGCAGATCGGCGCTTCGCGTTACCGCTACCGCCTGCATGAATTCATGCAACCGGCCAATTCCTTCAATCTCTACGACTACACATCCGGGATGCTGGCGGGCAGCCCGCGCAATCTCACCTACAACGGCCACGAATGGTTCACCACCGCCATGAACCTGCCGCTTCCACCCAACACCGCCCCCAACCGTCCGACGCACATTCTCGCCGACAATATCGTGGCGCTGATCTTCCTGCCGAAATTAGCCACCAAGGACGATTCCACCGGCACGGCCCTCTGCCCCACCTACGGTTACGATTCCACCGCGACAAATTCCACAGCCCTGCTCAATCCCAAAAACCAGCTTCCGCCCCTCATGCAAGTCACCCTGGTGGCCATTGACGAAACCTCCGCCAAGCGCATGGAGAACGGCACCACGATGCCAGAGTTAGGGCTCGATACCCTCTTTACCGACGCGACGCAGATGTCGGCCAACCTGCGCACGCTCGAACAGACCTTGATCTCGAAAAATTCCAATTACCGCATCTTCACCACCAACGTCTCGCTCAACGGAGCGAAGTGGAGCCGGGATCAAAAGAACTAATTCTCTATTGCTTTCAAGGTAGAATCAAACATCGCGTCATGAACCACTCGAATTTCCATCATCACTTTCAACGCGCGCAGGGCTCCCGCCAGGGCGCGGCGTTGGTGCTGGTGTTGGGAATTCTCGTACTGGTTTCCGCGCTGGCCATCTCCTTCCTCTCCAGCGTCAGAACCGAACTCGTCTCCTCCCAAAGCTACGCCAACGGCGTTTCCGCGCGTCAATTGGCCGACTCCGCCGTGCAAATTGTTTCCTCCCAAATCAGCGATGCGACCAAGGGAACCACGGGCGATGCTCTCGACGCCACCGCACCCAGACTCGCCTGGGCGTCGCAGCCGGGCATGATCCGCACCTACGACACCAGCGGCAATCCGGGAAAATTCTACAAGCTCTATTCCTCCAGCACACTCATCATCGACGGTTCCTCCTTCGCCGTCGCCTCCGAAATTCCTCCGACCGACTGGAACGCCACGGCGAAAAAAGGGCTCTACACCGACTTGAACAGTCCGGTGACGAGCAACAGCCTGCTGCGCTTCCCCATCATCGACCCCCGAGCCAAATCGACTTCCACCACATCGAGCGTCGAGGGATTCGATTACAAGAGCACCGTCAACGGCGTGGTGCTGCCCGCCGCCGGTACCGACTCCCAACGGCTGCCCATGCCCGTGCGCTGGCTCTACGTTCTGCAGGACGGCACCCTCGCCATTCCCGCCAGCGGAAGCAACGGCACCATCACCTTCGACAGTTCAAACCCGCCCAGCGCCAAAAACCCCATCGTCGGACGCATCGCTTTCTGGACCGATGACGAGACCTGCAAGGTCAACATCAACACCGCCTCCGAGGGCACCTTCTGGGATCGTCCCTGGGCTCACACGGCAAGCGAGGAAAAATATTCCAGCTCCATTCCCGCCCAGAACGAATTCCAACGTTACCCCGGCCATCCGTCCAAGACGTCCCTCAGCACCGTCTTCGGTCAATTGCTTCCAGCACCCGCGCCTTCCTGGTATTTCAATATTCCCGCCGGGACGCTCACTCAGAATCAAAGCAAGCTTGCCGCCTATTACACACTTTCCCCCCGCATCGGAACCGGGGGCACCCAGGGCGGCACCGTCGACAACACCAGCACCAGCTTCACCGCGATTTCAACCAAATCGGAACGCCTCTACACCTCCGTCGACGAATTCTTCTACTCACCGCTTTCTGCTTCGGGAACCCGTCAGACGAACGCTTCGCTCGCCGCCGTCAACGCCGCCATCGACAACACTTTTCTGGAAAAGGCGAAGTTCTTCCTCACCGCCCACAGTCGTGCTCCCGAGCTCAACCTCTTCGGCAAACCGCGCCTGTCCCTCTGGCCCCTCCAACTCAGCGCCGCCCAGCGCAACGCCAAGGATCAACTCCTCGCCTTCTGCTCCACCATCAACAACTCGATCTATTATTTCCAACGCTACAACGCCTACAGCGCCTTTGGCACCGCGTGCAGTAGTCAGGATCCACTTCAGGATTGGACCGGAGTGACGCGCAACCAGCAACTCTACACTTACCTCGACACTCTCACGCAACAGGACATCCCCGGATTCGGTGGCCGCTTCTCCGGCAAGTATCCCAACACGCGGACACAAATCCTCACCGAGATGCTGGACATGATCCGTAGCGGGGTGAATGCCTACAGCAACGCGCTCACTCCCACCTACAATTACGCCCCCCAACTCGGCGATTCCGGCGAAGGCCAGATCGTTCCCCTGGCTCCCAACAGCGGCAGCGCCGACGGCACGAGAGGCTTTGGCCGATTTGCCACCATTACCGAAGCCGCCATCATCTTCTACCGCGCCAACGCCGCCTACGCCGTCACCAACTCCAACGGCACCGTTGCCGTCCCCGTCCAATTGACTCCCGCTTCCGCCGCACCGCAAATCGCCGCCCTTGTCGTTCTCCAACCTTACACCGTTTCCCCCGGACTTCCCTCCTGGAGCCCAAACGTCCACTACATCATCACCGGACTGGATAATTTCAAAATCAAGTCGCCCTCGCTCGCCGCTTACACCGCTCTCGGATTTTCGGCCAATCCCGACAATTGGGCCATGGGCCGCATGTGCTACAGCGGCAGCCAGAACAGCACCGCCGGAAATTCCACCGCCTTCCTCAGCTTCAAGGGATTCTTCCGCTGCGCCACGGCGCAGAACACCGGCTTCAACGGCAACGACTACACCAAGCCTCTGGGCCGGAGCAGTTCCAAACTCCAGTATCCCTTTTACAGCAACACCGGATCGACCTTCCCCATCACCGGTGTCGCATTGGGCAGCACCGACACCACGTTCGATTTTTCCGGCGGCTCCGTCGCCGTCCAAATCTACAGCGATTCCAACGGCTCGCCCGGTCAACTCCTGCAGACCGTCAAAATGAAATTTCCCGAAGTGCTCAATCTCCCCGTTCCCACCACCGCGGCCACCACTCCGGCGGCTAGCAACAAAGCCTACGATTACAGCAACCGTTTCCTGGGCACGGCCGGTTCCACCCCCAGCGGCGTCGGCACACAGGGGTATTCGAGAGACCTGCGCAATCTCCTGATCGAATGCCAGGACGTTTACATCGGCACCGATACCAACGACAACCCGGTGTCGAGCCGCACAATGGACGTCGTTCGCAGCATGAGGCCCGACCCCAATGGCCCCGCCAAGGGCGACCTTCGTCTATACGCCGCGCTGGCCACTGTCCCCGAATCCTATTTCACCACCAGCCCCAATTACGACAGCGGAACCAATCCGCAGCAATATCCCATCTCCCACACCTTGCGCGATGGCGGCTACGCCGGATCTTTCTCCAGTGGCAATTCCCACTACGGATGGGACACGACGACCACCGGCACCGTTATCACGCCGACCGCCACGTCGGCCTCATTGCCGTTTGCCAAAATGCACTGCTCGCAACTCGCCGGAAATCTCGTCGACTCCCAATACCTCGGCAAGGGAACCACCAGCGGGATCAACGAATACTACGACGGTTTCAACCCCGCCGTTCCCTACGGACTCAACGGTGCTTTCCAGACCAGCGGCGCGCCGGGCGATTGGGACAACATGACCGGCTCCATCGAGGACGGCCCTTACATCAACAAACCCGACGAGGGAAATAGCGATACCGTCAGCAACCTCGCCAACACGGCTGGAGATTTCAAGAACGCCTCCGGCACTTATACCATTTCCGGCGGCTACTTCTCCCGCGGACTCGACCGCTACGGCACCGGTTCCAGCGGCGGCGGCGGCGACTACCGCAACGAATCCGGCATCACCTTCTCCCCCAACCGCCAGGTCTGTTCCGCCGTCATGTTCGGCTCCCTGCCCGCTGGCATCAATCCCGCCGGAGGAAGCGCCACACAAAACCCCTGGCAGACGCTTCTCTTCTGTCCCAACCCGGCCGCCGGAAGCAGCCATCCCGGTTTCGGCTCACCCGCCTCCGGCCCTCCCTTCACGACCCCGCCCGATCACCTCCTGCTCGATCTCTTCACCATGCCTGTCGTCGAGCCCTACGCCATCAGCGAGCCGCTTTCCACAGCAGGCAAAATCAACATGAATTACCAGATCCTGCCGTTCACCTACATTACGCGCGACACCGGTGTCCGCGCCGTTCTCAAATCGACCCGGATCATGGCCATCCCCACCAACGCCTCGACCCGCAGCAGCGCCGCCTCTCGCGCCTACAAGGACGGCAGTCCTTATCCCTACGAATGCCGTTACGACATCAACCCCGACGAAAGCACCGGCACGCTCAAAGGATTCGAAAACCGCTTTGCCAACGGCGACATCTTCCGCAGCGCTTCGGAAATTTGCAGCATCTACCTCGTCCCCAAAACAATTTCCAACGCCACCTATCCTACCGGAGTTTCCGCCCCGGCGGCTTACGCCGATACCGCGACCTGGTGGACCACCGGCGCTGGCGGCACCGGATTCCGCCTCACCGGGGACAACACGCGCGAATTCCCCTACGGCGACATCTACGCCCGCCTCACCACCAAGTCTAACACCTACACCGTTCACATCCGCGCCCAGTCGCTCAAGAAAGTCGCCAACACTTCCGCCACTCGATGGGTCGAGGGTCAGGATCTTGTCGTCGGCGAATACCGCGGCTCCACCACGCTCGAACGTTACATCGACACCGGCGACACCTCGCTGCCCGATTTCGCCAAATCCTCCTCACCCAGTGCCGAGGCCTATTACAAAATTCACATCATTAATACCAGGAAATTTGAACCTTGAGATCGCTCATGAAAAACCATTCCTCCCGCGCTTTTACCCTCCTCGAATTGCTCGTTGTCATCAGCGTCGGCATCCTCCTGGCCGGGCTCTCCCTTCCCGCCTTCAACGCCATCAGCCGCGGCACTCAACTCTCCCAAAGCGCCCAGACCCTCCTCAATGAACTCAGTTTCGCCCGTCAGAGCGCGCTATCGAAAAACCGTATTATCGAAGTCCGCTTCTACAAACTGCCCAAAACTCCCGGCAGCTCCACCGCCTCGCAATATCGCGCCGTCCAAAGTTTCGAAATCGACGACTCCGGCACGGCGACCGCCCTCGGCAAAATCCAGTGGCTGACCAGTCCCGTCATTATCGACCACAACAGCGCCATCTCCACGCTGCTCGATTCCAGTCGCGCCAAAACCTGGACCACCGCCGACCCTCAAATCTCTCTACCCCAGATCGGCACCAGCTACGAAGCCACCGCGTTTCGCTTCCAGCCCAACGGTTCCACCGATCTCTCCCAACTCGGTCAACAATGGTTTGTCACGCTTCACAATGGCAACGAGGGCGACAACCTCACCAAACTCCCCACCAACTACTACACCATCCAGATCAATCCCCTCAATGGCAGCGTCCAAAGCTACCGCCCGTAATTCGCCCGATCACCCTCCCACTCTTTTTCCGCCATGCCACATCATCGCACCTCTCTTCCATTGCCCGTTTTCGCTCCCGACAGTTTCTGGAACACTCCGCTTCCATCCAACGTCACCGTCGATGCCGAAAGCTCCCGCTGGATCGAACTCCTGCGCGAGGCCCAACCCGGACAAACCGGTTTTCACATCAACCTCCACGCCTGGACCATTCCCGTCTTTCACGCCGATGCCCGCACACCCCGCTACAAACTCCACCCCCAACTCCCTCGCTGCAATCTCTCCCCGCCCCC
>DBTH01000287.1 GCA_002306945.1 Methylacidiphilaceae bacterium UBA1321 | reverse complement strand
TTGCCGGTGCCGCTTTCGCCGCGGATGAGGACGGTGACTTTCTTGTTGGCGACGCGACCGATTTCCTTGAAGACATTCTGGATGGCGCGGCTGTGGCCGATGATCGATTGGGAGAGGGAGGGTTTATTCGGCTTGGCGGTTTCGGAGCGGGCGTGGGAAGTTTCGATGGCGTTGTGCACCATCTCGAACAACTCGGGAAGGGTGAACGGCTTGAGGAGGTAATCGTAAGCACCCTCTTTGATGGCCTGAATGGCGACTTCATCGCTGCCATAGCCGGTGGTCAGGATGATGGGGCAATGCGGGTAGGCTTGGCGAAAAACGCGAATCAGATCAATGCCATTGGAATTGTGCAGCTTGTAGTCGGTGACAACCAGGTCGATGGATTCCTTTTCGGCTATAGCGCGGGCATCGGCTTCGTTTTGAGCCGTGAAGGTTTCGTAACCGTTGGTCGATAAAGCGGCGACAACCAGCTTTAGGAAACCGGAATCATCGTCGACGATAAGGACTTTTCCGGACGCATCCATGGCAATATCTGGTTATTCGGTTTTTTGACTGCAATATTGAGCCAAGTTAGTTCGCACTGTGTAAAATTTCTTTACGGCAGTGACAGGTTTAGGGGAGTACTCATTTGCCTCCCGAAATAATGGTAAGTTATGAGGCCTTTAGCAATCAAAATAGAATTTCTTCAAGTGATACATTCCGGAGATAATACATCCTATTTATGAATTATATGAGTTACTGTATCAGCTCAAGGTATTTCAGCGTATTCCAAATCACGGTCAAGCGGGCAATGTCTCGGATAACCCGCGGTAGAGAGCGCTGACCATTTTTTCTAACTGTTCGGCCGTGGTAGAATAAGGTGGCATGAGAATGAGGACATTTCCCGCGCCACGGGCGAGCAAACCGTACTTGCGGGCGCGTTCGCTGACGTGATAGGCGATGCGGCGTTCGAAGGGGAAGGGCTTGCGGGTGGCGAAGTCCTCGACCAGTTCGATTCCAAGAACGAGTCCTTCCTGGCGAATGTCGCCCACATTGGGATGTTGCCAGAAGATTTGGGTTAGCTGACGCAACTGGGCGGCGCGCTCATTAATGGTCTGGAGCGTATTCTCGGTTTCGAAGACCTGGAGATTGGCCAGCGCGGCGGCGCAACCGAGTTGGTTGCCGCAATAGCTGTGTCCGTGATAGAAGGTGTTCTGGATCGGGCCGCGGAAGCTCTCGAAAATTTCCTCGCGAATCAATGTCGCTCCGAGCGGCAGGTAACCGCCGGTGATTCCCTTGGCCAGCGCGATGAAGTCGGCTTTGACCCCGTCGTGATCGGCGGCAAACATCTTTCCCGTCCGGCCAAATCCGGTCATGACTTCGTCGAGGATGAAGAGCGCACCGTATTTCTTCGCCAACTGCGCCGCCTTGGCGAGATAACCTTCAGGCTGCATGACCATGCCTGCCGCGCCCTGGATGTGCGGTTCCATGACAATCGCGGCGGCCTTGTCGCCGTGTTTCTTCAACGCCTCTTCCAACGCGGTGATGCACTGCCATTGGCAATGACGATAGGTGCGCGCGTCGGCCCGCTCGGGCAACGCCTGGTTGAAGGGACAGTGGTAGCAACCGGGTTGCAGCACACGGTCGGACTTGAACATGAGCGAGGAAAAGAATCCGGTGTGGTAGGAACTGTGCCCGACGCTCATTGCTCCGACGGTGTCGCCGTGGTAGCCGTCGCCGAGGGAGATGAAAACATCGCGTTGCGGTTCTCCGATCTGGTGAAAATATTGGATCGCAATTTTAACGGCGGCTTCGATCGCGGTGGCTCCGTCGTCGGAATAGAAGACGCGGTATTTGTCGGGGCCGGCGAGCTTGGCCAGTTTTTCGGCCAGTTGCGAACCGGGTGCGTGTCCGGCACCGAGATAGGAGGAATGCTCCAGGATGTCGAGTTGATCCTTGATGGCCTGCTTGATGACGGGGTGATTGTGCCCGTGCATGTTGGTCCAGATGGAGGAATTGCCGTCGAGGTAGGCGTTGCCCTCTTCATCGAGCAAAACCGAACCCCGGCCGCTGGCGATCATGACCGGTTTGAAATTGGGATCGAACCACGATTCGGCGGGAGTGAAAGGATGCCAGACGTAGGCGCGGTCAAGTTCAGTGGAATTCATAAGCTTTCGAGCGTAGATCGAATGACGTTGTTTTACGAAACGAAAAAATCTGCGCGTTTCTGTCGCAGCCGTTTCCTCGGCCCATTCGCGCCGCACGACCCGGTTTTACAGAGAACGCGGCGGTCACGCACCCCCCTCCTGAAAAACTGGAGGCCACGCGACGATCCGCGACAAGGCAGGACATATCCCTTCTTCCACGCAGGAATACAAAAGGCTTTTTTAGACGGAATTAACGGAATTTCTGGAATTAAAAACGGGGTAAGAACGGCCCGAAAAAGTGAATTTTTCCATTTCATTTGGGAAACAGTTTATCCGATTGCGACCGTCCGGCGTTAGTCTTGCGTGTGCTACGTGTGCGAAAAATACACTGAGCGGGAGAATGAAGACCGGATGCGGGGAGAAACCTGATAACTACTGAGCCGTATCTATTCAAAACATCATGCTTGG
>DBTH01000109.1:19855-20216 GCA_002306945.1 Methylacidiphilaceae bacterium UBA1321 | reverse complement strand
AGAATGGCGATGATGTCCTGAAGGTCCTTGTACCGCTGCAACACGCGCTGCACGCCGCGGGCGACTTCGTAGTGTTCCTGTCCGATGATGTCGGGAGCGAGGGCCTTCGAGGTCGATGCAAGCGGATCGACAGCCGGATAAATACCGAGTTCGGCGATGGAACGCTCCAGCACGATGGTGGAGTCGAGGTGCGCGAAGGTGTTGGCCGGGGCCGGATCGGTCAAGTCGTCCGCAGGCACGTAGACGGCCTGGAACGAGGTGATGGAACCGTTCTTGGTCGAGGTGATGCGCTCTTGCAGATCGCCCATTTCGGCAGCGAGTGTCGGCTGGTAACCGACCGCGCTCGGGGTGCGGCCCAGCA
>DBTH01000109.1:19262-19525 GCA_002306945.1 Methylacidiphilaceae bacterium UBA1321 | reverse complement strand
AGGAGCACGTCCTGGTTCTTCTCATCGCGGAAATACTCGGTCATGGCGAGCGCGGAGAGGGCGACGCGCAGACGGGCTCCGGGGGGTTCGTTCATCTGGCCGTAGACCAGCGCGACCTTGGACTTGGCGATGTCCTTGAGGTTGATGACGCCCGACTCGGACATTTCGTTGTAGAGGTCGTTACCTTCACGGGTACGTTCACCGACACCGGCAAAGACGGAATAGCCGCCGTGCACTTTGGCGATGTTGTTGATGAGCTCCAT
>DBTH01000109.1:0-18996 GCA_002306945.1 Methylacidiphilaceae bacterium UBA1321 | reverse complement strand
GATGACGACGGTCTTGCCGACGCCCGCGCCGCCGAACGCGCCAACTTTGCCGCCCTTGGTGAACGGGCAGATCAGGTCGATGACCTTGATGCCGGTTTCGAGAATGCTCGATTTGGTGTCCTGATCGAGCAGGGTCGGGGCCTTGCGGTGGATCGGATAACGTTTGGTGAAATTGACATCGCCGCGTTCGTCGACCGGTTCGCCGAGGACGTTGAAGATGCGGCCCAGGACGCCTTCGCCGACGGGAACGGAAATCGGTGCGCCGGTATCGTTGACGCTCATGCCGCGCTTGAGACCTTCGCTTGAGGACATGGCGATGGAGCGGACCCAGCCCTGGCCGAGGTGCTGCTGCACTTCGAGCGTGAGGGTGTTCGATTTGCCTTCCACGTCGTAGGTGACGGTCAGAGCGTGATAAATTTCCGGCACTTTGCCTTCGGCAAATTCCACGTCAACGACGGGGCCGATCACTTGGACGATTTTTCCGGTGTTCATGGTGTCTGGTTTCTTCCTGTTTGGGTGATTCGATTAAGTTTTTTAGACGGAATTAACGGAAATTACGAAATGGGTAAAATCCTCGCATTTCTTAGTCTTCCGGTTCATTCCTTGTCTTTATAAAATCTCGTTAATTCCGTTAATTCGGTCTAAAGCCTTTTCTTTTTCTCTTAACCAAGAGCTGCCGCCGCAGAGGAAATTTCGAGCAGCTCGGTGGTAATCATGCTTTGGCGGGCCTTGTTGTATTCGAGGGTCAAATCCTTCACCAATTCGTTGGCGTTGTCGGTGGCGTTCTTCATGGCGACCATGCGGGCGCTGTGTTCGGAGGCCTTCGCATCGAGGAGCGCCTGGTAGACTTCGAAGTGGACGTAGAAGGGCAGCAACTTGGACAGCAGATGTGGCGCGTCGGGTTCGAAGAGGTAATCGCCCGGGACGACTTCCTCGCTGTCCTTGAAGCCGAATTTGTGAACGCCGATGGGCATGAGGTCGGAGCGTTCGGGTTTCTGGTTGATCGTGTTGATGAAACGGGTGAAGTAGATCTCGACGGTGTCGAATTCTTCCTTGATGTAGCGTTCGATGAGGAACGCGCTGATGCGTTTGCTGTCGCGGAAGGTGAAGTTGTCCTTGATCTCGAAATCAGCGAGCAACTCGCGGCCCAGGCGGGCGAGGAATTGCTTGCCGCGGCGACCGGCGGTAATGTAGGCCTTCTTGCCTTCGGGATCCTGCTTGAGGACTTCGCGCAGGAGGTTGGTATTGAGAGCGCCGCAAAGACCCTTGTCGGTGGTAATCACCAGAGCGCAGGCTTTTTTCACCGGGCGCTCGTGGATGAGCGGATGGGTGAAGTCGCTGCCGGAGTTGTGCAGGTGATAGGCGATCTCGTCCAACTGCGTGGCGTAGGGACGGCCCGCGATGGCCGAGAGCTGCGCTTTGCGCATACGGGAGGCCGCCACCATCTGCATCGCTTTGGTGATCTGCGCCGTGTTCTTGATCGATTTGATCCGGCGTCTGATGTCGCGCAAATTAGCCATAATAGTAGTTTTTTTAGACGGAATTAACGGAATTTACGAAATAGGGAAAAGGCATCGGTTCTCTTTTTCTCCGGTAAATTCCTTTCTCTTTTTAAATTCTCGTTAATTCCGTTAATTCGGTCTCAAGCTTTTTCCGCTCACGCCTGATAGCTGTCGGCAAAGGCGCTGACGATCTTCTTCAATTCGGCGTTGATCGTATCGTCGATGGCTCCCTTGTCGCGGATGAGGGTCAGGGTGCTTTCGGCGCGGGTCTTGAGGTACTCAGTGAGTTTGGTCTGGAAATCCTTGGTCTTTTCGGCCGGAACCTTGTCGAAGAAATTGTTCTGCATGGCCCACATGACCGCGACTTGAACTTCGACCAGGATCGGATTGTACTGGGGCTGCTTGAAGAGTTCGACGATGCGGGTGCCGCGGTCGAGGCGCGCCTTGGTGGCGGCGTCGAGGTCGGAACCGAATTGCGCGAAGGCGGCCAGTTCGCGGAACTGGGCGAGCTCGCCCTTGATCTTGCCAGCGACCTGTTTCATCGCCTTGATCTGCGCGGCGGAGCCGACGCGGGAGACCGACAGGCCGACCGAGATGGCGGGACGCACACCCTGGTAGAAGAGATCGGTTTCGAGGTAAATCTGACCGTCGGTGATGGAAATGACATTGGTCGGGATGTAGGCGGAAACGTCACCGGCCTGCGTCTCGATGATCGGCAACGCGGTGAGCGAACCGCCACCGGCTTTCTCGCTCAAGCGCGCGGCGCGTTCGAGGAGGCGGGAGTGCAGATAGAATACATCGCCCGGATAGGCTTCACGGCCGGAGGGGCGTTTCAAAATCAGGGACACCTGGCGGTAGGCGACGGCGTGTTTGGAAAGATCGTCGAAGATGATCAGCGCGTCCTGGTTGTTGTCCATGAACCATTCGCCCATCGCCGCACCGGAGAACGGCGCGAGGTATTGTGTCGTGGCGCTGTCGGAAGCGGTGGCGGAGACGATGATGGTGTAGCGCATCGCATCGGCAGCGGTGAGGATGTCGATGACGCGGGCGACGTTGGAATTCTTCTGCCCGACGGCAACGTAGATCGAATAGAGCGGACGGAAGCCGGGCTTGCCCTCGTGGGCTTTGTTGATGCGGGCCTGGTTGATGATCGTGTCGATGGCAATGGTGGTCTTGCCGGTGGCGCGGTCGCCGATGATCAATTCGCGCTGGCCACGGCCAATCGGGATCATCGCGTCAATCGGCATGATGCCGGTCTGCACAGGCTGGCTGACCGATTTGCGCTTGATGATGCCGGGGGCGATTTTTTCGACCGGGTAGAAAACAGTGCTGTCGATGGGGCCCTTGCCGTCGAGCGGCTGGCCGAGGGCATTGACGACGCGGCCCAGCAGCCCCTTGCCGACGGGAACCTGGAGGAGCTTGCCGGTGGTCTTGACGGGATCGCCTTCCTTGATGTCGGTGTAATCGCCGAGAATGATCGCGCCGACTTCGGTCTCTTCGAGATTGAGTGCGAGGCCGAATTCGCCGTTGGAGAACTGGATCATTTCGTTGAGGGCGACGTCGGAAAGGCCCTCGATCTTGGCGACGCCATCGGAGATTTCGCGCACGGTGCCGACGTTGGTACGGGCGACGCCGGTTTTGAGATTGGCGATCTGATCTTTGATTTCTTGGACGAGGTTGCTCATAGGTTTTCGGTGTTGGAGATTATTGGCAAAAGGGTTGGGGGTCTCGGATCAGTTAATACTGCGCAAAAGGGTGTCGAGCCGGGCGCGGATGGAATCGTCCCAGACGTCGTTGCCGCGTTGGACGCGCAGGCCGCCGATGAGTTCGGGAGCGACGGCGTAGTTCTTTTCGAGCGACGGGCCGAACCGGCCTTCAATGGTAGCAAAGACGCCTGCGCCATTGTCGGTCAGCGGTACGGCGGAGGCGACACTGACGCTGTTCTGGACGTATTCGAGTTCGATCAGCTTTTGCAGGCGCGTGAGGATGGACAGGTAATTGCGCGGCTTTTGCGCGGCGATTTCCTGGACAATCACGCGGGCGCGTTCTTCCTGGAACTGGCCGCCAACGAAAGCCAGTTTGAACAGCTTCTTGGCGCTCTGCCGGGCTTCGCGGTTGATTTTCATGAAAGTAGTTTTTTAACGGAATTTACGAAATGAAGGGAAAATCCAGCAGCTCTCGTTTGTCTTTGAGTAAATTCCTTTTTGTTTTTTTCAAATTTTCGTTAATTCCGTTAATTCGGTCGAAAGCCTTTCGCCTTTTAGTTCTGGCTGGCGAGTTGGCGGACGGTTTCCTCGTTGAGGCGGTTCTGATCCTCGGGGGTGAGCACCTTGCCGGCGACCTTCGCGGTGGTTTCGACCACGAGCCGGGCCAGTTCCTGCTTGAGTTCGACCAACATCCGTTCGCGGTCGAGCGTGGTGGCTTCGTGGGCCCGCTTGATGATGTCCTCGGCCTGCGTGATGGCTTCCTGGAGGCGGCGTTCGCCTTGGGCAATGGCGGTCTTCTGCGCTTCGTTAATCAGCGCGGTGGCCTGTTCATTGGCCTTCTGGATGATTTCCTTGCGGGTGGCTTCGGCGGCGGCGAGCTCGGCCTTGATCCGGTCGGCGTTGTCGAGGCTGTCCTTGATCGTGTTGCGACGTTCGTCGAGGGCGAGGATGATCGGCCTGTAGACGTACCGGTAGAGGACAAAGGACAGGACGCAGAAAACAAAAAGCTGGGAGAGAAATTGCGGCAGGTTCCAGCCGAATTGTTCGGCAATGGAATGGAGCTGACCTTGAAAGCTTTGATCCTGCACGGCGGCAGTGACCGCTTCGTCGGCTGCAAAGAATAGTGGTGTCATAATGTCTTTTCCGCTATCGGGCTGAATGCCCCGGCCCCGCCGTCACGGGGACGGCAAGGCCGGAACAAGATCTTTCTATTAGTGAGCGAGGTAAATCGCAAAGAACACGATACCTTCCGCAAACGCCATAGCCAAAATACTGATGACGAGCACGCGGCCAAAGGCACCGGGATTGCGACCGATGGCTTCCGAAGCCTTGCTACCGATCAGACCCAGGCCGAGGGCAGCGCCAAGGGCGGCCAGACCGACGTGGATATTGCCACCGATTTCAGCAAACATGTTGAGCATACTGTTTCTCCGTTCTATGTTGTTTAATGGCCCGTCCCCGCGATTGAACACGGTCGGTCGGGCCAAATTTTTCTAGTGGTGCTTGGCTTCTCCGCCTTCGTCGTCGTCGTCGTGCTTGATCATCATTCCCGTGAAGGCCGCCGTCAGCAGGCAGAACACCATCGCCTGCACAAAAGCCACCAGCAGTTCGAAAAAGTAAAAGGGCGTCAACGCCATCCAGGCGAAATGCGGACCGACCGTCTCATACATCGCTTCCAACATCGCTTCACCACCGTAGATGTTGCCGAAAAGACGGAAGCTCAATGACACCGGCCGGAATAAAATCGAGATCACCTCGATCAACCCCGCAAAGAAAAAGATGATTATGAATGGAACCGAAACCAGAAAGCCCAGCCAACCCTTGATTCCCAAGTCCGCCTTCGAGCCGAAAATGTGATTATAGAATCCCTTCGCACCCAGCGCCTGGAATGACCACACAAACCACAGGACGAAAAACAGAGCGGCCATCGCCGTCGTCATATTCAGGTCGGCATTAACGCCGCGCAGGAGCGGCTTGGTGACTTCAAAATACTTGCCGCCATTGGCCGCCGACTCCCATTCGCCCCAGCCGATCGAACCGACGCCGGGCACCAGCGCGAACAAATTCATCGAGACAATAAAGATGAAGATTGTCGCAAAAAACCAAAAAGTTTTTTTCGTCCCCTCATAACCGAGAATCGGTTCCAGCAGACCGAAAAGATTCTCCACCACGATCTCCAGAAAAGCCTGGCCGCGATCCGGCACCTTTTGAACCTTCGGCATCGCAACGCGAACCAATACCACCAAAATCATCGTGGCAATCCAGGCGACCAACATTGAGTTGGTAATCACCAACGGCCCGATGTGACCAATTTCCACAGCCCGCATCGGCAAGGAAGCCAAACAACTCGTAGAGAGTAAAGAAAGTGGCATAAAAAAGGAGATCGGCATGATTGTCGGAATTTACCCCAAGGGCAAGATTAAGTTGTGAAAAATTTCACAATCGTAGCTAATATGCATATAGCAATGACTTATGATAAAAGTGTTAAGAGAAAGTAATAATTGCCTTGTAAGTATTTTTAGAAGAAATAATTACGATACGGGAAAAATATACCACGAGCCTCCAATTTTGACGCATAATCTCCAAAATGTTTGATTTTCCTACCCTGAATCTCCCGCAATCGGTGATCATATCGGAAAAAGTATCTCCTCTAATAATGTTCAAGGGTTATCGGTAAGTAGTTGGAATAGATTTGGTAAAAAACGACAAAAAAACTGTTTTCGCGTTAAAAAGCAGCCTCAATTTCACAATTGCCCGGATTTCGTCTTATTCGATTTATTCCACACTGTAGCGTAAAATTTCTGATTGCTTCTTCCTGCGAAAGCCGTAACTTGCTGGTCAAGAAAGGATACGAATGAGGAAATACCTCGCCGAGGCCATCGGCACGTTCGCACTCATCTTCATAGGAGTGGGAGCGATCCAAAATACAGACAATCTGTTAACCCTCGCATTAGCGAATGGGTTGGCGTTTGCCGTGATGGCCTTAGCCGTAGGCAGCATCTCTGGAGGTCACCTCAACCCCGCCGTCACCATTGGCGCATGGGTTGGAGGCAGGATTTCCACGGCAGAAGCCGGGAAATACTGGATCGCCCAATTGTTAGGCGCGACCTTGGCCGGCTTGTTGGTCTACTTTCTCTTCGGCAAAGGCGTTGTCATCCTGGGGACACCCGGACTGACCGCCAAAGCTTCTTACCTTCAAGGAATCGCCATCGAAGCGGTGGCGACCTTTTTCCTGGTGTTTGTGTATTTCGGCACCGGAATCGACTCCCATACCCCCGAGCTGGGTGGCTGGGCAGTCGGCTTGACGGTAACGATCGGGATTTTGGTGGCCGCCCCATTTACCGGGGGCGCACTGAATCCGGCACGGGCTTTTGGTCCGGCGCTGGCTTCGGGGGACTTGCTATTCAATGGCTGGTCTTATTTCGGAAACCACCTGGTCTACTGGATCGGGCCTCTCCTCGGCGGTGCCGTGGCGGGCTTGATATCCGGTCGCTATTTGCTGAAGGAATAGAGCACTTAAAAAACTCACACACACATCACTCTTCCTCATTCGCGCAACACAGTACAAAATGAACTCAGACACAAGGCCGCGTAATGGCGGCGCCGGTCGCCGCCGTCGCGGTGGCCGCAATCGCCGTCATCAACACGGCTTCCGCCCTCAGCCACAAGAAACCAATCTCTTCAAACGACTCCTTGCCTGGCTCTTTGGCAAAAAGAAATCGCCTGAAGTAGTGAATAACGACGTCGCCCCCGAGCGCGAACGCTCCGAAGAGCGTCCGCCCCGCAAGGAGCTAACCGCCGAACCGCCCGTCCCGCAGGAAATCACCAGCCCGAAGCTCTACGTTGGTAATCTCTCCTACGACGCCGCCGAAAGCGACCTCTTCGACCTGTTCTCCAAGGTCGGCGCCGTCCGCAACGTCGAAGTCGTTCTCGACCGCCAGAGCAACCGCTCCAAGGGCTTCGGCTTCGTCGAAATGGAAGAGCTCGAAACCGCCAAACAGGCCGTCGACAAGCTCAACCGCACCGACTTCATGGGCCGCCAAATCGTCGTCAGCGGCGCCAAGACCGACCGCCGGTAATTGCTCCCGCGCTCAAATCGCGACGCAATGAAAAGAGGCGCATCCGCAAGGGTGCGCCTCTTTTTTGCAATGTAAGGCCGCATCCAACTACGCTGACGTCGGTGCAGGAAACTTGGAGAGAGCAGTCCTCCAATATCCGGGATGGTGTTATGCGGTCGAATCGGCTATAGTAAAAAATCACCTGCCGACATGGTCAACCCCTTGACGGCAGACCGATAGCCCGGATATTTCACCATGAAATAACCGGGAGAGCTGTTTGTGAAAAAGAAGAAGCGTTCGGATTCAGCGGGACAGTTTGAACGCCTGGCGGCCTCGTGGTATGCGCGCGGGTCGTTGGCGCACGGGGAAACTGTTGTCCAATCCGGCCAATCGTACTCGCTTGCGGGAATTCCCGGCGCGGCACAAGCCTTCGTTCTGGCGGCCATTCAAAATCATCCCGGCTCAAAAAAACCGCTCAAGCTCGCTCTGCTCAAGACTGTCAAGGCGCAGGAGGAACTCGCCAACGATCTCGAAGCCTGGGGCATTCCCTTTCTCTTTTTTCCGCAGGTCGAACCGATTGTCGGCGAAGCTCTCCCCGACGAGGAAATCGCCGCCGAACGTCTTTCCGTCCTCGAACGGCTCAACGCCGGTTTCTCCGGCCCCGTCCTCGCCACCTTCACCGCCCTGTCGCAACCGCTGCCGTTGCCGAGCACGGTGGAAAAAGCGCGGCTGAAGTTGAAGATCGCCGATGAACTCGACCGCGAGGCGTGGCTTAAAAAAATCGAGGCCGCCGGTTATCAACGCGAAGCCGAAGTCACCCTGCGTGGCACCTACAGCGTGCGTGGCGCAGTGGTCGATTTCTTCTCCTGGCATGCACAATTGCCGGTGCGTTCGGAATGGATGGGCGACGAGGTCGTGTCCCTGCGCGAATTCGATCCGGTGGCGCAACGTTCCGTGCGCGAACTTCCCGAGGCGGTCATCAGTCTGATGCCGCTCAACGCTGCCGCGAAATCGACCGCTACGCTGCTCGATTATCTCCCCGCCGACACGATCCGGTTCTCGCTCGATCCGTTTGATCCCGCGTCCATCGCCGCCAATGCCGGGGCCGCCGCCAGCACGGACAAATCGCTCGACGCTCTGGCTGAAGCGGAATTCATAGACCTGGAATTCTTCGCGCACGATTTCCTCCACGCGCCGGTCGGCGATTTCATTTTGCAGGAACAGCGCCGCACGCTTTTCCTCGATCACTTGCGCGACTGGATGTCGGAGAAATGGGAGATCATCGTTTTCTGCAACAACGAGGGCGAACAGAAACGGCTCGTCGAGATCATCACCGAGGCACAACTCCCCGCCGACTTACTCCGCTTCGTTCAACGCCCGCTCCTGCGCGGGTTCGTCTGGCCGCAGGGCAAGCTCGTCATCCTCAGCGACGCGGAAGTCTTCGGTCGCTACCAGACCTTGCGCGCGCTGCGCAAACAGGAACGGCTCGTCGCCTTGCGCGGTCGCGCCGGAGCACTCGATTTCAGCGATATTCAGGAGGGCGATTACGTCGTCCACCTCCACCACGGCATCGCATTTTATCGCGGGTTGCAGAAACTTCCCGCGCCGACCGAACCCGACCCGAAGGAGAACAAGGACGGCAACGGTTCGTCCGCCACTGCGTTCGCATCCAACGAAGGCGGCGAAGTCCTCGTGCTTGAATTCGCCGAGAGCAGCAAACTTTACGTCCCGGTCGAACAGGCTTACCTCGTCTCGAAATACATCGGCGTCGGCAAAAAGAATCCCCCGCTTGACACCCTGGGCGGTTCGCGTTGGGAACGGGCCAAGACTTCCGCGCGCAAGGCGGTCATGGATTACGCCGCCGAACTGATCCGCGTGCAGGCCGAGCGCGAAAGCGTTCCCGGCCACGCGTTCAACGCCGATACGCCGTGGCAGGACGAATTCGAAAGCGCCTTCTTCTACGAGGAAACCCCCGACCAGCTCAAGGCCATCATCGACGCCAAGCGCGACATGGAAAAACGCAAGCCGATGGATCGCCTCATCTGCGGCGATGTCGGTTTCGGCAAAACGGAAGTGGCGATCCGCGCCGCGTTCAAGGCTGTCATGGACGGCAAACAGGTCGCTTTTCTCGTGCCCACGACCGTTCTCGCTCAACAGCATTACAATACCCTGCGTGAACGTTTCGCCGATTACCCGATCCACGTCGAAGTCCTCAGCCGCTTCCGCTCCCTGCGCGAGCAGAAGAAAGTCGTCGCCGATCTGAAAGAAGGCACCGTTGATGTCATCGTCGGCACACACCGGTTGATTTCAAAAGACGTCGAATTCAAAGACCTCGGTCTTGTCGTCGTCGATGAGGAACAACGCTTCGGCGTCGTCCACAAGGAACGCTTCAAGCAGCGGTTCCGGCTCGTCGACGTCCTGACCCTTTCCGCCACGCCGATCCCGCGCACGCTCTATCTCTCCCTCATCGGGGCGCGCGACCTGAGCACCATCGAGACGCCGCCCGCCAATCGCGTCGCGGTCGAAACCATCATCGGCCCCTACGACGAACGCGTCATCCGCGAAGCCATCCGGCGAGAAATCGCCCGCAACGGCCAGATCTATTTCCTCCACAACCGAATCAATTCCCTTCAGGCCCTCGCCGACCGCGTCAAGCTCCTCGTCCCCGAAGCCCGCGTCGACATCGGCCACGGCCAGATGGAAGAAGGCGAACTGGAGGAAGTCATGACCCGGTTCGTCGCCGGGGAAACCGACGTCCTGCTCTCCACCACCATCATCGAGAGCGGTCTCGACATTCCCAACGCCAACACGATCCTCATCGACCGCGCCGACCGCTTCGGACTGGCCGATCTCTATCAACTCCGGGGCCGTGTTGGCCGTGCCCAGCACAAGGCCTACGCCTACCTCTTCCTCCCGCGCCACCTCATGACCGTCGGCGACGCCCGCAAACGCGTCTCGGCCATCCGCCAATATTCCCAGCTTGGCGCGGGATTCAAGATCGCCATGCGCGACCTCGAAATCCGCGGCGCAGGCAATCTCCTCGGCACGGCGCAAAGCGGCCACATCACCGCCGTCGGATTTGAACTCTATTGCCAACTCCTCAAGGTCGCCGTCGAACAACTCAAGAGCGGCAAAGTCCAGCGCCTTGCCGAGTGCAAACTCGATTTCGATTTCCTCTCCTGGAGCGAGGACGACCCCGGCCGAGACGGCGCTTACGTCCCCCGCACTTATATGAGCGAAAGCCGTTACCGAATCGAAGCGTACCGGAAAATCGCCGAATTGCGAAGCTTCGACGACATCGAATCCCTCGCTCACGACTGGAAAGACCGCAACGGCCCGTTGCCCCCGCCCGCCCAACGTCTCCTCCTCGCCGCCCGCATCCGCGTCCAGGCCGCCCGCGTCCATATCAGCAGGATCGAAACCCAAAACGACAAGCTCGTAGTCCATCAAGGCGGCGATTTCGTCATGATCGGGGGCAAGTTTCCCCGCTTGACCGGGATAGATGCCGATTCTAAGCTTGCCGAAATAAACCAGTGGATAGCTGCGTTGGCCGGGACAGACCCGCTTTCGACAGGTGCCCGCAACGCATGAAATTGCTCGACTACCTTACCACAGTGAAAAGCGGAATTCTGGGAATTGCAGCACTCGCCTTGGCGGGTTCCTTACCCCTGCAAGCGCAAATCGTCGATGGCATCGCCGCCATCGTCAACGACAAGGTCATCACGTTTTCCGAAGTCAAAAAACGCGTCGACCAGACCGAGCGACTTCTCAAGGAAACCTACAACGGGCCCGAACTCGTCGACAAGGTCAAGGAAGCCCGCTTGAAGGCGCTCAACGCCGAAATCGAACGCCAACTCATTATTCAGGATTTCTTCAAACAAGGTTACTTCGTCCCGGAAAACATCGTCGAGGATCGCCTCAAGGACGTCATCAGTTCCCAGTTCGACGGCGACCGCTCCGCTTTCATCAAGACGCTGCTCGCCAACGGCATCTCGCTCGAAAATTACCGCACCGAACTGCGCGAACAGATCGTCGTCCAGTACATGCGCCAGAAAAACGTCACCACCGCCGTCATCGTTTCTCCCTACCGCATCGAGCAGTATTACCAGGAAAACATCAAACAGTTCGTCCAGGAGGAACAGATCGAACTGCGCCTCATCTTTCTGCGCAAATCCGTTTTCAAGGAAACCCGCACCAACGCCAAGGGCGAGAAAGAAGAATACGATCCGCAGGAGGAGATCATGAAGGAACTCCTTTCCAAGCTTGACGGCGGCGCCAGTTTCGCCGAGTTGGCCCGTTCCTACTCCGAAGGTCCCAAACGCGAAGACGGCGGCAATTTCGGCTGGCTCACCCGCGACACCCTCCGCGGTGAAATCCGCGACGCCGCGTTCGCTCTCAAGCCCGGCCAGTACAGCCGCATCATCGCCACCGACGACGGCTATTATATCCTGCGCGTCGAAGACCGCCGTCAGGCCGCCGTTCAACCGATGGCCGATGTTCGCGCCCAGATCGAAAAGACTCTCATCCAGGAAGAACGTCAGCGCCTCCAGCAGGAATGGATCGATTCCCTCCGCTCCAAGGCATTCATCAAGATGTTCTAGGCGTAGGCAGTTTCAGGATGCGGGATTCATTTGACCCTGCGGACACGCGTGCCAATATGTCAACGGCGCGCGCCCGGATGCTTGAAAGATGTCAAAAAACCTGAAGCGGGCCGTTTGCCAAGAATATATGTGCCGGTTCCTTGCTCCGTTTTTTTTCGTGGTGGGTTTATTGTTTCCCGGTGGGTTGGCTGGCGAGTCGCTGGATTTGCCATTCCTGCAACTGAGCCCGAACGGGATTTTCACTGTAGACGGGGCGAGATTTGCCCTGGGTCATTTTGATAACGCGTGGGCAGTCACTTCGCAGGAATCGACTCGCGTCAACGCGGGTTATCCGCAGGTTTCCGCAGGCAATTTCGAGACGCGCGGGGAGTTTCAGGTGCGGGGCTCGGACGAGCCGTTGCATCTGGTCGAAACGGTTACGCGCCAGGGCGCCGACATGATCGGGTTGAAATGGCAACTCGATCACACGAAGGGGCTGGTGTCGCGGACGTTGTGTGTGCAGACGGTGCTTCCGGTGGCCGGGTTTGCCGGGAAATCGCTGCGTGTGGATGGGAAGGATTGTGTTCTGCCGGTCGAGTTGAAGGACTCAGGCGTCTTCTTTCAGGCGCAGGTGCGCGAATTGGTGATTCCTACGGCGCACGGCACGGTGACGATCACTGGTTCCTTCAGTTTGTTTGTGCAGGACAACCGGACGTGGGGCGGAGATAATTATTCGGTACGCATTCATGTGTCGCCTCCGGGCCAGGTGATCAAGCATGCGGAACTTCAACTTTCGTTGCGTTACCAACCCTATCGCAGTCAGTCCGTCTCGATAGCGGCGGTGGCCAATCGCGCTTTTCGCGACGAGGATGCCGGAGACGGCGAAGGCGGCTGGACCGATCAGGGCGAGAAGAACGATCTCGCGTCGATGCCGTTGGGCAAGATCACGGCGGCGGGCGTGTCGTTTGAAATTCTCGATCCGGAACGCAATCGCGACAAATCCTGCATCGTGCTGGGCGCGTCCGCGAAGGGTTGTCCTCAATCGGTTGAAATTCCGCTGCCCGCCGGAGTGACGGCGTCCAATCTCTATTTGCTCCATGCCGCAGCGGCGACTCCGCCCAGTGGCGCGCCCGTAGGCGTCGTGACGGTTGGCTATGCGGGCGGACAGGAGAGCCGCACCGAGATCGTTGCGGGCCGCGACATCGGCGATTGGCAACATCCGGTCACAGTGCCCAATGGCGCAGTTGGCTGGATTGGAAAAAATCCGACCTCTGGCGTGGGCCTTTACGTGAGCCGCGTCGCCTTAAAGGAAGGCGCGGGGCCGGTTGAAAAAATCCGTCTGGAAGCGACCGGGCCGTGCTTGTGGATGGTGGCGGCCATTTCGGCGTCGCCGGACCGGATTGCGTTTTCGATGTCAACGCCTGAGATGATTGCGGCGGGCGGGGACTGGATTTCCTACGAGGATCGCCTCGATGTCGATGCGGGCAGCGCGTTCGATTTTTCCTCCCTGACCGAAGCTCCGGCGGGGAAATACGGACAGGTTTGCGTGGACGATATGGGTCATTTTTACTTCCGCGACCAACCGAAGGAACGGGTGCGTTTCTGGGGAGTAAACCTTTGCTTCAGCGCGAATTTCCTCAAGAGCGGCGAGGCCGACCGGCTGGCCGAACGTCTCGCGCGTTCCGGTTACAATGCCGTGCGGCTGCATCATTTCGACGGTGAACTGATCCGTCAGGGCGGCGCTTCCTATGAACTGGACGAGGACAAGCTCGACCGGTTCGAGTATCTCATCGCCGCGCTCAAGAAACGCGGTCTCTATGTGAATATCGATTTGTATACGATCCGCAAATTCAGTCCCGCCGAGCAGGCCGCTTTTGGCTGGGGCATGTATCCCGATAAAAAGAACCTCGCGACCTGGTTCAAGGCGTGGCTGCCGGTGTCGGATGCGGCGTTCGATTCGTGGAAACGCTACGCGACGAATTTGCTGACCCATAAAAATCCGTACACCAAGCTCAGCCTCGCGGAAGATCCGGTGTTGATCGGCATTTGCCCCGTCAACGAAGACCCGTTGCCCACGCTGATTTTCGGCGAACCCGGATTAAAGAAGCGCTACGATCACGCTTTTGAAATCTGGGTCAAGGCGCAGGCCCAGGACTCGATTGCAGGCACCGACCGCAGTGCCCTCTACAACCGTTTTCTCTTCGAGATGCAAGCCCAGGCCGATGCGAAGGAGAAAAATTTCCTCAGGCAACTTGGCGTGTGGGCGCCGATCACGGGCAATAATTATTGGTACAGTCAGGCGCAGATTTTCCTGCGCGAACGCTACGACTATGTGGACAATCACTCGTATTGGGATCATCCGCAGTTCCCGGAAAAGAACTGGTCGTTGCCCTTTGCTTTTCGACAAGGCGATCCGGTTCGCGCGTTGGCGTATGATCCCCGTGAACTGATGGCCACGCGCGTGTTCGGTAAACCGTTTGCCGTCACCGAATACAATTTCGTCTGGCCCAACGCCTATCGCGCCGCTGGCGGTGCCTTGATGTCAGCCTACAGTTCGTTGCAGGATTGGGACGCGATCTTCTGCTTCGATTACAGTGGTGACCGCGAACTCACCGTCAAGGGCGGCCCCTCGCATCTTTTCGACCTGGCCGGTGATCCGATCAACCGGTTGGCCGATCGTGTTGCGGCCCTCATCTTTCGACGCGGCGACATCCGCGCCTCGCAAAACGCCATCGCATTTGCGGTGGATCGGCAGGGCGCGTTCGCAGGCGAGACTGGAAATTGGCGCGCATTCCCGGAAACGTTCGGATTGGCCGGTCTGGTCTGCCGGATCGGTTCGCTCCCCGGCAAAGCCGCCGAGGTCAAGTCCGCCGCCCGGGCCGAACGCCTCGGAGTTCGCGCCGTCGTCAGCGATCCGGCCGACCTGGACAAGAACGCGTCGGGCTTCAAGGCCGAACCCGGCCTGCTCAAACGTCTAGCAGCGACCGGAGTCCTGCCGAAAGGTTCCACCGACGCGGACGAAAAACAGATTGTCAGCGATACCGGCGAAATCCGCATAGACGCCAAGGCCGGTTCCTTTTCCGCAGTCGGCGAACGCTGCGAACTCTTTGCCATCGCCCCCAACGGTGAATCGCGCGGCAAACTGGTTGCCGTGAAAAACGGTTCCACTAACGCCGCGCTCTACGCCGTCAGCGTCGACAACGCTCCGCTCGCCACCAGCCGCCGCTGGCTCCTGCTCTACTTGACGGATGGCCTCAACACCGGCACGCAGTTCTCGAACAGGGATCATCGTCTTCTGACAAGTGTCGGAACCTTGCCTCACCTGCTGCGCCGCGGTCAAGCCACGGTGAGCCTCTCCAACCCGGCAATGAACGGTTGGAAACTCTGGGCGCTCGATTCGGGCGGCAAACGGCTTTACGTCATACCGATGCGCGAGACGAAGGAAGGCGTCGCCTTTGACGTCCGCTCCGATGCGCCCGAAGGCGCGTGCCTGGCCTACGAATTGGCCGCGTCCAACAAGGAATAACCAGGGGCAACGTGACGTTGCATCCAGTTACACTGACGCCGAAACTGGATATTCTCTGCCGCTTCGTGTCGCGCCGGATTTACACAGAGCGGAAGCGGTTCATCCGGTCGGCAACGTCCTGTTTGAAACGTTCGATGAACGAGAGGGTGTAATCGGCGATGTCGGTCGAATCGTTTTGCGTCACGGGCGTCAGGTCGATGGCCCAGGTCAAGGCGTCGGATTGGTCGGTCGAATGGGACGCGAAGAAAGTCGCGTTGGCCAGACGGCGGCCGATGGCGGCCAGATCGTAACGTTTTCCGCCGGCTACCTGCGATTCAAATACGGCCAAAAGTTTTTTGGCTAGCTCCGGATAAGCACTGACCGACAGGGCGACCTTTTCGTCGTCGGGCAACCAGTCGAGATCACGCCAGACTTCGCAACCGTAGACCTTGCGCGGACGCCTGGCTTTGGGCAGGGAGCGGACGGCTTCGAGCGCGCGCAACATGGTGGCGATGTGGGTGTCGTGTTTGTCGGCGGGACTGTGGAGATAGAGGACTTCGGGCAAGCCGAGTTCCAGGATCGTATGTAAATCGGAGCGAACGTCGTTGCGCGAGGGATCCTTGACCGCGCCGCTGGGGTGGCCGAGCTGGAACTGGATGGAATATTTGCCGATGTCGGCGGCCTTGCGTTGTTCCTTGCGGCGAACCTCCTGCATTTGGTCGTCGGTCATTCCGGCAAACGGGCCGGTGCGGGGGCTGCCGGCGCCGTTGGTGACGACGATGCTGCCGAACGCCTTGTCCTGGCGCTCGTAACATTCCGCAATGCCGTGGTAGGCGAGAATTTCCACATCGTCCTGATGGGCCGCGATGGCCAGATGCGTTGTGCGGGCCAGCGCATCGGCCGGGTCGATCCCGTTGGGAACGTAAATATCATGGCGCGGATGACTCAATTGCATAGGAACACAGTAACGTTTTGGCGCAGACGCGACAATAGGAGACTGGTTTTTCTCGTTACAGGGGGTTGAATCAATGACAGCTCCTGAGAATTTTCGGTCAGTCCAGAACATGATTCCTTAAAAATCGACCATGCAATGTCACAGATTTAGGTTAAAATCAGCTGACACCATGAATATGTTTTTTCAAACACTCAAAACCCCGCTGGGGCCGTTGCTTGTCGTTGTCAATGACCACGATGAGCTGGTGAAGCTTTCCTTTAAGGTACGGAAGTCACCCAAGGGGGCCATCGATAATCCGACCCACACCCGCGTTGTTGCGAAACAGCTTGGCGACTATTTTTCCGGTAAACGCCGCACGTTCGAGCTCAAGCTCAATCCCACCGGGACGCCGTTTCAGAAGAAAGTCTGGGCGCAGTTGCAGCGAATCCCTTACGGCGAAACCCGTTCCTATGCCGATATCGCCCGCGCGATTGGAAAACCGGGGGCTTCGCGCGCAGTCGGTTCGGCCAACGGTGCCAATCCCATTCCCATCGTCATCCCGTGCCATCGCGTCATCAATGCCAGCGGCGCTCTCGGGGGTTACTCGGGCGGTCTTGGAATCAAGAAGCAACTCCTCTCTCTGGAGTCGCGGCAGGCAGCGTGACGGCAGGCCCAGCCTTCACCCAGTAAACTTTGGTTTCGGTGTCAGCGTAGTTGGATGCAACGTCACGTTGCCGGGCGTTACGCTGGCTGAATGACCGGCGCGGCCTGCAAGGTTTTTTGGATGTGGTCGAAATAGGCCTGCGTCGCGTCCGATCCGCCGAAAATCCAGAGGATCGCCGCCAGCGCCAAGAAAGGCCCGTACGGCATGCGCGTACCCCAGGTGCCGCCCTTGGTGAAAATCAGGAAGATGCCGAAGATCGATCCAATGAAGGCCGACACCGGAATGACCCACACTATCGACGAGGTGCCGAGGAACGCGCCCATGCCCGCGATGAATTTCACGTCGCCCATGCCCATCGCTTCCTTCTTGAAGATCTTGGAGCCAATCGTGGCTACCAGCCACAAAACCAATCCCGAGACAAACGCGCCGCCCAACGCCGCATTGAAACCCTTCCAGGCGGATGTCTGGTGATGAAGCTCCGGTACAAGTGTGCTGCAGACGATGCCCGCCACCACGCCGCCGAGGGTGAAACGATCCGGGATGATGAAGTGATCCATGTCGATGCCGCTGGCGGCAATGAGCCCGAAAACCATCAACGCATAGCACAACACCACGCCAACGCCTTCGGTGTAATATTTGAGAAAGATGGCCAGGAACAGAACTGCCGTGATCGCCTCAATGATCCAGTAACGGCGGTCGATGCGCGTGCCACAACAGGCGGCGCGGCCCTTGAGGATGAACCAACTGAAGATCGGGATATTGTTATACCACGGGATCGGCGAACCGCAGACCGAGCAATGCGAGCCGGGATAGACAATCGAAACCCCGAGCGGGATGCGGTAGATGCAGACATTGAGGAGCGAACCGAAACAGCCTCCGACAACGAAGGCGAAGACGGCGAAGATATAGAGATAGGGTGCGGGCAGATCCATAAATGATGAATAAAAGGGCTGGCCGATTGTTCAGATTCCGGCGGCTTTTTGCAAGGCTTGACGCATTTCCGGGATGGGCGCGGTGCGGCCCGTCCAGATGCTGAACGCTGCGGCTCCTTGATGCAGGAGCATTGAGAGGCCGTTGGCGACGCGCGCACCGGACTGTTCGGCGGCGAGCAGGAGCTTGGTGCGGTGCGGCTTGTAGATCGTGTCGTATACGAGGAGATTCGGCGTGAGCAGCCGGGCGGGCAGCAGCAACGGATCGTAGGTCTTGAGACCGCAACTGGTCGCGTTGACCAGCAGATCGATCGTCTGCAATTCCTCCGTGATGGCCGTTTCGTCCCAAGGCAATGCCACGAGTCGCGCGCGCGAACCGATGAGCTTGTCGCTGTGAATGACCGGTTCCAGTTGGGCGGCGAGTTCCTGCACACGGGAGAAAGTGCGGTTGACCAGGACAAGACGTTCGCATTTTTCCAGCGCCGCCTGTGTCGCCAACGCCCGACCCGCGCCACCGGCACCGAGGATCATCACGCGCATGTCGTGCACATCGACGCCGAATTCCTCCCGGATGGCCGCGACCCAGCCTTCGCCGTCGGTGTTGAAGCCGACCAGCTTGCCGTTGTCGTTAAGAACCGTATTGACCGCGCCGAGGATTTTCGCCGCCGGGCTGGCCTCGTCGACGAGCTTGAGCATGTCGATCTTCAGGGGCAGCGTGCAGTTCCAGCCGCCGAACTGTTTTTTCTTCATCTCTTCAACGACAGCCGTGAGTTTCTCGGCGGGTGTTTCGATGCGGTGATATTGCGCGGCGAGGCCCGACTTGGCGAAGGCGGCGCGCTGGAACGAAGGCGAAAGGGAGTGCGTGACCGGATAGCCGAGGACGGCGTAGGGAGTGGGCTGGGGTGCGATTTGCCCCATTGTTTCCAGAGTGAAAACCTGGTCGGTGTCAGCCGCAGCAAAATCAGTCGTTGCCATGAGTTCGTAGAGAATAAGCGGCTATCTGCGTCATGGCACGTCAAATCCTGAAGTCAAAATCGGAAATGATTAGAGCCGTTTCGATTGAAAAAGAACTCCTTCAAACGCCTCTTGCTGTCCTTAGCCGTAACTATTCAAAACCT
>DBTH01000289.1 GCA_002306945.1 Methylacidiphilaceae bacterium UBA1321 | reverse complement strand
CCGGACGCGCGAGGTTGTCTGAAACACAAAAATGCGCTGCGGATCGCGCTGTCGGGCGGCGAGCAACAACGCTTGTGCATCGCGCGCGCGATCGTGCATCGCCCCGCGCTCCTGCTCGCCGACGAACCGACCGGCAATCTCGACAGTCACGCCAGCGAAAAAGTCATGTTGCTGCTGCGCGAACTTGGCCGCCAGCGGCAGACGACCATCGTGCTCGTCACCCACAGCCGCGAAGTCGCCGCCACCGCTGACCGCGTCATCACGATGAAAGACGGGCGAATCGTTTCCTGAATTGACCCGCAACGCGGAACCGATTATTCATGTTTCGACTTTTCCTCATCCACAGCTTGCGCTATTTCGCGCGGCACCGGACGTTGACGGCGTTCAACATTCTCGGCATCGCGCTCGGCGTCGCCGTGTTCGTCAGCGTGCAGGTTGTCAACCACAGCGCCCTCTCGTCGTTCCGCGCATCGGTCGATATTGTCGCCGGTCGCGCCAATCTCGAAGTCACAGCCGACGGTCTGCCTTTCGATGAATCGATCTATCCCCTCGTGCGCCAGCATCCTGGTGTCCTCGCCGCGACTCCGGTCATTCAGGAAGTCTGCCTGCTGCCCGATTATCCGGGCGAATATCTCCAACTCCTCGGTGTCGATGTTTTCTCCAACGGCCCGCTGCGCACCTACGAATTTCGTGACCAGAAAGCCAACGAGGCCGACGCAATGGATTTCATCAAGGAGCCGCATCATGTCGCCTTGAGCGAAGCGCTTTGCAAGCGGCTCGGTCTGAAGGCGGGCGATTCCGTCCGGCTCGAAACCAAGCGCGGCATCGAAAATTTCAAGGTCGCCTTCATTCTGAAATTCAACGACGACGCGCCGGGCGCGGACGAACATCTCGCCGTCATGGACATCGCCAACGTGCAGGAGAATTACCGGCTCGCGGGCAAGTTGACGCGCATTGATTGTCGTCTGCGCGACGGAGTGAAGCCGGAGACGGTCATCGCTAGCCTGCAACCGCTCCTGCCCGGCAATGTCGTCATTCACGCCCCAGACCGGCGCGGCAACCAGATCGAAAAGATGATCGGCGCGTTCCAGCTCAATCTCGTTGCGCTCTCGCTGGTGTCGTTGATGGTGGGGATGTTCCTCATCTACAATACCGTCTCGGCGGCGGTCGTGCGACGGCGTCACGAGATCGGCGTCCTGCGCGCGCTCGGATTAACGGCGAATCAGGTGCAGGGGCTTTTCCTCGCCGAAGCGCTCCTGCAAGGCTTGTGCGGATTGGCGCTCGGGATTGCACTCGGCGTCGTCATCGCGTGGCGATTGGTCGGCGCGGTTTCGCAGACGATCACTTCGCTTTATATATTGTTGAGCATCCGGGAAATTTTCGTCGCACCGCAGCAGATTGCCGCGGCGATCATTCTCGGTGTGGGCGCGGTTTTGCTCGCCGCGTGGTTCCCGTCGCGCGAAGCGTCGCGGATTCCGCCGGTCGAGGCGCTCGCCATCGGCCACTTGAACGACAAGAGCCGCCTCGCGATCGGTCGCTGGTCATGCCTCGGCGTGGGAATGCTGGTTTTGGCGGCGATTGCGGGCTGGCTGAGTTTGTACCAGGGCGTCCATTGGCTCAGTTTCGGAGCGGCGCTCGGCGCGTTGATGGCCTTCGCGTTTTTCACTCCGGTCGTTTGTGTGGCGGCGGTGAAAGTATTGCGCCGGACAACGCGCGGCGTGGTGGCGCGACTGGCGCTGGAACAATTCGCCGGATCGCTGCACCGCAATTCGGTGACCATCGCCGCGCTGGTGACGGCCCTGTCGATGGTGGCCGGAATTTCGCTCATGATTTTCAGCTTCCGCATGACGGTGCAACACTGGCTCGACCGCAGCGTGGTCGCCGACGTGTTCGTCGCCCCGGCAGCGGGACTGGTCATCGGCAACCGCGAGACAATCCGGCCCGAGCTTGAAGACATCGTCAAAAACACACCGGGCATCGAGATGTACGACCGTTACCACGAAGTGCGCATGACCTTCCGCGGCCAACAGGTCAAACTCGCCGCGATCCGTTTCCCGGTGAATGCGAAACGCAATCGGCTGGTTTTCAAGGAAGGCGATCTCGACTGCGACGGCTCGAAAATTCTTCTCGCTTCAAAGGAAAAAGAGGAGGTTGTCGTCAGCGAAGCGTTCGCTCGCAAATTCGGCGTCAAGACCGGCGACGCGCTCCCCTTGCGCACGGCCAGCGGTCTGCGCGATTTCCGCGTGGCGGGAGTATTCTACGACTACACGACCGAGTTCGGCCTTGTGTTGATGGATCAGGACGTTTACCGCAAATGGTGGAACGACTGGTCGTTCAACAGCTTTGCCATTTATCTCCTGCCGGAAACTTCCGTCACCGGATTCCAGAATGAACTGCGCACCAAGCTCGCGCCCTACGGGGAATATCTCATCTACTCGAACCGGGAATTGCGCGTGCAGGTATTTCGCATTTTCGACCAGACCTTCACCGTCACCTATCTCCTCCAGACCATCGGCATTCTCGTGTCGGGAATCGGTATTTTCCTGAGCCTGCTGATCCTCGTCAACGAACGTTCCCGCGAGATCGGCATCCTGCGCGCCGTTGGCGCTTCGCGCGCCCAGGTCATCGGCATCATCCTCGGCGAAGCCACGCTGGTCGCCGTCATCGGCGCGTTGCTCGGCCTGGCAGGCGGCTGGGTGCTGGCGTGGATCTTGAGCGACGTCATCAATGTCTCCTACTTCGGCTGGACGATTGTCTGGGCGACACCGTGGCGGTTCCTGTTTGAACTGCCCTTTGGCGTGTTGCTGGCAGCGTGGGTATCGGCCTGGTGGCCCGCCCGCAAGGCAGCGGAAATCGACATCGCTTCGGCGGTGAAAATGGAATGAGAATGCTATGATTTCCTTACGAAATTTTCTTCCGCTGATCGTTTGTTACTCGATTGCTCTGGTGTTCGCCGGAACGGGCGCGATGTCCACGCACGCCGCCGATGAGGAATGGAAGCGCGTGACCGAGCCGTGCCAATGGCAATTCCCGCGCGACCACGGCATGCATCCGGAATATAAAACCGAGTGGTGGTACTTCACCGGCAACGTGCAAGACAAGTCGGCCCGGCCGTTCGGTTATCAACTCACCATTTTCCGGCAGGGACTACAGATGACGCCGTTGCAAAAGGAGAGCCGCTGGGCGATCCGCGATTTTTTCTTCGGTCATCTCGCCGTCAGCGACATCGCAGGCGGAAAATTTTTCTACAAGGAACGCGTCGACCGCGCCGCGCTCAATCAATCCGGCGCGGATACGAAGCAGATGAACGTCTGGTTGCAGGAATGGAAAATCGAAACCGTCGATGTGAAGCGCGAAATCTACCGCCTCAACGCGGGAGAGGAAAATATGGCTGTCGATTTGACTCTGACCCCGCTCAAGCCGCTCGTCCTCCAGGGCGAACGCGGCATGAGCCGCAAGTCGATGACTCCCGGCAACGCGTCGAATTATTATTCCTACCCGCGACTCCAGACCGAAGGCACCCTGCGTATCGGGCAGGAAACTTTCGCCGTGAACGGCGTGAGCTGGTTCGATCACGAATTCAGCACCAGCGCGCTCGGTGAAGAACAGGCCGGTTGGGACTGGTTCAGCATCGAACTCGATTCGGGCTGCGAACTCATGCTCTACCAGATGCGCAACAAGAACGGAACGATTGACGTCGCCTCTCAAGGCACCTGGATTGCGCTTGATGGAAAACGGATCGAACTCCGGCGAGACGACTTTCAGATCGAAGTGCTCGACACGTGGAAAAGTCCGCACTCCAAAGCAATCTATCCCTCGCGCTGGCGTCTCCATATCCCGCGTCTGAAGATCGAACTCGAAGTCATCGCCGCCCTGCGCGATCAGGAATTGTACTTGATGGAATTGTCCAAAATCGCCTATTGGGAAGGTGCCTGCCGGATCAGCGGCACCGTCGACGGAATATCAACCCATGGCGTCGGCTACACTGAACTCACCGGCTACTCCAAAGCCATGGGGAAGTTTTAGAGCATTTCAAAGTGTCATGCACACAAAGACTGGGAGCACTGCCCCCATATCCCCCGCTAAAGGGTATGCTACCCTTTAGAAACCCCACAGGGCTTTTTCCCTTTTTACGCAGTGTAAAAAAGGGAAAAGTCCATGAGGATGCTTAAGGACATCATTT
>DBTH01000228.1:17567-18004 GCA_002306945.1 Methylacidiphilaceae bacterium UBA1321 | reverse complement strand
CGCGGTCCCTGCGGTGTGGGTGGAAAATTATAACGGGAACCGCCACAAGGAGCAATTCCTGAAATTAGCATGTTTTTTGCGATTTGCGTTACTTTCGTGCTTATCGGCTTGTCATCAGGCCCTTCTGCGTGAAAATTACCGCTGAAACCTGCCTTGGGCAGGCTCCCGAAAAATCCCGTGGCCACTCCTCATCGCACCCGTCGCTTGATCATTCGGCCAGAAATCCCGTTTCTGAAATGGTTACGGCGATTTTTGGCACGGCTGGGCATTACCGGTCTGATGATGGTGCTGGTGCCCTTCATCATCACCATCCTCTGGCTGCGCTACTACGGCATGCCCGAACGCGCCAAGGACTGGCTCCTTGACGAGCTCGCTCGCCGCAATATCCACGTCTCCGTCAACCGCCTCCTGCTCGACCCGACCGGCGGCTTGCTCGT
>DBTH01000228.1:0-17350 GCA_002306945.1 Methylacidiphilaceae bacterium UBA1321 | reverse complement strand
AGTGGCTGTCGATCCTCTCGGTTCCGACCGGCGGCGTGCTCGCCGACCGCCTCACCCTCTACCGCAAGCCGGATCATCAACAGGTCGTCCTGAGCATCGACCGCGCCCGTATCGATTTCGCCTGGCTGTCGTGGTGGCAGGGCAAACCTTTCATCCAGAGCGCCTCCGTCTCCAACGCCGACATCTCCCTGCCCGTTGGCGAAAAGGAAACCGTCGATCTCAAACAGGTCAACGCCCACTTCGCCCTCACCTCCTCCGGAGTCGATGTCTTGAGCGCCGAAGCCCGACTGCTCAATTTCCAGTTCATCCTTCAGGGTCGCCTCCGCTTCAAGGCTCTGCCCAGCACCGCCACCACCCGCACCGAAATGACTCCCGAGGAGAAAGCCCGCCGCGACGCCCTCTGGTCTTCCGTGCAAAATTATCTCGCCGAATTCCAAACCGAGCGCCCCATCAAGGTTCAGGGCCAATTCGACATCGACATCGCCGACATCCCTTCCTCCACCGCCCAACTCGCCATCCAGACCCGTTACGCCCGCTGGCGCGGCGTCCAGATCGACGAACTCGTCTTCTACGCCAAACTCGGCGACGGCCTCCTGAGCATTGATGATTTCCACCTGCGCCTGGCCCGGGGCGAATTCGATGTCTACGGCCAATGGCGCGTCACCGAGCCCTGGGCCGAAATCCAGTTCAATTCCACCCTCGACTTCACCCCGCTCGGGCCCGCCTTCGGCCCCCGCGCACGCGACGCCTTCAATAAGCTCAACTTCGGCCAGCTCCCGCTCGTCTGGGGCCGTTGCCACCTCGACTGGAGCGAACCGAAAAACTTCAAACTCGACCTCAACACCGACATCGACTGGCATTCCTTCACCTACGGCAACGCCTCCTTCGACCGCTTCCGTCTCGCTTTGGCCTACGACGGCAAACGCCTCCTCATTCCCGATGCCCAACTCGTCTCCGATCGCGGCACCCTCAGCGCCGAGCTCTACATGGATTCCACCCAGCAGCAGGCCAAGGCCAAACTCTCCAGCACCATCGACCCCACCGTCTTCATCGGCGTCTTCGGCGAAGGCGCGGACCGCTTCCTCAACAGTTGCAGCTTCCCGCAGAAAGGCCCCGTCCTCAACCTCGACGCCTCCGGCCCCAGTCTCAAGCTCGACGCCCTCACCGTGAAAGGCACCGTCGCCATCGGCCCCTTCGCCTACAAAAACGTCGCTTTCAAGGAAGCCGCCACCAGCCTCACCATGACCAATCTCAGGCTCAACCTCCCCGACATCCGCGTCAAACGCGACGAAGGCCAGGCCGGAGGCGGCATCATTTACGATTTCAAAAACCGCACCGCCCAACTCGTCAAATTCTCCGGCAACGTCAACGTCCAGGAAATCTCCCCCGTCCTCGGCGGCAAATTCCAGCAATACGTCCAGCCCTACATCTTCTCCCAGCCCGCCACTGTCAAAGTCGACGGCCTGGTCGATCTCGAAGACACCAAGGAAAAACTCGATACCAACCTCACCGTCGACATCGACGCCCCCGGCACGATGAAATGGCGTCTCTTCAAGGTCTACTTCACCTTTGTCAAACCCAAGGCCCAGCTCAAGTTCACCAACCGCCAGATGAATCTCAACATCTCCCAGTGCGAACTCTTCAGCGGCCCCTTCACCGGCTCCCTCGCCATGGATCTCTCCAAGCCCCGGGCCGATTACAAAGCTTCCCTGAACATGACCAACGCCGATTTCGCCCAACTCCTCAAGACCGTCTTCAACTCGGACGGTTCCTCCGGCTCCCTCACCGGCAAGGCCACCTTCTCTGGCACTCTCGACGATCTCGCCTCCATCAACGGCAGCGGCGAGATGTCCATCACCGACGGCAACCTCTACCCCATCCCCTTCCTCGGCGCCCTCTCCAAGGTGCTCAATACCGTGATCCCCGGCTTCGGCATCGCCAAGACCAACCGCGCCCACTCCAATTTCACTCTCACCAAGGGTTACATCGACACCAAGAATCTCGAAATCTTCAGCACTAATTTCACTCTCATCGGCGAAGGCCGTTACCAATACATCGACGACAATCTCGACCTCTACATCCGCGCCAATATCCGCGGCATCGTCGGCGCGCTGCTAGCCCCCATCGTCTTCCCCATCAGCAAACTTTTCGAGTATCACGGCACCGGCCCTCTCAAAAATGCCAAGTGGGAATCCGCCAATTTCTAAAGACCTTTTGACGGAATTAACGGAATTTACGAAAAAACGGAAAAGATTTATCAGGAACTCAGGAAGGGCAGGAAAATCAGGAAATTATTTGATGGTTTGGAAAGAACTGGAAATATTTATTCCAGTTATTCAATGGCGTTTCCTTGCTTGATTTCCTGAGTTCTTGATAAAATCCGTTTTGCTTTTCTTTCGTAAATTCCGTTAATTTCGTCAAAAAGCCTTTAAACTCCGGCTTCCAAAGAGCGGGCGATTCCCGTATCAATGGGCGGGTGAATCCGGACGTGATTGTCATCGGCGGGGGAGCCGCCGGCCTGATGTGCGCCATTACCGCTGCCCGGCGGGGACGCAGCGTTGTCGTCGCTGAGCACAACGACCGGCCCGCCAACAAGATCCTTATTTCCGGCGGCGGCCGCTGTAATTTCACCAACACCGGCGCGACCGCGGACAATTACCTCTCCCGCAATCCCGACTTCTGCAAATCCGCCCTCGCCCGTTTCACCCCGCACCATTTCATCGAATGGGTCGAACGCCACGGCATCGCCTATCACGAAAAAAAACTCGGACAGCTTTTCTGCGACGACAGTTCCCGCCGCATCGCCGACATGCTCCTGCGCGAATGCCACGACTCCGGTGTGAAGATCCAGCTCAACACCCGCGTCGACGATGTCGAACCCGCCAACCGCTTCCGTGTGCAAACCAGCCGCGGCCCGATGGAAACGACCAACGTCGTCGTCGCCACCGGCGGCCTCTCTTTCCCCAAACTCGGCACCAGCGACGTCGGCCACCGTATCGCGCAACGCTTCGGCCTGGAAATAATTCCGACCCGTCCGGCCCTCGTTCCGCTCACTTTCTCGCGGCAGGATCTCGACCTCTTCAAGGATCTCAGCGGCATTTCCCTCGACGTGAATCTTTCATGCGGAAAGAAAAGTTTCCGCGAACAACTCCTCTTCACCCATCGCGGCGTCAGCGGCCCCGCCGTGCTCCAGATTTCCTCGTACTGGAAGGAAGGCCAGCCAGTGACCGTCGATCTCTCGCCCGATTTTCCGCTCGGCGACTGGCTCGCTTCCAAACAGCATGAGCGCACCGAACTGGTCAACGTCCTGAGCTTGAAGCTGCCGCGCCGCTTCGTGCAAATCTGGTGCGAACGACATGCGCATTCCCGTCCGATGAATCAAATCGCCGTGCGCCACCTGCGCGAAATCGCCGCTGCGTTGCATTGCTGGCAGTTGCGCCCGGCCGGAACGGAAGGTTACCAGAAGGCCGAAGTCACCCTCGGTGGCGTTTGCACGAGCGGGCTTTCCTCCAAAACGATGGGGGCAAAAAACGTCCCCGGCCTTTATTTCGTCGGCGAAGTCGTCGATGTCACCGGCCATCTCGGCGGTTACAATTTCCAGTGGGCGTGGGCTTCCGGTGCCGCCGCCGGTTCGAATATTTGATTACAGGACAGAAACCGCGCGCTCCGCATTCTGCGTCACAGCGACAGGTTGGTCGGTGTTTTGGATCAGCCGGTTCACGTCGCAATCCTTCCCCTGGTTGAAGTAGCCGCTACCCGGTTCAATCTGCCGCAGTAACAGATAAAATTGCAGTGAGCAATTCGGGCAGAGGGCCAGGGTCGTTTCGCTGTCGAAAGGCGTGCTGTCCGGTTGCCATCCCTTCGCCCAGTTGCCACCGCCGGTCAGGCAGCGGATCTTCGGCCGCACCGGGGTTTCCTCGGTGTAGTGGCGCAGGAAATAACTACTGAAGATGACCTCCTCACCGAGGCGTTGAATCCGCTGTAACATCCAGCGCGGCTGGTTCGGCGTGTGACAGGGAACGATCTCCTCAAAATAAGGGATGTTACCTTTCCGGATCAACTCGTACATCGGCAGGTAACGCCCCAGCCCGACATGATCGAAGGTTTCGTGAATATCCTGGTTCAAACTCACGTAGGCCAGGAAATCGGGCAATGACCTGTGCTCCCTCAAATCCCACCAGGCCTCGTTCACATAGTGAATCCGTCCTGTATTATCGCATGAATAGAAGATAAATGCGTAATCTTCTGCCAACCTTTCCCACGCTGTAGTGGGAACCACATCCTCAACACCCGGCATGCCTCCTGTCTATATCATATCACGCCGTGACACAAGTGAATACGTCCTTAAAAGGACAAAATTATTCGTGTCTTGGATAAGTAGGATCAATAAAGAAAAACGTCTGACCGTTTTTCGCTGCCAATTCCTGAAGGCGTACGACGGACTGTTTTTCCGCATCCTGCACAATTCCAGATTGTTCTGCTGATGTGCGAGCCACCCTGTCGAGTTCGTTCAAAACTTGCGCTCGCTCATCCGTGCTAATTCTATTCAGAAGTTCGTCGTGATCGCTCAAGCTGAGTTCTCCAATCCGCTCGATAGAAAGAATGTGCGCGGGCGGCAATTGCGCCGAAATCTTTCCGGTGCGCGAGTCGATGCTCACGCGGAACGGTTCCTGCAAATTGTATCCGGCCTTGATCCGGTAGACTGCCTGAACCGAGATCGATTTGGTCGTCAGGGGAATATTATGGTGCCAGAGCTGGAGTTGCTCGGAAAGGCTGTAGTGGACGAGTTGATCCTTGCTGACGATGGCCAGTTCGGCGATCGGCGCGGTCTGTGTGGTGATGACGGTCTGGTTGATGCGGATCTCAGGCTGCACCTGCAGGACGGATTGAAACGTTCGCGTGATGGCCGAAACCGAACGCGCCGCCGTATTTTCGCAACGCTTGAGCAAAGTCATCGCTACCGCCGCCAACGTCACTAGCACCAGGCAAAGACCAAGGTAATGTTTCATACGCGTTCTTTCTTCCGCGCCATTGGTTCTACCGCCAATCGCACCCCATTGCAACGCACGGCATTGCGCGGCATAACGCGTCCGCTGATCAGGACGATTTCAATGTCCCGTAGAGCGCGAGGGTTTTGATGCGCTGATCGGCGTGATTGACAATCGGCGGGGGATAGGACGGCGTATCGGCCTCGGGGACGAAGCGCTTGATGAAATCTCCCTCGGGATCGAACTTCGCCGCCTGGCTGTTCGGATTGAAGATGCGGAAATACGGAGCTGCGTCGGTTCCGGTGCTCGCGCTCCATTGCCAGCCGCCGTTGTTCGACGCCGGATCGGCATCGACGAGTTTCTCCATGAAATAGCGTTCGCCCCACTGCCAGCTCACAAGCAAATCCTTCGTCAAAAACATCGCGACGATCATGCGCAGGCGGTTGTGCATCCAGCCGGTCGTGTTGAGCTGCCGCATCGCGGCGTCGACTATCGGGAAACCGGTGCGGCCTTCGCACCACGCCTTGAAGAGCTTCTCGTTATTCTCCCATTTCAACGCATCGTATTCGCGACGGAACGAGCCGTTGATCGCATGCGGGAAATGCGAGAGCACGTGGCGATAAAATTCGCGCCAGATCAATTCGTTGATGAAGGTCTCGATCCCGCCTGCTTTCGGATGCGCCTGCCGCGCTTTTTCGACCCCGGCGAAAACGGTGCGGATGGAAACCGTCCCGAGCCGCAAATGTGGGGAGAGTCGCGAAGTGCCTTCGAGCGCGGGAAAATCGCGTTGGCGGCGGTAATCGAGTAGCGCGACGGCCGTAAATTTCTTCAACACGTCGCGCCCGGCTTTCTCTCCACCCTCGGGGATTTTCGCTTCGAGTGTAAACCCAAGCCCGGCCAATGTGGGAATCGATTCGCTGCGAATCGACGCCGGAACGGGCGATTTGAATTTCGTCACGGGCAATGCCGCATCGACCGGTAGCAACTTCCACGCTTTCGAATAAGGCGTGAACACGACATAGGGTGTGCCGTCGTTTTTGAGCACTTCGCCCGCTTCGTGAATGACGTCGTCCTTGAACGATTTCGTTTCCAGGCCGAGTGCGCGCGCTTCCTTTTCGATCCGCGCTTCGCGTTCGCGGCTGGCGGGATCGTATTCGCGGTTCCAGTAAATCGCTTTCGCGCCGCTCTCCTGGGCCAATTTCCGCAGTTCTTCCCACAGCTCACCCGTGCGCACGATGAGCCGTCCGCCCGCCGCTTCGATGTTCTGGCGCAACGCTTCGAGGCTTTGCAGCCGGAAAGCCGTTTGCGCCGCCCCCGTGTGCGGTGAGCGCAAAAGTTCCTTGTCGATCACGTAAACCGGCAAGACGGTGTCACAGTCAGCGACCGCCACATGCAATGCCGTGTTGTCCGCCAATCTCAAATCATTCTTAAACCAATATATAATCATAAAATCATGGAGGACGCTGTCCTCCAAACTTTCTGCCAGCAGGGGCAAACGCCCCTGCACCCACACTACGCGAAGCGATAAAACGGACATCCGATTCCTGCGATAGTGTTGCTGGATGCAACGTTACGTTGCCCTTGGCGGGAGTCTGGGGGCAGAGCCCCCTTTATTTCTGGGGTTTATCGCTGATCGGATTCAAATCGAGGGCATTGAAATCCGAGAGCGGGAGTTCGAACGCGGAGGGTTGGCCATCGACTTGCGCGGCGTAACTGCCACTGGGGAGCGCGGCTCCGACGCGCAACACGACAGGCGCGGGCGCATCGCTGGTGACGGTAATTTTCAGAGTGGGCTTTTCCAGTTCCTTGGGTGAAAGCGGTTTTCCGAGCCACGCCAGCGCGCGAAGGCTGGAGAGCAGACTGACCTGCGCATCGGCACGGGCGGCATTGACTGAATGATTGGCGACATCGGTCTTGAACGATCCATCGGCTTCGCGGCGATACTTGACCTCACCGTCTTTCGAGACGATGGCGACTTCCTTGATCCTGGCTTTGTCCAGTTGCACCACCTGCAACGCACGCCAGACGATGGCGTCCTTCGGCAAAAGATCCAGAACACCGGCGGGGACGCTGTAGATGAACGGCTCGATGGAATTCTTCGCGTAGACGAGCTTGTTCTCCGTCTTGCCGAAGAGCAGATCGACCGAACCGGTTTCGGGGGCTTCCTTGTCTTTATCCTTATCCTTGCTCTTACCCAGGGTGTAGCGGAGCGTGACCTTCGCGACTGGTTTATCGAGAGAGTAATGGCGCAAGTCGGCGGCAGTGTCCTTGACGAACTGAACGGCCTGGAGACCGGCCAACTGATTGACGAAATCCTGTATCTTGGTGAGTTCGGCGGTGACATTGGTTTCGCCGTCGAAAGTCCAAACTCCTTCCTTTTTCGTGAGCGAAAAGGTTTTGCCCTTTTGCTCGATCGACACGCCGTTGAGATCGGCGGGAACGACCGTAACGAGCTTCTTGTCGCGGCAATCCTGGAGTCCGGCGATGATCTTCAGGACGGCGTCCCTCTTCAATGTGAAAACGGAATTACTGCGCAGGCGCTTGGCGTAGACTTCGGCGGGTTTGTCGGCGGGGGAGGAACCGACGATGAGGGAGAGTTCCTCGGCGTTATTGTCCGGGGTCTGGACGGTGATCTGCGCGACAGGAGAACTCAGGCCGTAGTTGCTCAGGTTGGAGCCTTCGTCGGAGACGAACTCGACGATGCGCAAGTCCTGCATCTGGCGCAACCAGGCGGTGAGGCTCTTGGAATCGGCGCGGGCAACGAGCGGTTTTTGCAAGCTCCATTTGCCGTCCATGTCCTTGGTGATTTCGACATCGTGGGACAACTGCGAACCGCTGGTGAATTCGCGCGTCGCGGTTTTGTTGACCTTGGCCGAATCGAAATCGAAGACGGCGCGGCTGCGGATGTCGCTGAGATTGCGGTCGACGATGGTCTTGATACTGGCGCGAATGATATTGACCGGGGCGGAAGGCGCGGAGGAAGCGCGGGCGTAGATGTTTTCGGTCAGGGCGACGTTGCGGCCGAGTTGCAGGACGAAATGTTCCTTCGCCGTCTTGAATTCGACGCTGACGACCGGCGGAGCGAGGTTCCACTGCTTGATGGTCTCCTCCTTGGAGCCGGGCAGGGCAGAGTAGGGGATCACGCGCAGACTGCGGGCGAATTCGACTTCGCCGAGGATTTGCTGGACGATGCCGGCCTCGGGCAGGGACTGGACAGGCTTGACGATCTTCCAGCGCTTGTCCGGCTGTTTTTCCAGAACAACGGTGCCGTTGGCGTTGGTTATCTGGAGCCAGGTGACCTCGTCGGCGTTGAATTCAAAGAGGCGGCCCGCCGATTGCGTGGTTTCCTTGGTCGACTTGTTTTTCGTGTCGATGAAGAAGATGTAACAGAACAGGCCTAGGGCCACGGCCAGGTAGAGATAGGTCGAGCGTATGCGCAGCATGGCTTTTATTTCCGGCGTGAGTACCAAACGAGAATGCCAACGATCAGGCTGGCTCCGGGCAGGATCAGCCAGACCATCCAGACAATCGTGCGGGCCTGGAGCGGGCTGACCTTCAAGGCGTATTCGAGCGGCGTCTTGGGCCCGATACCGACGGCCATTTCCTTCTTGAGCATCCAGTTGAGGGCGTTGGTGGTGAAATCGACTCCGACGCTGTCGAGATTGCGGTTGGTGACGATTCCGGAAGCGCCGACGACAACGATCTTGGTGCCGGGAACGTTGACTCCGTCGGCAGAGGTGTCGCCACCGTCGTAGAGGGCAGCCACTACGAGCGGCCCGGCAATGTCCTTGGTCGAATCGAAGACGGGCGGGTTGGTGTTGAAATCGGTCTCGCCCCAATAACCTTGCGGCGTGCGTAACAGGTAGGCCGTCTTTTGCGACGGGCCGCCGCTGGGATCGGGTGTGAGCGTGAGTGAACGCGCGTTGGAGATGTCGATATTATACCCGGCCAGGCTCTGCGTGATCGGTTGAGCGGGGTTGAAATCGGTGCCGGTGACCGTGGCAATGACGGCTTCGGCCTTGCTGTTGCCCATGATGCGGGCGCGGGCGACGACGAGATCGTTCTCGATGCGGATGCCGTATTTTTGCAGCAACGGCTCCAGGCCGGAGGTCGTCTGCGGATCCTGAAAGAGGATGAGCTTGCCCTTCTTTTCGAGATAGGCGGTGATGGCCTGCGTCTCGGGAACGCTCAGGCCGACGCGGGGTCCGTCGATGATGAGGGCTTGAGCGTCGTCGGGAACGTCGGGGGTTTCGCCGAGGTTGAGTTTGGCGACTTCCATGTTCTCGCGTTTGATGTAGGTGGCGAGCTTGCCGGCGCCGCCGAGGCTGCTCATGTCCTCGGGATCGCGTTCACCGTGGCCGATGAGGAAATAAATCTTGGCGGCCTTGCCTTCGACCAGCGACATGATGGCGGAAGTGAATTGGGCCTCGCCCTTGAAACTCTTCAGGACGGGCTGTTCCTGGCTCATCGGGGAGCGGGGGAAGTCGAAGTCGGCGAGTTGGTCTTCGCGCAGGAAGCTGTTGCGATCCTTGTACTCGAAGATGACGATATTCTCGGCACCGCCGAACTTGAGCCGTTTGGAGAGTTCTTCGGCGCGGGCCATGTCGAGGGCGGGATCGACTTTTTCGACAATGATCTTGCTGCCGCCGCGGTACTGGTATTCCTTGACCAGACCCTCGATCTCGGCGCGCAACCTGGACGGATTGCCGAGTTCATTGGGCGAGAAATAGAGGGTGATTTTGACCGGTTCCTTGAGGCTCTTGAGAACGTTGACGGTCTTTTCCGAGAGCGCGTAAAAACGGTTCTGGTTGACGTCAGTCCGGTAATAATACTTGTAGCCGAGGTAATTGACCATGAAGAGTATGGCCAGGCTCAGGATGACTTTGATCCAGTTATTCAGATTGGCCTGAAAACGCGCGGGCCGCGCGGAATTGGGGGAAGGTTTCATGAATCAAAATAAGGTTACGATTTCAGACGACGGGCTTCGAGAAGACGTTGGGTGAGCAGCAGCAGAAAGACAGTTGCGCTCAGGTAGAAAATCACCGGGCGCGAATCGAACACGCCCTTGGAGAAGGTGTCCATCTGTTCCAAAGCGGAGAAATAACCAAGCAGGTCGCGGACGTTGCCCGTGACATTGAGGAACGGGATGAAGCTGATCGAGAAGGTGAGGAAAATCAGCGCGAAGGACAGGATCGCCGCGATGATCTGGTTCTTGGTCAGCACCGAGGTGAAGACGCCGATGGAGACGTAGAACGTGCCGATGAGCAACACCAGCAGGAACGTGTTGCCGGTCGGCTTCCAGAAGATCGGGACGTGCGGATTGCTGAAGGTCGAGAGCAGGACGAGGTTGAACAGGAGTGGAATCCAGAGGGTGACGAAGAAGGTCAGCGCGCCGAAGAACTTCGACAGCACCACTTCCCATTCCTCGACGGGAGCGGTCAAGAGCATCTCGATGGTGCCCATTTTGAACTCCTCGGAAAAAACGCGCATGGTGATGATCGGCACCTGCACCATCAGCGTCAGCCAGAAGAAGAACGTGTTCACGCACGCCTGAAGCACGGTGTACTGCCGGATGCCGAAATCGTTGAAATAGTTGAAGACGAAATTGAAGTACGAGCCGATGCCGATTGCCGTGGCGAAGAACACCACGTAGGCAACTGGCGAGATGAAATAGCTGCCCGCCTCACGACGATAAAGAGTCCAAAATGCCATGAACTTTTCCTTTTCTTTAAAAATTTAAAAAAACGATCAATCCTGCGTCAGTTCGACGAAGGCTTCCTCAAGAGTGGCCCGTTCACGCGCCATTTCGCGCAAGTCCCAGCCCTCTTTCTTGACGAGTTGGTAGACGTTGTCGCGAATATCGGCTCCGGGTTTGGAGAAGATTCGCAACTGCGCCCACTCGCCTTCGGCGGTCACTTCGACTTCCTCGATGTCGGGGACGGCAGCGAGTTTGGTCTTGGCATCGGCGGCGGGAGCCTTGATTTCCAGCCGCAGGGAACCGCCGCCGCGCACCAGCTTGGTGAGGTTGGCGGGCGTGTCGGAAGCTTCGATGCGGCCATGGTTGATGATGAGCACGCGGTTGCAGGTCATCTCCACTTCGGAAAGAATGTGGGTCGAAAGAATGATCGTGTGCTTCTTGCCGAGATCCTTGATCAATTCACGCACGGCGCGGATCTGGTGTGGATCGAGGCCGATGGTCGGCTCGTCGAGGATGAGTAAATCCGGATCGTGCACCATGGCGTCGGCCAGGCCCACGCGTTGGCGATAACCCTTCGAGAGGGTGCCAATGATCTTGCGTTCGACGTCCTTGAGGGAGCAAAGCTGTTTGACAGTCTCGACGCGCTCCTTGAGCTTGGCCTTGGGCACGTTCTTGAGCCGGGCGCGGAACCGGAGGAATTCGTCCACGCGCATGTCGTTATAGAGCGGCACATTCTCCGGCATGTAACCGATGTGGCGGCGCACGTCGAGGGATTGGGAGACGACGTCGAACCCGGCCACATTGACCTGTCCGTCCGTCGGCGGCTGGTAACCGGCGAGGATTTTCATCGTGGTGCTCTTGCCTGCGCCGTTGGGGCCGAGGAAACCGACGATCTCGCCGCGGTTGACATGGAAATTGAGATTCTGCACCGCGCGAAATCCCGAATAACTTTTGCTCAGATTCTGAACTTCAATCATGGAGTGTCACTTTTTTGTTTCGACTGGATTGCCTTACTTGCCATTTCAACAAACGTGTCTTCCTCTATAGCAAAATTTGGCAAAAACTCAAACCCTCGATCTTATTACGAGGTGAAGCGAAGTCCGAATTGTGCGGCAAAACCCCCGTTCTGCAAGAGGCAAAACAAATTTTATCACGAACTCAGAAAATCATAAATGGGGAGAACTCAATCCCTCAACCTCTTTTCCTGATAAGCCTTTCGCCTTTTCCCGGTTGCGGCGCATTGCCCAAGAAAAAGCATTGGCGAGAAGCCTTTTTTGCTCTGATATAGTCGAATCGTCTTTTTGTCCGGATTTCGTTGCCCATGAAAATCATTGCCATTGCCAATCAAAAAGGCGGCGTCGGTAAAACCACCACTGCCGTCAACCTCTCCGCCGCGCTGGCCGAATTGCAGCAGCCGACGCTCCTCATCGATCTGGATCCGCAGGCCAATGCGTCCAGTTCCCTCGGCAACAATCCCGTCCCCGGCCAGAGCATCTACCAACCTCTCCTCGGCCAGTCGACGCTCGATTCGAAGGTGCAGGCTTCCCCTTACCCGAACTTGAGCCTCGTCCCCGGCGAGATCGATCTGGCCGGTTGCGAAATCGAAATCGCCCGCAACGCCGACCATCTCGTCCGCTTGCGCAAGGTTCTGCACGAATACCGCAGCCGCGCGCCCTTCAAGTACGCCATCCTCGATTGCCCACCTTCGCTCGGCATCCTGATGACCAACGCGCTGGCCGCCGCCGATACGGTTCTCATCCCGCTCCAGTGCGAGTATTTCGCTCTCGAAGGTTTGAGCAAAATCCTGAGCGTCATCGACCAGATCCGCGAAGCCGGTCACAACCCCGGCCTGTCCATCGAAGGCATTTTGCTCACGATGTACGACGCCCGCACCAATTTGAGCCAGCAGGTCGCCCAGGATGTGCGCACCAATCTCGCCGACAAGATCCACGTCTTCAATTCCATCATCCCCCGCACCGTCCGCCTCAGCGAAGCTCCCAGCCACGGCAAACCGATCCTCGCTTACGACAATTCCGGCATCGGCTCGCAAAGTTATCGCCAGCTTGCGCAGGAATTCGTCTCCCGCCAAACCGCCCCAGTGACCGCTTGATGAGTGAGTCCGCTTCCTCAAACGGAGGCGAAAAAGGTGACGGACGCGAAAAATTTGTTATTCTAACCGGATATGGCCGAAACCCCGATCCAACGAACCGAGCGGCCTTGGTACCTGAAAAAGCGAACCTACGCCAAGATCATCCTCTCGGCCCTGATCGGTTGCATTCTGGCCATCGTCATTGCCTTTGAGCGCAGCCCCGACCGGCTCGTGCAGACGATCCTTCATTACGGCCACTTGCCGGTCGGCATTCGCCGCACGCAGTGGGATCAGGGCAAACTCGTCTTTCGCGGCATCCGCATGCCAGGCGGAGAACGCGAAAACGCTTATCTCAAAATCCGTCGCGTCTCCCTCCAATGGAGTTGGATGGAACTCCTCTTCGGCCAGCGCGTCGCTTCCATTGAGATCGAAAAACCCGAAATCTGGGTCGATCGCATGAACAAGGCCCTCGGCACCAAATCCGAGCCGGCTTCCAACCAGGCCGCCGCTTCCAAGAGCGATCCGCTCGGTCGCTTCGCCGTCACCGATCTCAAAATCTCCCAGGCCACCATCACTCTCGACAATCTCGGCGACAACATCCCCCCGATCCCCATCACCCTCGGCAAAAACAAACCGATCGAACTCAAGGATGTGCGCCTCGGCCGGAGTAGCCATTCCGACGGGGACGACATCGAACATTCCGCCACGATTCAGGATCTGACCATCTCCTCGCCCTACGATCCTATGTCGCCCGTCCTCCACTTTGAAGTCATCAACCTGCGTTTCACCTGGAACGAGCTACGCGAAAATATCATCAGCGGCGTCGAATTCATCGGCCCGACCATCTACGTCGGCCCGGATCTTTTCGCCTTCACCGACGAGTTCGGCAAAAATCGTTCCACCGACAAAGGCCAGAGTACGCCGTGGCTCATCAAACGCTTCGACCTCTGGGCCGGGCATCTCTCCATCAACGCTTTCGGCCAGCCCGGTATCACCTTCCCCTTCACCTTCGTCTCTTCGGCCAAAGACATCCGCCTCGACCAGCTCGACAAAATCACGCTCGAAAACAAGATCATCGTCCCCTCACAAGATCGTTCCTATCCCGAGTATAAAGTGAAATGGGAAGACCTCCACGGCGAACTCGCCTTCTCCCTGCCCCTGGGCGATGCCAAGGCCGAGAACCTCGTCAACACGCTCCACGTCAAAAAACTTTCCTGGAACGACATCGACGTTACCGATGCCTGGTCGTCGGTCACCTTCGACCGCAAGGGCATTTACGGCCGGGTCGAGGGCAACTGCCACGGCGGTTATCTTGCCAGCGACTTCGCGGTCTACTTCGACGCCGGTTTCCCCTGGAACGGACATTTCTTCGTGCTCGGTGTCGATTCGGCTCCGATCGCCACCAAGCTCGCGCCAAGTTATCTCGCCCTCAGCGGCAAATTGCAGGGAGAACTCACCGTCCAGGGCCGTTCGCGAGACGTGGTCAAGTCCTTCGGCAAACTCCAGCTCGAACCCCCCGGCGTTCTCGAAATCAAGTCCATCGATCAGTTGAAGCAACGGCTCCCGGCGGATTGGAACTTCGTCAAACGCGACCTCACCAAAATCCTGCTCGACTCGTTCCGGCGCTATAATTACACCAGCGGCGTCCTCTCCCTCGATTATCAACCGCCCCGCGCCGTCGGCAAACTCACCTTCCAGGGCTTGCAGGGAAGCCGCGATTTTACCGTCAACTGGCACTTCGGTGCCGAAAGCCCCGAAAGCTCTGAAGTTGCCAAGAGACATTAATTGGCCCAATCTTACCATGAAACCATCCATGAGTGCTTCCACCCCATCCGCCCGGTCGTTCGCTTTGCTCCTGACCGGCGCGCTTTTCCTCACCGCCTGCTCACCCACCATCAAGGTTTCCACCCCCGAGGCGGTCAAACTCGACGTCAAGATGACCGTCGATGTCTATTCCAAGTCCGACCCCAGGGCCCGCAAGGACGAGGACGAACAAATGCAGGCGGCCATCACCCGTCGCAATCAGCAGTCCGAAATCCAGACTCTCAAAAACGACCGCGTCGCCGGTGAAAACCGCGAGGGCTATCTCGCCTTGCACCAGCCCCCCGCCGATCCGAAATATCTCGAATACGCCCGCAAATTGATTTCCAGCGAAAATAACAGCCGTGCCGTCATCTACCTCGCCGCCGCCCAGCGCGAAGGCAAACCGATGGAAATGCTCCAGCACGATTACGCCCAATTGTGGCGCGATCGCTCCTTCCCCGGAGAATGGATTCAAAAAGACGACGGAACCTGGGTTCAGAAGTAATCCGGAATAAAAATGTGAAGACGATCCGGGTATCCGTTGAATTATGACAGGTCAGGACTATCACTATCTCTCCCATCGCCGCTCCCTTGCGTGGATGGTGTTCTGGCTTGTGCTCGTCTCGCTGCTAGCCCTCCCGGCGTGGAACTTCTCCCACCAGATCAAAGGCACCCTCACCGGCATCCCGGACTCCGATGCCGAGCACGTTCGCAAAGCGCTTGAAGAAAACTTCTCCACCGCGCTCGCCTACCCCACCGCTGTCGTTTGGAACGGTGCGGGCCTTTCCCCCGAACAACGCCAGACCCGCTGGCAGGCCATTCTCGACGCGGTCAAGAGCGATGAGAATGTCACGCTCGTCTCCGACGCGCGCCGTATGCTCGACAAATGGCCCCGCGACGATTGGTACGCCGCCTTCGTTGAGTTGAAGGCCACCAGCTACGGTGATGCCGAAAAGAAAATCCCCGGATTGCGCAAAAAACTCCACGGCGAATCGATCAAAGCCGCCGACGGGACGACGACGCTTCCCGCCGCGCAACAGCCCAAGATCACCGGCGGTCCGGCGCTCTTCATGGACTTGAACCTCTCGTCCACCGACGCCCTGCGCCAGGCCGAGATCAAGGCGTTGCCGGTGGCCTTCATCATTCTGCTCTTTGTCTTCCGCTCGGTTGTCGCCGCGCTCCTGCCGGTCGCCGTTGCGGGCGTCGGCGTGCTCGTCACCCTCGGCGGCATCAGCCTGCTGGCCAATTACTGGCCCGTGACGTTCTTCGTTCCCAATCTTATCACCATGATCGGCCTCGGCGTCGGGATCGATTACTCCCTCATCTTCCTCGCCCGCTACCGCCGCGAACGCGACATGCACCTGACCAAACAGGAAGCGTTGCGCGTGACGATGCAAACCGCCGGCCGCACCGTTGTCACCTCCGCCGTCATGGTCATGAGCGGATTCGTTTCGTTGCTGGTCATCCCGCTCCAATTCTTCCACTCCATCGCCGTCGCCGGAATGCTCGTCGTCGGCTGCGTCGCCGCCTCCACTCTCACGCTCCTGCCCTCCTTCATCATGCTGCTGGGCCAATACCTCGAATGGGGTCGCATCGTCAGCCGCAAAAATCCCCTCAGCGAACGCATGCGCCTCCTCTATCATCATTGGGCCCGGCTGCTGCTCGCCTACAAATGGGGTTGGTTCATCGCCGGAACGTTCCTGCTTCTCCTGCTGGCCTATCCGCTGACCAAACTCAAGGTCACCGCCATCCAGGTCAACACCCTCCCTCTCACCGCCGAAGCGCGCCAGGGTTACGACAGCCTCTCCCGTGAACTCGGCGCGGGCTGGCTCATGCCTACCATCCTCCTGGTCAATCACCCCGACGAAAACTGGATCATGGACGAAGCCGCCATGGCCCGCGAACGCGACCTGGTTGCCAAGATTCGCCAACTCGACAACACCGCCGATGTCGTTTCCCTCGCCAACGACCCCACCAGTTCCGCCGTCAAAAAAGCCCGCATGGCCACCATGATCGGCAGCAACGACATCAAACAAAGCCTCATCCTGCTCATCAGCAAGACCGATCCGCAATCGGCCGAGGCCCGCGAATGGTTCAAGAAAGTCAGCAACATCATCAAAACACACGAGATCGATAACGGAGGCGAGGACTACCACATCGGCGGCATCGCCGCGACGACCATCAGCGCCGACGACGTCATCTTCGGCGCGTTGCCCAAGGTCATCCTCGTCACCCTCTGCACGACGTTCCTGTTGCTCATGTATTACATGCGCGCGTTCCTCGTTCCGCTCAAAGCGATCACTCTCAATTTCCTCTGCGTCCTCGCCGCCTACGGCTTCCAGGTTCTCTGGTTCGAGCAGGGCCTCGGCAGTTTCGCCCATTTCGCCCAGACCGGCGGCGTCAACACCATTGTCCTCGTCATCCTCTTCTGCACACTCTTCGGCCTGTCGATGGACTACGAAGTCTTCATCCTCTGCGCCATCCGCGAAAGCTGGCTCGACGAACACAATATGAACCTCGCTATTGAGGACGGACTCCAACGCACCGCCGGCATCATCACTTCCGCCGCTGTCATCATGGTGAGCGTGTTCCTCTGCTTCGCCTTCGGCGCGGTCGTCGAAACGCAACAACTCGGCATCGGCCTCTCCTTCGCCGTCCTGCTCGACGCCACCATCATTCGCCTCGTCCTCGCCCCCAGCGCCATGGCCATCATGGGCAAATGGAGTTGGTGGCTCCCCGGCCGCAAATTGCATATCGCTCCCGCCGCCAAAT
>DBTH01000159.1 GCA_002306945.1 Methylacidiphilaceae bacterium UBA1321 | reverse complement strand
GGGAGCAGGCGACCGGCGATTTGATTTTCACGCAGCCAGGCTGTGGCGGTGACGGGCATTTCGACGCGGTGGAGTTGCCATGCGCGCCAGCGGGAGAAGGGTGAGAGCGCGGACGTGGGGGTGAATTCGCTGTGCACCAGTAACAACGCGCCCATGGCGGCGGTCAGCAAAACAATATTGCCAGCGAGTCGTAGGGCGAGCGGATGGCGGACGGCAGTGAAATCGATTCGGCGGCCAAAAGCGGCGGCGCTCAGGAGGGTGCCGGGTACGAGCATGGCAAAGACGGCCATGTGGCGTTGACTGACGAAGGTTTCTTTGAAGAAGAAAAGTGTGACCAGCAGGAACGTCCAGCAGAGGCCGCCCCGGTAGACGAGGCAAGCGGCGGCGATGAAGAGCAGTTCGAGAATCATTGCCTGAACGAAGAAATCGCCCGTGTTGAACGCGAGCGGTTGCATCTCGGTGACGTAGGCGCGGATGATTTCGCTGCCTTGGTGATAGAACGGCAACAGGAGCCGTTGCAGGCCGTAGGGATTGGCGAAGCAAGCGAGGACGATGAGTAGCGAGGAGGCGGCCCAGGTGCGGAATGTGGCGAGGGGAAATTTCCGTTCGTGCAGCCAGTGGCGAAGGGTGAGTTCGACGCCAAAACCGATGGTGAGGGCTGGGCCGAGGATGAAACCGCTGTGGGAATTGATCCAGACGATCTGAAAAAGCGCAAGGGGCCAAATTTTTTTCCAGTCGTTCGCCTCGCGGTGAAGCAGGAGTGTGACCATGAAAAGGACGATGCCGAGCGAGGTGACGATTTCCGGACGCAACGTGGCGCGTGTGATGGCCAGCAGGACGCAGAAGAGGAGCGCCGGAGCGAAGAGAAATTCGGGCGGGGAAAGTTTGCGCGCGCCACGGTGGATGATGAGGAGGATCAGGGCGAGCAGAAACGAGCAAAGCGCGGCGGCGCCGATTTCGCCGAAACGCCAGGCGAGCCAGATGACGATCTGGTAGAAGGGATATTCGTTAACGAGCGGGGCGTGGAGGACGGGGTAATTGAAAACATCCTGACGTAAAAAGGCGTGATGATGAACCATCCATTCGCCCTGGGCCAGATGCCAACCCATGTCGGGATAGATGAGCTGCGGCGCGAATCCGTACAGGATGACCGTAGTGTAGAGCAATACAAAGAACAGGAGTCGCAGCAGGCGTTCCATGCGGTCGAGGAAGCCGTGCTGCGACGATGGGGAGGGCTCGGATGTCATTTGACCAGACCGTCGCAAATACTTCGCACCACGAGCGGGCCTTCGTAGATGAATCCCGTGTAGATCTGGAGCAGGGACGCGCCCGCGTCGAGTTTTTCCTTCGCGTCATCGGCCGTGAAGATGCCGCCGACGCCGATGATGGGGAGTTTGCCGCCGGTTTCCTTGCTGATGAAGCGGATGATGTCGGTGCTGTGCTGGCGTAGCGGAGCGCCGCTCAGTCCGCCGTCTTCCTTGAGGGGAACTGCGGTTTTGTCGATGGTGGTGTTGGTGGCGATGATGCCGTGGAGTTGATTCTCCATGATGCATTCGAGGACGGCCATGATGTCTTTTTCGACGAGGTCGGGCGCGATTTTGACGACGACTGGCTTGCTGTCGCCGCCGAGATTGGCTTCGACGATGGGGCGCAGGATTTGATTAAGGGCGTCCTTCTGCTGGAGTTGGCGCAGGCCTGGCGTGTTGGGTGAACTGATGTTGATGGCGAAATAATCGGCGTAGGGTTTGAGTGCGAGGAAACACTCCAGGTAGTCCTTGCCCGCTTCGTCGAGCAGGGTGCTCTTCTGTTTGCCGATGTTGATGCCAATCGGGATGTGGGGCCATTTGCCGGATTTTTTGAGGGCGTCAAAGCGTTTGATGATGGTTTCGAGTCCGTCGTTGGGGAAGCCCATGCGGTTGATGAGCGCCTGGTGGGAGGGGATGCGGAAGATACGCGGCAGCGGGTTGCCCGGTTGTGGACGCGGGGTGATGGTGCCGATCTCGGCGTAGCCGAAGCCGAGGTTTTCCCACGCGGGCAGGCAGGTGCCGTCCTTGTCGAATCCGGCGGCCACGCCGATGGGATTGCCGAAGTTGATGCCCCAGAGGTTGACGTTGAGCTGGGGGTTATTGACCTTGGCGAAAGGGGCGATGCTTTTTGAAAAGAGAGGAACGCGCAGGGCGTTCATGGCAAAGTGGTGCGCTTCTTCGGCGTCGAAGCGGAAGAAGAACGGGCGAATGATCGACTTGTACATATTATTTTCCAATGCAGAAATTCTTGAAGAGTTGGTCGAGGATATCCTCGTTGGTGGCCAACCCGACAATTTGACCAATTTCATTCAGAGCGGCCCGAAGATCAATACTGATTAATTCGGGAGGTTGCTTTGCTTCCATCGCCGTCAGGGCGTTTCCGAGGGCCTCGTCGGCTCGCTGGAGGGCGGCTTCCTGCCGGGCGTTGATGGTGAGCCAGCCGGTGCGGGCGGGACGTTGGGAACCGAGAAGGGTTTTTTCGATGGCGTCTTCGAGATCGGGAAGTCCCGCGCCAGTGAGAGTGGAAATTGGGAGAGTCCCCCGATTGGAGTCGTGGAGACCGAGGTCGGATTTGTTGGCAATCCGGAGGTAAAGGCGTGCGGGGAAGTTTTTCCCGAGTTCGGAGTCAAGCTCGGTCGGTGCGGTGGGGGCTTCGACGACGTGGAGGATCAGGTCGGCGTGTTGAGCGGCAGACTGGGCGCGGCGGACGCCTTCGGCTTCGATTTCGTCGTGGGTTTCGCGTTGTCCGGCGGTGTCGACGAGGACGAGGCGGAAACCGCGGACGTTGCATTCGGCTTCGATGGTGTCGCGCGTGGTGCCGGGCGTGGCGGAAACGATGGCGCGACGCTCGCGCAGGAGGGCGTTGAGGAGGCTGGACTTGCCGACGTTGGGCGCGCCGACGATGGCGGTGCGGATGCCTTCGCGCAGGATGCGGCCCAGGGGGGCGGTTTCGAGCAGGGCGCGGACTTGGCTGCGCAGGGTGCGGATGTGGGTGAGGAAGAGTTCTCCCGTTTCCGGGGTGATGTCTTCGTCGGGGAAATCGATGTAGGCTTCGAGATGAGCGAGCAGGTCGATGAGTTGCTGACGCAGGGAATTCAATTTTTCCGCGAGCTTGCCTTCCTTCATTGCCTGCGCACCGGAGAGGGCGTTTTCGGTTTCGGCGTGGATGATGTCGAGAACGGCCTCGGCCTGGGTGAGATCGAGCTTGCCGTTGAGGAAGGCGCGTTGGGTGAATTCGCCCGGTTCGGCGTGGCGTGCACCGAGATGCAGGAAGTGTTTGAGGATGTTCTGCACGATGAGCGGGTTGCCGTGACAGGAGATTTCGAGGGTGTCTTCACCGGTGAAGGAATGCGGTCCTTTCCAGTAGGTGGTAACCGCTTCGTCGAGGAGTTTGCCTTCGGCTTGCAGGCGGACAAACGCGGCCCGTTGCGGTTCCCAATCTCGCGGTGAGGCGAGTAGTGCGTTGGCGTAAGCGACGACGTCGGGGCCGCTGAGCCGGATGAGCGCGAGGGCGCTCACGCCGGGAGGCGTGGACAGGGCGATGATGGTGTCGGTGGCAGTGCTCACAGGAGGGAATACAAGACCCCGATGCTACCAAAGATTGGGACGAGATAAAAGACTTCCAATTTGGTTTTTCGCAAAAGGATGAAGCCGATGATGCTGAGCAGGAGCGCGAAGGTGTCGACAGGGAAGGGAAACAGAACGATGCAACATGCGGAATCGTGCGCGGTGGCGGGAGTGATGGTTGGATCGGTAAAAATCGTGTGCCAGGCGAACCAGACGGCGAGGTTGAGAATGACACCGACGACGACGGCGGTGATGGCGGAAAGGGCCGTCGTCAACGCGGTCACGCCGCGTAATTTCTCGATATAGGGCGCTCCGGCGAAGATGAAGACAAACGACGGGGCGAAGGTCGCCCAGGTGGTGATTCCCGCGCCGAGCAGGGCGGCGGTGAGGGGCGAGAGTGTACCGGGATTTTGCCACGCGCCGACGAAGCCGACGAATTGCAGAACCATGATGAGCGGGCCGGGGGTGGTTTCGGCCAGGGCCAGACCGTCGAGCATTTGCGGCGGGGTGAGCCAGTGGAATTGTTCGACGGCGTGCTGCGCCACATAGGGCAGAACGGCGTAAGCGCCGCCGAAAGTGATGAGAGCGGTTTTGCTGAAGAAGAGGCTTTCCCGGACGATGCTATGCGTTTGACCCAGCCAAAGAGCGAGCAGGAAGACCGGCGCGAGCCAGATCAGTGTGCCGATGGAGACGGTGTGAAGCGTGCGGCGCCATCCGCCGGAGAAACGGGAAAGGTTGGCGGCGAGAGGCGCATTGTTGTCGGGCAGGGATGTGTCGTGAAGGGACGCGCCGAATTGGGTGGGAAAACGTTTGCCACCGATCCAGCCAATCAAGGCCGCACCGAGAATGATGAGTGGGAAGGGGAGCTTGAAGAAAAAAATAGCGACGAACGAAAGCCCGGCCAGCGACCAGAGGGTTGACGTTTTTAACGCGCGATGGCCCAGCCGCAGGACGGCGACGGCAACGATGGCGATGACGGCCGGTTTGAGTCCGTAGAAAAACGCGGCGATCCAGTCGATTTCACCAAACACGACATAAACCCAGCTCAGGATCAGAAGCAGCAGCGCGGCGGGCAGGACAAAGAGAATCCCCGCAGCGAGTCCGCCCCGCGTGCCGTGCAGGAGCCAACCGATGTAGGTGGCCAATTGTTGTGCTTCCGGGCCAGGCAGGAGCATGCAGTAATTGAGCGCGTGGAGGAAACGCTCCTCGTCGATCCACTTGCGCTTTTCGACGAGTTCGCCGTGCATGAGGGCGATTTGCCCCGACGGGCCGCCAAAGCTGACGAGTCCCAGCTTGAGCCAAAAGTGCAACGCTTCGCGGAAGGTGGGCAAGGCCGGAGCGGGTGCGTCAGGCGGGTGGGATTGGCTCAAGGGACGGGCCTTTCTTTTCGTGCTGCGCGAGGGGAATGCCGAGGCGTTGCCGGGCGTCATCGTGCATCCGGCTGATGTCCTGATGGAGTCGGGTCGAGAAGGTTTTGCGATTGTCACCGGAGAGCGCTGGAGCGAATTCGATGACGGCTTCGATGCGCGAATAGCGGAGAAGCTGGAGCAAGTGGGGCAGGAACGTGGTGTCACCGTACCAGGCGACGCCCTCGGTGCTGCCGGTTTCTCGGACACGGTAATTGATGGCGCAGGGGAGGACTTGCCAGTGGTTGTCGATGGCAGGCTGGAGCAGACCGGCGTGGAACGGCAGGATGCGGGTGCCGTCGCTGGTGGTGCCTTCGAGGAAGAGACCGACTGCAACGCCCGCATCGCCGCGTTCCTTGATCCGGTCGACAATACGGCCGACGTCGGTGCGCTGGGTGCGGTTGAGGTAGATCGTGCCTCCGCAACGGGTCAGGATGCCGCCCCAGGGCCAGTCGCGGATGTCGTGTTTGGCTACGAAAATCACCGGCACTCTGGAGGCAATGACGAAGGGGTCGATGTAACTCATGTGATTGGCGATGAGTAATCCGGCGGGGGAAGGCTGTCCGATCTGGGTGATGCGGATATTGAGCAGTCGGCAGATGAGGCGTGAATAGCGGCCAAGACAGCGGCGCTGATAGCGGAGT
>DBTH01000201.1:3112-3835 GCA_002306945.1 Methylacidiphilaceae bacterium UBA1321 | reverse complement strand
TGTGGTGTTCGGACTTTCCTCTCCGCGCTTGCGCACGGAGCGACCGCCCTCCCTTTTCCGAAGCTACCGCACATTCCCCTCGAAAGCAACGTGGGAAAGCGTTACACTGCACGCCTTCTTACCATGCGACTGCTCTCCACTCTCTGCCTTCTCATCGCCTCGGCTCTCGGCGTCTGCGCCCAAACCCGCCCCATCGACGCCGAACCGCCCCTGAGCACCGCCTTTCCCTTTGTCAAAAAAGGCGACAACGTCAGCCTCTCCTATCCCGTTCTCGTCAGCAGCACCACCATCGTCCCGGCCAACGCCATCCTGCGCGTCATCTACGTGCCGCCCGTTGTTGGAGACGACCGCCTGCGCGCCATCCGCTCCACAAGCAACAACGACGCCTCGTGGACCCGCAACAACAATCTCAGTCCTTCCGATAAACTCCCCCCTTCCGAAGTCGCGCGGCGCAAGATTTCCCGGGAAACCATCTGGCCCAGCGTCACCAATTTTCAACTCGCCCTTGCCTCCCTCAACACCGACGACATTCGCATCGTCTACCTGGTTCCGGGATCGAGCGGCGATCCGTCCGATTTCAAATTCTACGACGAACATATCGCCCTGCCCGACGGCTTGCTCCTCGGTGAAATCAACCAGTCCGTGACGGTCATCGCCGTCGAAAAAAACAGCGGCTCGTCCAAGGCGGACATCAAGGCGGGCGACATCATCGTCAAGGCCGGG
>DBTH01000201.1:2512-2846 GCA_002306945.1 Methylacidiphilaceae bacterium UBA1321 | reverse complement strand
GGGGATACTCCGGTCAACGGCTCGCTCGCCACATTCCTCAACGCCTATCACGGCGTCCGCCACGCTGCCGAAGTTTCCCTCAAGACTTCCTTTCCCCTCACCGTGAAATCAGCTGATGGCAAGGAACGCGTGGCCGCCGTCAACCTGCCTCCCACCATTTCAGGAGGATTCCTCGACGCGCCGATTATCTCGACCAAATCCAACACAAGCAGCACCAACACTCCCGCATTGACCGTCCCCGAAGTTTGGGAAAACAGGAAGCCGACTCAGACCGCCACGACTTCCAGCCCGTGACGCCAAAGCCCAAGACAAAAGGCTTTTTAGACGGGAATTA
>DBTH01000201.1:537-2244 GCA_002306945.1 Methylacidiphilaceae bacterium UBA1321 | reverse complement strand
GGAATTAACGGAATTTAAGGAATTGAGAAGGCGGGGAAAGTACGAGGTACCAAGTTCCAGGTACGAAGTATCGGCTTCTGAAATCCCATTCATGATTTCATGAGTTCCTGATAAGCCTTCCTATCTGGCCTTTCGTAAATTCCGTTTGGCTTTCGTTAATTTCGTCAAAATTCCTTTGCCTTTTAATTCCTTAAATTCCGTTAATTCCCGTCTAAAAAGCCTTTTGCCTTAGCCTCGGGAAAACTCAAGAGCGGGCGTGAGGTTTTGAATAGTTACGGCTTGGCATCACGGTTTCAAATATCGGGCGCGATTGATGACGCGGCCCTCGGCGAGAAACTCTTCCTGAAATTCGGTGTGCGGATCGGTGGAGAAATCCCACAACGGCCCGGACTTCAATCCCGTCTCCGCATTGATGACCGGGAGCGCCGCCTGAAAGTATTCGGAGTGATCGGTAGTGAAGCGAAATTCCCCGCCGGGCCGTAACGCCGTCGCAACCGACTTCACGAAGTCCGGCTGGATGACGCGCCGTTCGTGATGACGCCGTTTCGGCCACGGATCGGGAAACATGAGATGCACGATTGAGACCGAGGCAACCGGGATCATATAGTGCATCAGGTAGGACGATTCGAGCCGCACGACACGCAGATTCGGCAGGTTCTGCCGGAAAGCCTTTTTGACGATCTTGCGCGCGCGGCCCAGCAAACGTTCCACGGCGAGAAAATTGGTTTCGGGGTGCGTTTTGGCCCGGTTCGCAACGAACCCTCCGTCGCCCGCGCCCAGATCGATCTCGACCGGATGGTCGTTGCCGAAGATCGCCTTCCAATCCAGCGGTTCACAAATATCGGTGATCGTCACCCAGGCCGCATCGGGATTGGGCACTGTCACAGCGCAACGGTTGGTTTCGGTCGAGGACATGCGTCAGTGAAATATAATATCAAAGCGCGGGGAGGAAGGCCGCGCTTGCCCTGTCTGGATGCAACGTCACGCGGCCTTCGAATGCACGAGCCAGTCCATGATGCCCTTTTGCACATGCAGACGGTTCTCGGCCTGATCGAAAATATCGTCGGCGCGCAAATCCATCACCTCGGCGGTGATTTCCTTGCCGCGATACGCGGGCAGGCAATGCAGAACGAGAACATCCTTGTGCGCGAGCGAAATCAACTTCGAGTTGATCTGGTAACCGGCAAACGCCTTGATGCGTTCGGCGGCTTCGGCTTCCTTGCCCATCGAAATCCACACATCGGTATAGAGCAAGTCGGCGTTGGCGGCGGCTTCCTCGGGAGAACGCACCTGTTTGACATGCGCGTTGGTCACCGGGCTTTCAAAACCTTCCGGCGCGGCGAGAACGAGATTGAACTTGAAGTACTCCGCCGCGTAGACCCAGGAACGGGCCACGTTGCAGGCGGCATCGCCGATGAAGGCGACTTTCTTGCCGACGATGGAACCGCGTTTTTCCTCGTAGGTGAAAATGTCGGTGAGGATCTGGCACGGATGCTCGTCATCCGTGAGCGCATTGATCGTCGGAATGTTCGAGTACTTCGAGAAATCGACGACGTCCTGCTGCGCAAAGGTGCGGATCACCGCGCCGTGAACCATGCGGCCCAGCACGCGTGCGGTGTCGATAATCGGTTCGCCGCGGCCAAGCTGAATGTCGTTGGAATTGAGGAAAAGCGATTCGCCGCCGAGTTCGCGGATGCCGACTTCGAA
>DBTH01000201.1:0-293 GCA_002306945.1 Methylacidiphilaceae bacterium UBA1321 | reverse complement strand
CGAGTTCGCGGATGCCGACTTCGAACGAGACGCGGGTGCGGGTGGACGACTTGCTGAAAATCAGCGCCCAGGTCTGGCCCTTGAGCGGGAACTGAACCGGATTGGCGCGATTCTTCTTATAGTGATGCGCCTGCGCGAAAATGGCCGCCGCCGCCCCTTTGGGCAGGCCGTCGATTCCTAGGAGATGTGTACTGGTTTTCAAGCGAGTATCCTACAGTTGTGCCCGGATAATTCCAAGCGCTTCTTCCACTTCTTCGTCCGTCAGGTTGTACGGCGGCAACCACCGCAGCACT
>DBTH01000274.1 GCA_002306945.1 Methylacidiphilaceae bacterium UBA1321 | reverse complement strand
GGTCAATGATGTGGATGCCGTTGCGGGCTTCAAAGATGAACTGCTTCATCTTGGGGTTCCAGCGCTTGGTTTGATGACCAAAATGAACACCGGCGTCCAATAACTCTTTAATTCCAATACTTAACACAATTTCCTTTTGTTAAAAGTCCACCATTTGGCGAACCATCGCGCGGAAAACAGGATTATTACAGATGTTGTTACGGCCTGCCGCCCATCCGAGGACAGATTTTCAGCCGTTTTTCCCTCACACTCCAACATGGAGTCGCGAAAGAGCGATAAATCTACCAGAGAGAGACTCAATCGCAATCCTTATTTTTGGGACGGAAGTCCTTGCTGCGGCTTTGTTTTGGGTTGCCTGAATTGATTTGCACAGTATGCTTTGGGAATGAGCAGCGTAAGGAAACTATTGCACACACGCTACCGAGTGGAAGACCTGGAGCGCAGTGTCCGGTTTTACAAAGAGGTGCTTGGGTTGGTCGAGACGACTCGGCATAAGTCGCCGCGCGGCTCGGAGTTGGTCTTTTTGAAAGCACCCGAGAGTGAGGAGTTGATCGAGTTATGCTGCTTCTCTGCCAGCGGACCGGTGAAAGTTCAGGCTGACCTGACTCACTTGGCGTTTGAAGTGGATAGCCTTCAAGCCTTTGGACAACATATTGCGAAATTAGGAATAACCTTTTCAGATGGACCGCATTTGAAGCCGGATGGCGGCGGAATCGCATTTATTGATGCACCGGAGGGTTACGAAATTGAGTTGATCCAAATGGGGAAAATGGGCAAATAAGGTTGTGTAGGGTAGCTGGAATGATTTGCTTGCGGCAGACCCGCGGCCGGTTTTTGGACGAGGGCTTTGTGATTGAATACAAATGGGTTAGATGCGTCGAATATATCAGAATCGGGCCGCAGCCCGGATTTTTTTCTTCACTTGGTAACAAATGAGATTTCGGGCTTGTCAATTTGAATACAGCTTTCCGCGTCCTGCCCTGGTGATGGGGATTGTGAACGTGACGCCGGATTCCTTTTCGGATGGCGGACATTTTTTTGATACAGGCTCCGCTGTCGAGCATGCCATCAAACTGGTCGATCAGGGGGCTGAGATACTGGACATTGGGGGCGAGTCCACCCGACCGGATTCAAAGCCGGTGGATGAGGCGGAGGAATTGCGCCGGGTGGTGCCGGTGATTGAGGCGCTGGCGGCCCGGGTAGGAGTCCCCATTTCGATTGATACGATGAAATTGGGTGTGGCCCGGGCGGCGTTGAAGGCCGGGGCGAGCATTGTCAATGATGTGGCGTCGAATCGCGAAGACGAGGCGATGTGGCGACTGGTAGGGGAGACCGGTGCGGGCTATATATGTGTCCACATGCAGGGAACGCCTCAGACCATGCAGATCAATCCCCAGTATCGGGATGTCGTTCGAGAAGTGGAGGCGTTCTTTAAAGATCGAATTCAGAGATTGAACGGTTGCGGTGTAGGGCTTGACCAAGTTATGATTGATCCGGGGATTGGCTTTGGCAAGAGGCTGGAGCACAATCTTGAGTTACTGCGGGCATTGGGGCATTTTAGCCAGAGCGAGTGTCCTGTGCTGCTGGGTGTTTCTCGAAAATCATTTCTCGGGAAAGTATCCGGGGCAGAGACGGGCTCGCGCTTGTCGGCAGCTTTGGCTTGCGCATGCTTGGCGGTGGAGGCGGGTGTGAGCGTTCTTCGGGTACATGATGTGCCGGAGACGGTTCAGGCGATTCGGATGACGGAAGCGATTTTGGGCAGATAAAGCCGATGATTTGGAATCCTTTAATTGCCAGTTGGCGGCCAGCCGTGGAGATTCTCATCCTCACGGTGGCGATTTATTATGCGTTCCGGTTTGTCCGGGGCACGCGTGGCGCTCCTGTAGTGACGGGCTTTCTGGTGCTGTTGCTGGCAGTGGCGCTGGTCAGTTCGCTGCTTCAGCTTCGCGAGTTGCAATACTTGCTGGGGGCTTTTTCGGCTTTCTTCGTTTTGGCCGTGTTGGTGATTTTTCAGCCCGAGTTGCGCCGTATGCTGGCGGAGTTGGGGAATCTGCCCCTTTTTGCCACTGCTCATGAGCAGCGCGAAAATATCGAGGTGATTATCCAGACGGTTGAGCGCTTGGCAGATGTGAAAATCGGGGCTCTGATCGCCATCGAACAGTCCATCCTGCTCCAGGAGGCTGTGGAGTCGGGCATCAAGGTGGATTGCGAGGCAACCCCCGAGATGTTCGAGACGATTTTTTTCCCGAACAATGCGGTGCATGATGGCGGGGTCATCATGAAGGGGGATCGCATTGCCTATGCGGCATGTATTTTTCCTTTGACTCAGCGCCAGGATTTGAACAAATCCATGGGCACCCGGCACCGGGCGGCCATTGGGTTGAGTGAGGAGACGGATGCGGTGGTGGTGGTGTTGTCGGAGGAGACGGGGACGATTTCGGTGGCGTGCGCCGGGGAGTTGATCCGGCCGTTGAGTGTGGATGAGTTGCGGACGCGGTTGACGGAAATTTTACAGGAGGCGCAAGGTGCAAAGCGTGATAAAAAGGCTGCTTAACAATTGGCAGGCGAAGTTGGTTTGTCTGGTGATCGCGGTGATTTTGTGGCTGGCGTTTAAAAATAAGCTTGAGCCGGGCGCGTTTGATCAGATTATCAGCGGGACAGTTCCTACTTCTTCCAGGTAAAATGAGTTCGACACAATCTCTTTTTGGTACGGACGGTATTCGTGGCATGGCCAACCGTCCGCCGATCACTCCCGATCTGGCTTTGCGGCTGGGCCGGGCTTTGGCTTTTTATTTCAAGGCGCAGCGGGGCGCGTTGCCGGTGCTTATCGGCCGGGATACGCGGCAGTCCGGGGCGATGCTTGAACATGGGGTGGCGGCGGGGGTGGCGTCGATGGGCGGGGATGTGTTGCTGGCGGGGGTTTTGCCGACTCCGGGGATTGCCATGTTGACTCGTTCGGTGCCGACATTGGCCAGCGTGGTGATTAGCGCGTCGCACAATCCGTATGAGGATAACGGGCTGAAAATTTTTCAGGGTAATGCGCGCAAGTGCAGCGATGAGACGGAGCTGGAGTTGAGCCGGTTGATTCGCGGCAGTCAGTTGGACGGGCAGGGGCCGATCGGGGAGGGGATTGGAAGTATTGTGCCGATGGAGGATGCGCCGCAGCGTTATATTGAATTGGTTTTGGGGAAGTTCTCTCCGGTGCTGGATTTGAACGGCGTGACGATTGCTGTGGATACGGCCAACGGGGCGGCGTATCGGACGACGCCGAATGTGTTGGAGTCGCTCGGTGCGACGCTGGCGCTGGTTCACAATCATCCGGACGGTTGCAACATCAATCGCAATTGCGGCAGCACGCATCCGGAGGTGATTGCGCGACATGTGACCGCTACGGGCGCGCACGTGGGCATTGCGCACGACGGTGATGCGGACCGTGTGATTTTTTCGGATGAAACCGGTGAGGTGCTCGATGGGGACGAGGTGCTGGCGATTCTCGGGTTGGATTTGCTCAAGCAGGGGAAGTTGCGTCAGAGCACGCTGGTGGCGACGGTGATGAGCAATCTGGGATTGGACGAATGTTTCGCGGCGGCGGGCGGGAAGGTGATTCGCTCGGCGGTCGGCGACCGGTATGTGTTCGAGCAGATGCTGGAACATAATTTGAACCTCGGTGGCGAACAGTCGGGGCATGTGATTTTGCGCGATTACAACGAGACTGGCGACGGCCTGGTCACGGCGTTGCAATTGCTGCGGGTGATGGTGAGTACGGGCAAACGCCTGAGCGAATTGCGCCGTTGCATGAAGAAGTATCCGCAATTGCTGGTGAATCTCCCGGTGCGCGAGAAGCGGCCCATCACGGCGATGCCGGAGGTGGAGAAAGCTCTCGGTGAAGTGGAGAAGGAATTGGGCAGGAGCGGTCGCGTTTTCCTGCGCTATTCGGGGACGGAAAAGAAAATCCGGCTCCTGATCGAGGCACGCGATACGGCGGTTCTGGAACCGCTATCCGAGCGGATTCTCGGCCCGGTGCGGACGTTGATCGGGGCGTAGGAGTTCTGTCGGAAGCTATTCAGAAGACTGATTATCCAGCAGCTTCCATCTGACCAGTCGCATGGGTGTAGAAAAGTAAGAACTTTTCTCTTCAGGCACGGTGAACAGGACGACTTTGTTGGGATCGGGATCGGCGGCGATCCAGGTATGATTTCCGAGGTAGGCCATGATGTGAATTCCGCTGGTGGTGACGGCCATATCACCGGGTTGAAGAATGGAATCGTCGAAGGTATTGAGCGTGTTGCACTGCGCGATGAGGCGGGTTCTTCCGCCGTAACCTTCGCCGATGACGCGGGCTGTCGTGTCATGCCAATAGAGTGAAAAGCTCTCGCGAACCCATGACGGATTGAACGTGGTGAAGCCCTGCCAGGCCAGAGCGTCTTCCATGCTTTTTCGGATCAGACCCGAGCAATCGATTCCGAAATAGCTCTCGCCACCCCAAACATAGGGACGACCGGTGTAAGATTTGAGCGCATCGCAATAAGCGGTTCTCAGCGATTCGTGATCGACCGGGTGTGGCAGTGGAAATTCGATGAAGACCACGAGAAACACATAAACGAAAAGAAGAAACCGCCGCGCCCATGTCCGTTTCCAACCCAAAAAGAGAGCGCTGCAGAGAAGTGCGAATCCGACTATGGCGGTGGCAACGCGGATGGGGAAGTTGATAAAGGGGAAATACCAGAGAATGAAGAACACTGGAATCAACCCGAGTTCGATTCCGAGAAACGCCCGTTTGAGGAAACCCATAGGCGATAATCTATAAACAAATTACCGCGAAGCGATACCGAAAATAGCGATGATCTACGTCTGGGGATTGAAGTGGGCGAGATCCTTGAGGGTGCTCAGGTCGTTGGAGTAGGGATCCTCAAGCTGGATTTGACGGCCTTCGCCGATGTAGATCAAATCCCAATCAATGACGTAGGGGAGTTTTTTTTGCACGATCATGCGCATTGCTTCGCTACGGAGTCGGGCGCGGGTGTTGTCGGTGGGCTGGATGAGGTAGTCGCGCTTGGTGAAATTGGGCAGTCCTAGTTTGTCGATGGAAACGCCGGGGATGCCGTTGGCCAGGCAGCGTTTCGGATTGATCTGGTGATATTCGAGATCGAGACTTTCGAGCCAGGGATCGCTCCAGTCGATTTTTTCGGATTGGACGAAACTGTCGAGCAGGAAGCGCTTGGTGATCCAGTCAAGCTTGCCGATGAGCGGGTCGCGGTTCTTGCGAAGGGCTTCGAGACATTCGGCCCACTGGGTGAGTGTCCACTTCCCGTCGGCGTCGAGTTCGATTGCGCCGCTGCTTGCCGCCCTCCAGAATTCCTCCAGCACGTCGAGAGCGCTCCATTCGCGACCGTCGTGGAGTTTGACTTTCCAATCGCCATCGGGATGGTGCGAGACCTGGCGCATGGCGATGACGGGGTTGGCGAGGGAGAATTTCGGCAGCGCATTGGCTTCGAGCAGGTCGAGCATCAAGGATGTCGAGCCGACCTTGAGCGCCTTGGTGAAGGGCAGGATGTTCGAATCGCCCAGTAGCAGGTGCAGGCGGCGGAAGCGGCGGTAGTCGGCCAGCGGTTCATCGCGGGCGTTGATGAGCGCGCGGTTGAATTGCACCCACTCGTAGATGTCGGTCTGGATGAAATCGGCGCGTTGCGAAATCTGGTAGAGGACGGGTTCGTTGCTGTCGTTGCGGTGATAACGGCGCGGGGCGAGCGTCATGCCGACGCGGCCCGAGCCGAAGAGAACGATCCGCATCGCGAGGAAAGCCAGCAGGGAGTCGACATTCTTTTGCGCGAGGGGCGCGTCGCGGCGCAGGGAGTAATTCTCGTGGCAGCCGAATGTGGCGCTGGTGTAGTGATCGATGTTGTTCTTGATGAAAAAGACGTCGTTGTCGAGGCCGAGTTCCTGGAGCCCGGTTTGCAGGAGGGTGTCACCGGCCTGTTCGTAAGCGACGAGATCGGCGAGATTGGTGCACTCGGGCGTACAATATTCGATGTGGCCCATGTCGAGATAAAGACGGCCTCCGTTGAAGAGAAAGCCGCCATTGCCGGCAGGTTCGTCGTAGTCGCGGTCGTGCAGATCGATGAGGCCGTATTTTTTCTTTTTGAAAAGGTGGTCACGCACGCGCGTCGGCACCGCCGGTAATCCGTAGGATTCCGGCGCGAGGCAACCGTATTCGGTTTCGATGCCTGCGATGCGGTTCATTTAAAAAAGTTTTCAGTTCGAGGTTTTCGGTTTTCAGTGAAAGGCTGCGGAAAAGCAGTACGAAGTGCTAGGTTTTCGCATTCGATATTCGGTATCGAAATCACCTACCCTCAACTTTCTTGATTCCCTGAGTTCCTGATAAGCCTTTGCCTTTTATTGATTCCGGTTATAACCCGAGTTCGGCCGGGGCGGGCACGCGATAGGCGATATTCTTGTCGATGAGTTTGCGGTCAAGGACGGCGGCTTCGAGTCCATCGGGAAGCAACTTGAGCAACTCGGGAAGGGATTGGGGCGTGTCGTTCCATTCGGCGTGCTGGTCGGTTTTTTCGAGTTGATGCGCCCAGACGATGATGCGCAATGCGGCGAGAGTGAGGGCAGGCCAGTCGTTGAGAAGGCTGGAGGAGCGGTCGTTGAGTTGTTCCCAGTTTTGCTGGGTGCGTTTGTATCCGGCGACGACCAGGCCGCGCTGGAAATCCTGCGGGCGGGGCGCGGTATACGCGCCGTCGTAATCGAGGAGCCAGGCGGAATCCTGATCGGGCGCGGGGCCGAGATCGGCGAGGATGCCGCGGAACATGAGGGGCGCGGAAAAGATTTGCTCGAACGCGTTCTTGATGGCGGGCCCGATGTTGTAATTGACGAGGCGGCGCGAGGTGACGTCGTGGGGCGAACGGGTGAAGCCTTCGAGGTGGGCGGCGTCGATGGCGGCCTGGCGGACTTTTTCCAGATCGGCGGGATGGCCGAGGCAACCGAGGGCGAGGTGGTCGTAAATCTCGAAGACTTTGGGCGTGCTGGCGCGGGTGGTGAGGAAGAGGATGCCGGGCGTGCCGGAGATGGCGACAACGGGCATGCCGCTCTGCATCTGATCCTCGATGTATTCGCGCCGGTTGCGGATCGCTTCGAGCCAACGGTAGGGTTCTTCGGAGATCATAGTTTTAATCTCAAAACAGTATTCAGTTCGAAGTTTTCGGTTTTCAGTGAAAGGCGGGGAGGGAAAGTGCCAGGTACTGAGTTCTAGGTATTAGGTTTTCGCATTCGATATTCCGTATCGAAATTACCTGTCGCTACCTTTTTGATTTCCTGAGTTCCTGATAGAATAAAGCCTTTCGTAAATTCCGTTAATTCCGTCTCAAT
>DBTH01000218.1:3133-3283 GCA_002306945.1 Methylacidiphilaceae bacterium UBA1321 | reverse complement strand
AGGTCGCGCATTTCACCGATCATGACGACATTGGGATCGCCGCGAAGGATGCTGCGCAGACCGCGCGCGAAGGTGAGATCGATCTCGGGTTTGACGGCGATTTGAATTACGCCGGGGATCTTGTGTTCGACCGGGTCCTCGATGGTGACG
>DBTH01000218.1:0-2933 GCA_002306945.1 Methylacidiphilaceae bacterium UBA1321 | reverse complement strand
TTCTCGTTCACCGGAATCTGCGTGATGCCCTTGAGACGGTACTCCACCGGGTCTTCGACGGTGATGATCTTGCGCTCAGAGGTGTTCAGGGTTTTCAGCGCGGCATAGAGACTGGTGGATTTACCGCTACCGGTCGGGCCGGTGATGAGAACGATGCCGTTGGGCAAGGCCAGGAGGCTGCGGATGCGGGCTTCGTCGTCGCCTTCGAGGCCGAGGCGTTCGAAGGTGAATAGTTCCTGGCCGAGGAGACGCAGGCTGACGCTTTCTCCGGTGACGCTGGGAATGGTGGCGACGCGGACGTCGATATGCTTGCCTTCGAATTCGAGATTGATGCGGCCGTCCTGGGGAAGTCGTCGTTCGGCGATGTCGAGGTGCGCCATGATCTTGAGGCGCGAGATGACGGAAGCCTGGAGGAGTTTGATCTGCGGGGGAACGGGGGATTCGTGCAGGACGCCATCGGTGCGGTAGCGGATGCGCAGGTCGTTTTCGAGCGGTTCGACGTGGATGTCGGTGGCGCGCTCGTTGATGGCGGCGCGGATGATCTGGTTGACGAAATTGACGACGGAGGCCTCGGAGTCTTCCTCATCGAGCTTGTTGGTTTCCTCGGCGAGTTGGTCGTAGAACTCTTCGCCCGCGCGACCTTCGAGGATTTTCTCGAATGTTTCCGCACCGACGCCGTAGCCCTGGCGCAAGCCGTGGAGGATGAGTTTGCGGGTGGCCATGGCCCAGTAATGGGGTTTGCCACCGAGCGCTTCGGTGACGAGTTGCTGGCCGAGCATGTCGAAGGGGTCGTAGGTCAGGAGCCAGATGCCGTTCTCGTCCTGCCGGACGGGGAGAATGTGGTGGCCGAGGGCGAGGCGAACGGGGAACTTCTGCCGCAATTCGGGCGGCATTTTGGCTTCGGGCTCGTTCCACCACGGCAGGCCGTAGTCGGTGGCTACAGCGGAGAGGAAAGTTTTTTCGTCAATGCCGGGCTGGTCGAGAATCGTGGCGATGAGGGAACGTTGCTGGGCAACGGCGTTTTTGACGGCTTCGGTACTTTCAGGAGTAGCGGTGTGTCCGCATTCCTGAGCGCGTTGTTGCAGACGCTCGACGAGTTGAAGCATAGAATGGAACCATAGTAGTGATCCCTTCCGAAATTCCAACTGCCAAATAAGGAGGGCTGGGGAAGTTGGGAAGGTTTCAGTTCGAGATTTTCAGTTTTCGGTTGGGATGATGTGACTATCCGGTGACAATGAGGTGCCGCGTTTACTCATGCATGGAGTAAACCGTGCCGAACCGGTTTTGTTGCGGTTCGGCAACTGAAAACTATTCCTTCCGCAAAGCGGAAGGAATCAGACGTTGAAGCGGAATTCCATCACGTCGCCATCCTGGACGACGTATTCCTTGCCTTCGATGCGCAGCTTGGCCGATTCGCGCGCCTTGGCGAAGGAGCCGAGCCGGACGAGATCGTCGTAGGCGGTGCATTCGGCGGCGATGAAGCCGCGTTCGAAGTCGGAGTGAATGACGCCGGCGGCCTTGGGGGCGGTGTCTCCCTGGTGAATCGTCCAGGCGCGGGTTTCCTTTTCGCCGGTGGTGAAATAGGTGCGTAGGCCGAGGAGATGGTAGGCGGCGCGGATGAGAACGCCCACGCCGGATTCCTTCACGCCGAGACCTTCGAGATATTCCTTCGCATCGGCGTCGGAAAGGTCGACGAGGTCGGATTCGATCTGGGCGGAGATGACGACGGCCTCGGTGTCGTGATGTTGGGCGGCGTATTCTCGCACGATCTTGACGAATTTATTGTCGTCGGCTGTGGCGAGATCGTTCTCGGCGACGTTGCAGGCGAAGAGGGTCGGCTTGGAGGTGAGGAGGAAGAAGGTCTTGAGGAGGATGGATTCTTCGTGGCTGAGTTCGAGGGTGATGGCGGGTTTGCCCGAGTCGAGATGCGGTTCGAGCTTGGCGATGAGTTCGAGTTCGGCCTTGGAGAGTTTGTCGCCGCCGCGGGCGCTCTTGGTGACGCGATCCTTGCGTTTCTGGACGGCGGCGATGTCGGAGAGGACGAGTTCGGTGTTGACGACATCGATGTCGCGGATCGGATCGACCGAGCCGCTGACGTGGTGAATGTTGGAATCCTCGAAACAGCGGACGACCTGTACAATGGCGTCGACTTCGCGGATGTGTTGGAGGAATTGATTGCCGAGACCTTCACCCTGGCTGGCGCCTTTGACCAGACCGGCGATGTCGACGAATTCGATGACGGCGGGAACGAGTTTCTGGGACTTGCTGATATTGGAAAGGACATTGAGCCGATCATCGGGGACCGTGACGACGCCCGTATTGGGGTCGATGGTGCAAAAGGGATAATTGGCCGCCTGCGCCTTGCGGGTGCGGGTGAGGGCGTTGAACAGAGTGCTTTTGCCCACATTGGGCAGACCAACGATACCGGCTTTTAACATAGACACTAAGTATTAATGAAGCGGGAGGCTGGCCGCAATCATAAACGGATTTCAGTTTCCTCGGTATTTTTAGTGAAATAGTAAATGGATTCTTAAAGAGGGTCGAAGTCAAAACTCGAAGATCAAAAGTCAAAGCCACGGCGCAAAAGTCAAAAGTATTGTCGCTTGGAGCCGGGATGGACAACTTTTCTCCGTAGTAAGTTGATCCTTTTAAAGACATCGGAAGCCAAAAGGTTTGAGATTTGAGTTGTCGTTTTGATTTTTTACTTTTGACCTTTGACTTCACATTCAGTTCCCTTGCTCTTTGGTTATTCCGCTCATTTTGCGATAGAAACGAAATTAATATATGTAGATCAATGGCATGGGTTGTGCTACCTTCAAAAAAATCAAGAGTAGACTTGCCCTGATTGGGCAGGATTGGTAGACGTTAGGAACAGAAAGATACTGATTTATGAAAAAAGTCGAAGCCATCATCAAACCGTTCAAGCTGGACGA
>DBTH01000307.1:2962-4021 GCA_002306945.1 Methylacidiphilaceae bacterium UBA1321 | reverse complement strand
TTGAGGAGAAAAGACAGAGGAACGCGACAAATAATTTCGAGCTATTCGATTCGAACGGCGTCCGGAAACAGAAGCAGTCGACCTATTCGGCGCTGATCGGTGGGAAGGTTTTTTCGCGTTATACCACCAACGGGGTCGACAGCCTCTCCTCCCTCAACGATGCCTCGAAACTTGTTGGCGATAGAAGAACCGGATCGAAATCTGGTCTGGCGGGCGGCGAGGGAACCGCAACCGATTCTGCAACCACTGCGGTCGTGGCGCAGAACACCGCACTGATCAACGATCCGATTTCGATGACAAAGAGTTCGATGAATACCTCCAGTTGGACGGAACTTTCCAAGTCCCGGTTGTCGGTGGACGAGTGGATACGGTCGTTGAAGGCGCAGGAAAAGCAGGCGCAGAAACTGAAGTCGCCGAGTTTATTGATGCGTCCGTCGGATGAAAAGAGCGGGAATACGGTAGCAAGCGAAACACTGCCCCAGACGCCGACATACACGCGACCGACGGCACAATCGCAGAAAAGTTCCCTGCCTCCGAATCGGCAGATCAAAGATCCGAACGATTATTAAACCGGCCGGGTTGGCCGGGAGGAACGCTCGTTTTTTTTATTTCGACCAGAGTTCGGGGTCGCTGAGAGAACTGCCGGGCTGTGCGGGTTGTTCGGCCTGGTTATTGGCATCCGCGTTATCGGTCAGGTCGATGCTGGAGATGAATTTCATCAGCGGGATCGAGGTGACGCGGCGGCCGTTGTTGGCGACCGATTCGGTGAAGTAATGAAGGAATGGGCTCATGGCGGTTTCTCCTGATCTGATTATTTCGGCTACCTGTATTCCATTCGTTAGTTTTTTCTTTTCGTGCAATCGCTTTTGAGCGGTTGCCATACTCCTGCCAGGGAGGACATTAATCTGATAAGCAGGTTGCGTGCGCAGTTTGTCAAAAATATGACAATTTTGTTCCAAAACGGGAAAACCGGGCAACGAGACGGCAGGCTGAACTTGCGCCCAGTAATGCTTACGTCTCAACTTGATGTTCTTTACCGCTTCGCGTAGCTGGGTGCAG
>DBTH01000307.1:0-2716 GCA_002306945.1 Methylacidiphilaceae bacterium UBA1321 | reverse complement strand
TACCGCTTCGCGTAGCTGGGTGCAGGGTTACGCTGCCGTGATAGCTCCGTTTCTGGCAGTCAGGCAGCAGCAGGGACAGTGACCTTGGCAGCGGCGGTCTGTCGCAGGGAGCAGTCGATGCCGCAGACGTGGGTAACGAGCCATTTGCTGAGGAGCTTTTGGAGTTCGAGAACCATGCCCTTCGGATCGTTACCGGTGTCGTACTTTTTACGCCAATCGGTGTAGGCGGCGAGCATCTTGGCGTGGGCCTGTTTGTTGGCGTCGGCAGCGGGACAACGGCGTTCGTCCATGCGTTTTTCCTCGGCACTGAAGTGTTTGATGACGTAGTCGGTGAGGAAGTCGAGCAACGGGTTGAGGCCTTCGCGTTCGCGGCCTTCGCGGACGGCGTCGCCGAGCTGGTTGATCATGTCGATGAGGTTGCGGTGTTGTTGGTCGATGTCGTTTTCGCCCGTTGCCATGGTTGCGGGGTTGAAGATGATTTTATCGGGTTGACCGGCATCGGTGTCCGCGGAGGCGGGGGTATCGCCGGTAGGCGATTGGGAGGCCAGGTTGGAGAGGGTCTGGGTGATTTCAAACTGATGGTAGACGATGCTGTCGATGTCGTTTTCGATGCCTTCGCCACAGGTGACGGCTGTTTTACAGATGTTGAGGGAATTCTGGATAAGGACGCTGGTGTTTTCGGAGGCTTTCTTGCAGCGCTCGGCGATTTCCTTGATTTGCTCGGCGACGACGGCGAAGGTGGCGCCGCGTTCACCGGCATGGGCGGCTTCGACTCCGGCGTTGAGGGCGAGGATTTTGGTCTGGAGGGCGATTTCCTTGAGGTCGCGGCTGACCTGGCCGATGGAATGGCTGGCGTCGATGAGGCTTTGAATGGAGGAAGCCATCTGGATGCCGGATTGTTTGATCTGGTCGACGGCCTTGGCCATGGCGTTGTTGGCGTTCAAACCATCCTGTATTGTTTTCATGGTCGGTGGAGAAGGTCTGCGGCGGAATGGGTTGGTGAGTCTGGGTGTTTTCTCGTTTTCCGGTAAAATAACGGGGTGAGTGGTAATGTATCGGTCTGTCTGTGGGCGAATTTAAAACAAATGTGATACGTTGTTACACGAAGTTGATGGAGACGAGATTAGCCCGGTTGATACGTTGTCAGCGGGAAAAAATCGTCACTGGGAAAAGGTGCGCGAAGTGCGAGGAGAAACGGAAGAGCGCGGGTTGTCTGCCGGAAGGTTTCGATGTATCATTCGAATCCTCTTCAGCAGCTTGTTAGAGGATTGAAGTTTTCGAGTTCCCTTCTTGCAGAATGCCCCCATAGTAACGCCTTTCACTATGCGGCGATTACGGATTGTTCATACCGAGAGTTCCAAGGGCTGGGGAGGCCAGGAGTGGCGTATATTTCTCGAACTGCGCTGGATGGCGCTACAGGGGCATTTAGTGTGGCTGGTTGCACCGAGGGACAGTCGTATTTACGCGGAATGTGTGAAGGTGGGGATACCTGTCGTGGATTTTGCCTTTAGCCGGCTGGACTGGACGTGGGGCTTGTGTCGGTTGATTTGCTTTTTCAAGCATCACCGGATTGATGTGGTCAATACGCATAGTTCGCGCGATGCGTGGTTGGGTGGGGTTGCGGCGCGGCTGGCGCAGGTGCCGCTGATCATCCGTTCGCGACATATCGAGGTCGAATATCGCAGCCGGTTTCTGGCGCGGGTGGCCTTCGAGGCGTTGCCGGATTACGTGTTGACGACGAGTCAGCGCATTGTCGACCGGTTGGTGGCCGAGCAGGGGATTAATCCTCAGCGGTTGGAGTGTTTGCCGACAGGGGTCGATGTGTCGCGGTTTAGCCCGAGGTCTTCCGGGCCGGTGCTAAAGGAGTTGGGACTGCCGGAATCGACGCCACTTGTGGGAATGATTTCGGTTTTGCGCAGTTGGAAGGGGCATGATGATTTTATTGTGGCGGCGAAGTTGTTTCTGGAGCGTTCGCCTTCGAGTCCGGTGCATTTCGTCATTGCGGGAGAGGGACCCTGTCAGGCCAGTATCCGTGCGAAGATTGAATCCAGCGGTTTGACGGATCGCGTGCATATGCTTGGCTACCGCGGCGATGTCCCGGATGTTTTGGCGTCTTTGGCGGTGTTGATATTGCCGTCGTATGCGCACGAGGGAGTGCCGCAGATCGTGCTTCAGGCGCAGGCGATGGCGCGTCCGGTCATCGGCACTCGCATCGGCGGGATTCCGGAAGTGATCCGCGATGGGGAGACCGGCTGGCTGGTGCCGCCGCGCGATCCGGTCGCACTGGCGGATACATTGCGTCGCGTGCTGGAAGCCCCCGGTCTTGCGGCCGAGGCGGGGCGCCGGGCGTTCGAGCGGATCAGTCAGTTCCATACGCTCGATGTCATGGGGCGGGAATTGGAAAAAATCTACGGCCGCTATTTGTATTAATCTGTCGGCGGCAGGATCGCTTGCCTCGTGGTCGTGCAAGGTTTTGTGCAAGGAGCGGGTAGTAGATCGTCTTTTTTCTTTCTAAGCCGTATCTATTCAAAACATCATGCTTGGGATTGAGAATTTCCCGAGGCTAAGGGGAGGCGCAAGGAGGGAGTTTATTGCTCATCAATAAGTGACAGACGCGCAAAGAAGCCTTAGCCTCGGGAAAACTCAAGATCGGGCGCGAGGTTTTGAATAGGTACTGCTCAGTAGGTATTGCTCATGCAAGCGGTTGTGGTGTGCT
>DBTH01000188.1:10386-31598 GCA_002306945.1 Methylacidiphilaceae bacterium UBA1321 | reverse complement strand
GCTTGTAGTGGTTGTACACGGCGACCGCGATGGCCCGCTTCGCCTCGTCCTGGCCGATGACGTACTTGTCGAGTTCTCGGCGGATTTCAATCGGCTTGCTTAGACGGAGTTCGCTGCCGGTGCGGCGAGTTTCCTCCTTGATTTCCTTATCGAGGATGTTTTTGCAGACCGTAATGCAACTGTCGCAAATGTAAACGCCCGGCCCGGCAATGAGCTTTTTGACTTCTGCGTGGCTTTTGCCGCAGAAGGAGCACATGGTCAGGTTGGCCGGGCGAGCCATAGGTCGTTATTTTTTCTCTTCAGTCGAAGGAGTTTTGATTTCGTGGCGGGATTTGACGACTTCGTCAACGAGGCCGTAAGCCTTGGCTTCTTCGGCGCTCATGAAATTGTCGCGGTCGGTGTCTTTCTCAACGCGCTCAACGCTCTGGCCGGTATGGAAGGCGAGGATTTCGTTGAGGGTCTTTTTGGTGCGCAGGATTTCTTTGGCCTGGATGGCGATGTCGGCCGCCTGGCCTTGTGCGCCGCCGAGGGGCTGGTGAATCATGATGCGGGCGTTGGGCAAGGCGTAACGCTTGCCCTTGGTGCCTGCGGCGAGAAGGACGGCACCCATGCTGGCGGCCTGGCCGATGCAGTAGGTGGCCACGTCGCAGGTGAGGTATTGCATGGTGTCGTAAATCGCCATGCCCGCCGTCACATATCCGCCCGGTGAGTGGACGTAGAGATTGATGTCTTTCTTGGGATCATCGGTCTGCAAAAAGAGCAGCTGGGCAATGATCATATTGGCCACATCGTCGTTGATGGGGGTGCCAAGAAACACGATCCGGTCTTTCAACAGTCGGGAATAGACATCATAGACGCGCTCGGTACGTCCGTCGCGTTCGATGATCTGCGGATTGGGAATGATGGGCATGGCAATTGTTTTCTTGTTTAGGAAACTTACTCTGCTTTGGCGTTCTTCAACAGAAAATCCAGCACTTTACCTAGCAAGAGGCGTTCCTCAATGCTGGCAATCGCGCCGTTTTCGCTGACTTTCTTCACCAATTGTTCCAGGGGCATTTGCTGTTGGGCGGCGAGAAGTTGAAGTCGTTCCACAAGTTCGTCTTGTGTGACGGTTATCTTCTCTTCATCGGCAATTTTACGCGCGACAAAAGTCAATTTCACCCGTTCCTGCGCCGTCTTGGTGGCGTTGGAGTAAATTTCGGTCTTTTTTTCCTCCAACAGGCTCACCGGGATGCCGCGGGCCTGATTTTCGGCCACGATGTCGTAGACGGTCTGGCTGGTTTCCTCGGCGACTACGGTCGGGGGCAGTTCGAAGTTGACGCCCTGGAGGAGCTTTTCAACGAGCTGACCTTTTTCGTTCTGGTCGGCCTGGGTGACCTTCTGGGAAACGAGGCTTTCCTTCATGCGGTTGCGGAATTCGTCGACATTGATCTTGGCCAATTCCTGCGTGAAGGCGTCGTTGAGCTCGGGAAGCTTGCGGGCCTTGATCTGCTTGAGCTCGACAGTGTAGGACGCCTTCTTGCCGGCCACTTCCTTGTGACGGAAATCGGCGGGGAATTCGACTGCAACTTCGCGGCGTTCGCCAACATTCATGCCGATGCACTGGTCGGCAAATTTCGGCAGGAACGCTTCGTCCTTGACCCAGAGCCAGAAGTCGTGGGACTCGGCCAGCGATGCGGCGGCGGGAGGCAGCAATTCCTTGAGGGCCTTGCCTTCGCTGACGGCACTGAAATTGATGACGGCAAAGTCATCCTTGACCAGCGGATGCGGGTCGACGTCGATGAAGGAGGCGTGTTGTTCGAGAATCGAGGTGATCGCCATCTCGATTTCCTCGGGTTTGACATCGCGCTCGGCCTTCTTGATCGAGAGACCCTTATAATCGGGCAACTTGAATTCGGGGGCCAGTTCAACGACGGTCGAAAAACTCAGGGACAGACCGCGCTGGAACTTCAAATCTTCGATTTCCGGACGACTGACAACGTTGAGCTTCTTTTCCTTGATGACTTCGCGGCAGGCTTCGGGGACGAGGGTGCGCTGCATCTCGGATTCGATATCCTTGGAGAATTTCTTGGCAATGACGGTGCGAGGCGCCTTGCCAGGACGGAAGCCAGGGATGTGGGCGGCTTTCTGATAATCATCGGTCACCTTCTCAATCGCTTCGTTGACGCGATTCGGAGGGATCTCGATCTTGAGCCGCTTGCGGCATGGGGACAGTTCTTCTACAGTAACATTCATGATTTCTTCTCTTTTAGGGCACTTGAACACAGGGTCAAGCGCCACGTAAGGTTAGTGGGGTAGTCTCCGATGAAATTCGCGCCTTGTAAATGGCTTTTTTCCCATTGCATACGAACAAAATCGGAAACCCGCCCCGTTTTGACCTTTGACTTTTGAGCTTTAACCTTATCTCCCATGCATCCGCACCTGATCCGATTCGATCCACCACCCGACTCCGCCGCGGTCCGGCAAAAGGTCGAAGAATGGGTGCGCCACGCCCTGCACTTGCCTCCCGATGCGGCCATTACGCTGACCGAACTTTGCTGCCCCGACCCGTCCTGTCCCGTGGTCGAAACCGTCCTGCTCATCCACCAGGGCGATTCGACCCGCGAAATCCGCTTCGCCCACCCGAAGGCCGCATTGACGAAGATGCACGTTCTCCACGCGCTCGAAGGGTTGAAATGAGGGCGGCCCACCCCGCTCACACCCTCTTGCGTCCGTTCCCTCCATCGGCTAGCTTATTCCCATGAGCATCACTGAAATCCTCGACGAAATCCCCAAGCTTAACGCCAACGACCGTTGGGCGATCTGGCGGCGGCTCACCGATTTGGAAACCCATGAGGAATTCACTCCCACCGACGAAATGCTCGCGGCAATTGACGAAGGCCTTCAATCCGCCAATAACGCACCCCGCTTCACGATTGAAGAAATTCAGAACAAAATCGAGCAATGTATTCGAGAGTCGAAATAAGCGAGCGTGCGTGGCGCGATCTTGAAGAAATTGTCCGCTACATTGCCCGAAACAACCCCACTGCCGCCGAACGCTACGGCAAACAATTGTTGAGAGCGGCTCAATCCCTGGAACAAGCCCCCTTGATGGGCGTGCCGGTCAAAGGAAGAGATCGGGTGCGAATGATCGTCTATAGCCCCTACCTTATTTTCTATCGGGTCAACACCGACTCAACCCGCCTCGACATCCTCCGTTTCTGGCATGGGGCACGCGATCCCAAGGGATTGCCGCAAGACCACTGAAGCTGAAAGTCGATTCCCCTTACCACCGAGCAAGCGACTCACGAACCCGTTGTTGACGAGTGGGGACGAGTAACTCATAGTAGCCGCTTATGTTAATGCCGGTATCGGTGAACCTTTTTGCTGCCAGTGGCGGCATCCTGTACGCGCTCGGCCATGCAACGGTCGAGGGCAAAGTCATTATTTGTCTCCTCGTCCTGGGCTCGATCTTCAGCTGGTCGGTCATGATTACCAAGTTCGTCCTGGTGCGCCGCGCGCGCCGTTCGACCGCGCTGTTTCTGAAGAAATTCCGCAACAGCCGCCGCCCGCTCACCCTCTTCATGTCGCGCGAGACCTACGCCAGTTCGCCCTCGTACTGGGTCTATATGGCCGGTTGCCGTGAACTCGTTTTCCAAATGCTCGGCTCGACCGAAGTCGACGAATCCCTCGCCGTCAATATCTCCGATGCCGATAAAATATCGAGCGTCGCCATGAGCGCCGTCCGCTCCGCCATGGAACGCGAAGTCGGCGAACAGGCCCTCATGCTCGAAGACCGCATGATTCTCCTGGCCACCGCCGTCAGCGGCGCGCCGTTCCTCGGACTGCTCGGCACCGTTTGGGGCGTCATGGACACCTTCGCCGGAGTCGCCGCCGCCAACAGCGCCAGCCTCGCCTCAATGGCGCCGGGCGTTTCCGCCGCGTTGATTACCACCGTCACCGGCCTTCTGGTCGCCATCCCGGCCATGTTCGGTTACAATTTCCTCGTCGTCACCGTTCGCGGCCTGACCGTCGAACTCGACAACTTCGCGGCCGAACTCGCCGCCGCCTTCGAACACCGTTACCTCAAGGGTTCGTGAAACGATTCTCCCAACGCAGCGGCTATAGCACGATGGCGGAGTTGAATATCACTCCGCTCCTCGACCTTGCCTTCGTGTTGCTGATCATCTTCATCATCACGACACCGTTGCTGGAACAAGGCGTGCAGCTCAACCTGCCCACCGGCTCCGCCACCAAGACCGAAGTCAACCCGAAGTCAGTCAAAACCATTTCCGTCAATCACGATGGGGAAATCTTCCTCGACAAACAGCGCGTCAATGTCGCCGAACTCACTGCCGCATTGACCGCCTGGAAGCAAAGCGATCCCGAAGCCGCCGCCGTGTTGCGGTTCGACCGCGACCTGCGCATGCAGCAGGCGATGGACGTCATCGATGCCATGCAAAAAGCCGGCATCTCCCGCATGGCGCTCATGAATACACCCGAGCAGCAGGGACAAGCACCCCAGCACTCCCGCTAACCCGGTTATTTCATCAGGGAATGGAGAAATGGCGCAAGAGATACGAGCGAAAATCAAGGCGCGACGAGGGCGCATATTGCAACGCAATCTGTAACCGAGGAGCAACGACGATGTTCGCTCGGAGATCAAGCCAGTTTTCCGTTTCATGGTGAAATATCCGGGCTAAAGACTTCCCGTTTCTTCGCTGAAATCAGCAACACTTGAAGAAATAAAAAGAGCGGATGGCAGCACTCATTTCGAGTACCACCATCCGCTCTTTTTCGTTTTCCTATACGGAATTTAGCGAGCCGGAGTTTCGGCCGTCGCAACCTTCACGTCGGCATTCTTCTTGGCGGCAGCCACGCGACTCTGATAAGCCTCGGGGTTGGCGACCAACAGCGTACGGCCATCCACGTGAACGACGCCCATGGCGCGAACGGCGCTTCCGTGATTGATGGCCAAAGCATAAGAATTTCCACCGGCAGCAGCGATTTCCGCCTTCGCTTGTTCCTTGCTCACGGCAGGAGCCACGAGAAGATTATCATTTCCGGTGCGATAGAGAAGCGGTTTGGCGCTCTTTTCTACAACAACCTGGGACTGTTTGACCACAGGAGTTGAAGTTTCTGCGGCAAACAATCCCGCACTAGTGATGACGGTGCATACGCCTGTAACAATCCATGTTAGTGCTGATTTCATATTAGTAACCTCATGTTAATTATTAGATACAACTTGTAGTCCCTCTATCGTCCGCGCTCTGAGGGAGATTACTATTTATGAGATGAATTCCTTTTCATCTGGAAGACTGCCACAGTCCCCTTGATTTTGAGCCGGTTAACTGGCCGGCACCGGAGGCGAAGTTTTTTCTCCAATGGTCAAAATTTGCCCACTCGGAACGAGATGATTTCCGTCCTTTTCCTTTTCGGATGGAGCGGATAAAAGAGAAGCTTTTTTGCGCGAACGTTACCTGTTCGCTATCGCCCGATCAGTCGCCGGATTCTGGCAAAAACCTTTTGCGCCAAAGCAACGCGCAAACGGATCGAATACCGGATCAACAATTCAAACCAGCGGGGAGTCAGGCTGTAGCAACACTCGATCCAGTAGGCGCGATAAGACTTGGGAACATTCCCCACCACAAGCGCCGTCCACACGGTATGCAGATTCACCGGCAACGGCTGAGCCAGCGGACGCCCGACACCCTTGACCTGCTCGGTATCGAATTGGTAAACGCCCCAGGCACGCATTTCGCCGCGACTCATGTTCGCCATGATGTCCGACAAATAATCGGTCAACGTCGTCCACGGAATTTCATTCTGCGCGGACCAGAACGCACTCGCCTCCAGCAGCAATTGCCCGAAACGCTCCGTCGTCGCGCAAACTGTCGGCACGCCCCATTCCTTCAGAAACGCGGAGGGCTCATCCAGGATCGGTTCGCTGCGGCCATCGACAAAACGGTAGCCTGTTGTCGAGCCGTGCGGCGCAGTAAACATACTCTCCAGAAGCATAATCTCCATCATGTCCATCCGATTTTCCGTGGGGACATAACCCTTGAAATCGCGATTCATCGCGTCACGGGAAATGATATTCATGAAGTACGCCCCGGCGGGTCGCCACTGGCGTTTTTTAAGAACACGATTCAGATAATGGACACACCGGCCCATCCAACCGAGATCGACCACAGCGCACGGCAGGTCGCGGCCAAACCCCTCGCCTTCGAGATAAGCCAACAGCGACTCGCGGTTGCGATCCGCCCTCTGCAAAATCTGTTGCCGAATCGACTCGGACTTCAGGAAGACTTTCTTGAGGTATTCGAGATCCTCTCCAGTCAATTCCCGGCAGAACAGCTCATCCGCAACGCCCTGTCTCTTCAATTCCTCCGCCACGTCCTCCGGAGTCAACTCCGCACGCGCCAGGAGTCGTTCAAGAGTCAACTCCGGCGTGCTGCGCAGCAGCCAGAGAAAAACATCCTCATCAAGCTCCTCCACGCCCGGCAAATACCACGCTTGCCGACTGCCGTAGAGATAACGAATCTCCATATCGATCCCCAACCCTTCCGCAAGACTGCGCGCCATCAGCACCATCTGGTAACCGTCACGCGCGACAAAATAAAGCGCCCGAATGCCGTCCGCTTGCGCCGTCTTCAATATCCACAAAACGTACATCGCCAGCACCGGCCCTCCAATTTCCGCCGCCACTTGCTTCACCGCCGCCAGATGGGATGTCGGTGTCTGCCTCTCCTCCAATCGCGTCCGTCGTGCCGCTCCCGCAATGAGCGAACACCATGAGCGCGGCGACTTGTCGTAAGCCGCGAGTTTTTCCTCCCGCGCGGTCAGATTGCCGTCTTCAAAATAAGTCGCCCGCATTCCCAGCTTCCGGGGCGCTTCGTAATCGCTGCGGTAATTGTTCCCGGTGTGGTGAACCTCCCGCGCGGACACGCCGAGCCGCTCAAACAAAATCCGGAACAACGCCCCGTCCCACTTTCCCGCGCGCTCCTCGCCCGATACGAGCAACAGGTCCCCTTCCCTATAAAGATTTCCTTCGGACAATATTTTCCGGATCACATCCGATGGCAGATACATGTCGCTGAGGAACGCAATCCGCGCCCCTTGAGTACGCGCTTCCTCGATGCGTTGCGCAATGACCGGAACCGCACGACAAGCAAACAGCTCCAATTCCACCTCCGCCGCGCGGAAACGGGACAATTCCTCGGCAGTCAATCCGATCAACCGGCATTCGTCCCGGTAGATCATCTCCAGAGTCGCGTGACCTCCATGACGCGCATAGCAATCGTGTTCGGCAGCAACGCGGCGCGTCTTGAAATCGGCGCAGTCGATTCCGGCCTTTGCGGGAACGTAATCGAATAAATCGGTCGGGTGCGCAAGGCAGCGGACAACTGCCGTGTCAAATACGTCAAAGGAAAAAACTTTCATTCTCGCGCACTCATTTCACTGCCGAATAGCCGCTTTATAGCAGCCTCCCCCTCCCTGCGCTACCGGGAATTTGGAGGTTTCCAAAGGAAATCATTTCCCTTGGTGAGGGTCTGGGAGCAAAGCCCCCAATCAGCGCTGGCGAATCCAGTGTTTGGCGCCGGGAATGGAGCGCGGATTCATGCTCAACTCGGTGACGCCTAAATCGAGCAATATCGCGGCAACCTTTTGATCCGCCGCCGCCTCACCGCAAACGGCCACGGGAATTTGCCGGGCGTGGGCCGCTTTTGCAATCGTCTCGATCAGCGACACAACCGCCGGGTTGAGTGTATCGCTTAAATCCTGCAACGCTGTGTTGCCGCGATCGACCGCGAGGGTGTACTGCGTGAGATCGTTGGTGCCGATGCTGAAGAATTCCACCTGCGCGGCGAACTTGTCCGCGACGAGCGCCGCCGATGGAACTTCCATCATCATACCGACCGGAACCGGCCAGCGATGCGGAACGTTCTGCGCCGCGAGCGATGCGTGGGCCTGAGCCAGCGCCGTCTTCGCCGAGACGAGTTCCGATTCGGCTGCGATCATCGGGAACATCACGCGCAGATCGCCTTCGAGTGCCGCACGGAGAATGGCCCGCAATTGCGTCTGGAACAATTCCGGCCGTCGTAGACAGAGGCGAATCGCGCGCACGCCGAGAAACGGATTCTCCTCCTTCGGTAAATCGAGATAGGGAATATTTTTGTCGCCGCCAGCGTCGAGCGTGCGGACAATCACCGGCTTGCCGCCCATCGCGCGAACGATGTCGCGCAGAGAAATGTACTGCTCCTCCTCGTTCGGCGCTTCGGCGCGATCCATGAAGAGAAATTCCGTGCGCAACAGTCCGATGCCATCGGCGCCGTTGGCCGCCGCCGCTTCCGCATCGGCGAGGCTGCCGACATTGGCGAAGACTTCGATCCGGCGTCCGTCCTTCGTAATCGCGGGCTGGCCGCTCTCGGCTTTTTCCTGTGCCGCACGGGCTTTTTGCGCGGCGAGTTCAGTCTCGACCGATTCGAGAGCCGCCTTGTCGGGGTTGAGCGTGATCTCTCCGCTTTCGCCATTGATCACGGCGAGGACCGGTGCTGCATTGAAATCGACCGATTGCAAAACGCCTTGTGCCTGCGCGACGGCGGGAATACCGCGCGAGCGGAGGAGAATCGCGCTGTGCGATGTCCTGCCGCCTTCGAGACAAATCACGCCGCAAACTTTTTCCCCGTCGAGTTGCGTCACCTGACCCGGAGTCAAATCACGGGCCACGACAATACCCGGTTCGGGCAATTCGATCCGGTCGGACGCGCCGCAACCGAGTTGCCGCAACACGGCCAGTCCGACGTCCTTCAAATCGGCGGCACGCTGGCGGAGGAGTTCGTCCTCAAGATTATTATAAACTGTCACCGCCTCCTGAATCGTCTGCCACCAAGCGCGAGCGGCGTTGTTCTTTTCCTCCGCAATCAATTGACCGGCGCGTTCGGTCAGCGCAGGATCGTCGAGGACGAGCATTTGCGCGACAAAAATCTCCGCCTTGCTCTTGCCAATCTGTCGGGAAAGCGCGGCTGTATCGGCCTGCATTTGCTTGCGGGTCTGCTGCAACGCCTCATGCAATCGCGCGGTCTCCGCCGCAACATCCTCCGCAATCGCATCGGGAATCGAGACGGAACTCTCCGCTGCAAAAAAGAGACGCCCAACACCGATGCCGCTCGAAATTCCCATCGCGTGTGTCGGGCCCTCGGCTGCGGACGTTGCGGTTTTCGAGGTTTCAACCTCCGCAAATTTTTCGTTGAGAGAATCACCCATTCCGGCCTCAATGAATTTCTTCAACCCGTCGAGCGCTTCCCGTTCCTGCGGACCGCTGGCGATGATTTCGACCTCGTGGCCTTGCCGCGCCCCCAGGGTTATCAAACTGGTCAGACTGCGGGCCACAGCGGGCCCTTTGCCGGCCGTCAAATTGCGCAGCCGCACATCGGCCTTGTACTTTCCCGCTTCCTGCGCCAGCCGCGCTGCCGGGCGGGCGTGAATGCCCTGGGGATTGGGGATGACGACACGAACCGAAGGCCCTTGCGCCACCGGAGCGGTTTGCGTCGGTGGAACCGCGGCCGGTTCGCTTTCTTCGTTGAGATGTTCGCTTTTTTGCGCCAACGCACCGACCGCTTCCGCCGTGACATCGCCAAGGGCATTGCCGAGCTTGGCCGAGACACCCGCCGCGACCGCGCCCTCGATGAATGGAGCCGAAGTCAGTTTGATATGCGGACACTGGGCCTCTTCGAGGAAATCGAGCGCCGTCTCCGCGCTGAGCACCGCGCTACCCATGTCCATTAAAACAAGAACGCCGTCCACGGAATAAACCGACTGGATCGCCTCAAGAATCTCCACCGCGTCAGTGCCGAGATCCTGGTGATCCTCACCCGCTCCACCGGAAATCGCCAGCGGCAACTCCGGCCCGGTCATGGAACGCACCAGCCGTTGAACCGCCTCGGCCAACGCGCGACTGTGGGAAACGAGTACGAGTCCAACCATGGTTTTGAAATTTTACTGCCTGGCGATGGTCAGCAGGGCTTCGATCAAAAGCGAGGACGATTCCGCGCCGGGATCAAGATGGCCCGCGCTGCGTTCGCCGAGATAACTGGCGCGACCTTTCTTGGCCACCAGCGGAATGGTCGCAGCGGCGGCGGTCTTGGCCACTTCGCTGGCCTTGGTCAGGGCCGCAACCAGATCGCCATCGGCTGCCGATGCCTTGTAAGCGTCGAGAACCGGGAGCCAGACATCCATCATCGTCTTGTCACCGAAGACAGCCTTGCCGCGCGCCGTGAGCGCCGCGACTCCGGCTTCAAGGCATGCGCCGAGATCAGCCGCGGTGAGCGAGGTTTTGCCGTTGGATTTCCCGGCGGCTTGCAGAAAGAAACTGCCGTAGAGCGGACCGCTGGCGCCGCCCACGGTGGAAAGCAGCGTCATCGCCGAGGTCTTGAAAATAAAACCGATGTCCTTGCCTTCGAACTGGGGAGCCTTGGCGGCAACAGCGGCAAATCCGCGGGCCATATTGGCTCCGTGATCGGCGTCGCCGATGGCGGCGTCCAGCCCGGTGAGATAATCCTTCTTCTCTTCATAGATCCTGGCCAGCAGTTGCAGCCAGGAAACAATGGCGGACGATGACAGTTCTTTCATGATTACATCTTGTTCTTATTTGATTATGTCTTTGCGTATCAAACCCGGTTATTTTATCGGGAAATATCCGGGCTAAAGGGAACCCTACTTCTCAAAGGCCGAAAGTACTCCGTTGGCAGATCCCATCAAGAGTCATTATCCGGGCTCAAAGTGAACGGTCAGGCCTCCAGCTTTTGAGTTTCAGGTTTCATCTTCTATGAATTCTTCAGACGCCCCAACGCAGGGCCGGGGTCTTGACCGGAGCGTCCCAGAATTTGCGCAGGGTGTCGTCGAGCTTGAGCATGGTGATTGAGGTTCCGGCCATTTCGAGGCTGGTGATGTAGGAGCCCACCAGATTGCGCGAGACTTTCAACCCGTGCGCCTTGGCAATGGCCGCCGCCTTGCGATAGATGACGTAGAGTTCGAGCAGGGGTGTGCCGCCCATGCCGTTGACGAAGAGGAGCACCTCATCGCCAGACTTGTAGGGAATGTCGGTGATGATCGGATCCATGAGCATCTCGGTAATCTTGTCGGCCGGTTGCAACTTCATGCGGGTGCGGCCCGGTTCGCCGTGGATGCCAATGCCCATTTCGATTTCGTCTTCAGGCAGGTCAAAGGTCGGTTTGCCAACATGCGGGACAGTACAGGAGGTCAATGCCACGCCCATGCTACGGCCCTCGGCGTTGACCTTGCGGCAAATGTCGGCCACTTCCTTGAGCGAAAGTCCGGCAGCAGCCGCGCCGCCGCAAATTTTCTCGGCCAGTACGGTCGCGCCCACACCGCGGCGGCCCGCCGTCCAGGTGCTGTCTTTGACGGCGACATCGTCGTCGATGACCACGCTTTCCACTTCAATGCCATCCGCCTTCAACAGGTCGGCGGCGAGTTCAAAATTCATCACATCACCAGTGTAATTCTTGATGATGAGCAGGACCCCCTTACCCCCATGGATGGCTTTGCCAGCCTCGTACATTTGGTCGGGAGTGGGGCTGGTGAAGACCGCGCCGGGGCAGGCACCGTCGAGCATTCCGGCTCCGACGAAGCCACCGTGTAGCGGTTCGTGTCCACTGCCGCCGCCGGAGAGAATGGCGACTTTACCTTTCGCAGGGGCATCGGCCCGTACGATGAAATTGGGATTATAGTGCGCTTTGATGAGATCGCCGTGCGCAGCTTCCATTCCTTCCATGGCCTCGACAACGAGATTTTCGGGGGAATTGATCAGTTTTTTCATGGCAGCAGATTAATTCGGTTAGGAGTCCCTGCCCAACCGGCGACGGCCGGCGGGGCAGAGATTCGTTTTTATATCAGGCAATACATTTCAGCAGAACGGCGGCAATCGCGCAGCCGATCAAAGGGCCGACAACCGGAACCCAGGAATAGCCCCAGTCCGATCCGCCTTTGCCTGCAATAGGCAGTACGGCATGAGCAATGCGGGGTCCGAGGTCACGAGCCGGGTTGATGGCATATCCGGTGGTTCCACCCAGAGACATACCAATCGACCAGATCAGGATGCCGACCAGGTACGGTCCCAAGCCTGCAGGAATACCCAGCGTGCCCTTGACCGCACTGGAGAAGATCGCTCCGATGCCTGCCACCAGCACGAGGGTGCCAATGATTTCGCTGAGGAGATTCGCGCCGCTGTTGCGAATGGCAGGAGCGGTGCAGAATACTCCGAGTTTCAGACCGGGATCAGCCGTCTTTTCCCAGTGAGGCAGGTAATGCAGCCAGACAACCACGGCACCGAGGAAGGCCCCGATGAATTGCGCCGGAACATAGGACGCAATCTTGCTATAGTCGCCGCTGACGATGGCAAAACCCAGCGTCACCGCCGGATTAAGGTGTGCGTCGGCACTGCCAAATGCTGTGGCAATGTATACGCCGATCGACACGGCAAATGCCCACCCTGCCGTGATAACGATCCACCCTGAGTTTTCCGCTTTTGAATTCTTAAGCAGGACACCCGCCACCACGCCATCACCCAGGATGATGAGCATCATCGTCCCTAATAATTCACCTAAGAATGGACTTGGAGTCATAGGATTGATTCTTCTTTCTGTATTGTTTGTTTTCTATACTGACACTAATTAGAAGTTCACGACTGTGCGCAAACCGAGCACCAGGATGTCCGAACGGGCGCTGTCGCCGCGCGGATCGAAGATGACCTGCAGATCGGGCTGGATGGCAAACCACGGCGTCACATGGAATTTGTAAGCCAATTCCACGTCGGTTTCACCGTCGAGCGAATTGCCACCGGCGTTCTGATTGGCGCGACTGTAGGCGCTGCTGGCGTTGGCATAGATGATGCCGAGGGCCAGTTCGTCCTTGTCGCGGCCTTCAAACAGACCGGTGTAACGGAAGCCCATGAGGGATTCGAAGTCAACCGGGTTGCGGTCGCCGGGAGCGCTGAGAGCCTGGAAGAGGATGTCGAGGCCCTTGTCGGTGTTGAGCTTTCCATTTTCTGTCGGGTGATAGACCGACTTTTGCATGGAATAGTACATGACGTAGTTACCCTTGACGGATTCGCCGGTAGAGTAGTCTCCATAGAGACCGCCAGCGAGATCGTTGAGGGTAAAGCCGATTTTGTAGGTACCGGCATACTTGGTGTCCTGCTCGACGTAACCGATTTCACCTGCGCCGACGGCTCCGTGATTGAAGTCATCGTTCCAGTTCAAACCGGTCTCGTCGGGATGGTAGGCATCATTGTAGGCAGTGAATCCGCCACCCTTGATGTAGAGACCCTTGGTGATATCGGACAGGTCGATGGTCAACTCCGCACCGGGTTTGCCAGCAGGACTGAACGGCTGGTTTCCACGGAACAGGATGTTGGCCGCATAACCGGTTTCATCGCTCATGAAGATGTCGAAGTTGGTCGCGCCGAAATCATTGACTGCGGCGATCTGACCGAACTTCAGGTGCACCTTGCTGTCGATGAATCCCTGGTCGTACCAGGCTTCATCCAGGCGCAGGCTTTCTTCGCCGGCGATACTACTGGTCGATCCGAAGATGTCCAGGTATTGACCGGAGAGGTTGCGACCGTATTGGTACATGCCGGTGACAAAGAAGCGGCCATCCACGTCGGCAAGCTTCTTGAAGTCAATATCGACCGTGCCACGAACACGACCGAAGTAGGTCGCATGGTGGGTCTGGCTGCCGGAGACGTCGCTGAGGAAGTCGCCGATGTCGTTAAAGGTGATGTTCACCCCTTTTTCGCGCAACTCGGTGCGCACGCCGCCCCAATCGCCGGTCAGCTCTTGCTGATCCCAAATCGAAGTCGATTTGGTGGCCATAGCCATGTTTTTGTTATCGAGAGCCTTGCTGTCGAGCTCCTTGTTGTCGGTGGCTGTACCAGCCCACGCAGACGAAACGCCCACAATCGCGGTGACGCAGAGCGCTCGCAAGAATGGACCTGATTTTTTAACTGATTTCATTCTGATTTCTCCTTCTGGTTTTTTGTGTGTACGTACACTTCTGATTTTGCCGCCATTCAAGCCGGCAAATAGGTTTTGGCAAGCTGGGTGTATTCCTCGACCTGGGCTTTTTCCCAGGCAGAATCACGTCCCAGTTCCTTGGCGACAAGCTGCGCCACGCGAGGCGCTATCTCGATGCTGGCCCGCGCGTCGAGCAACAGGCTGCGGGTGCGCCGCGAGAGAACATCCTCGAGGCTTGTGGCCGATTCTTCCCGCACCGCCCAGACGATCTCGGCGAAGTTGTAGGGAAGGTTCGGATGGATCTTTTCCGCCAACGTCTTGTCCTGACTGACCAGGTCGTTGATCCGGGAAATGTCCGATCCATAAACGGAATTGGGCGAGCGGTCGCTGACTTCCATGCTCCCGTGCAACGGCATATCGCGGGTCGGCGACGGTTTGTAGTCCAACCCGGCCACCTTGATGGCCCGCTCCATGGTGTCTTCGCCCATGCGGCGGTAGGTCGTCCACTTGCCGCCCGCGACGCTGACGAGGCTCGATTCGGAAACCACTATGCGGTGCAGGCGCGAAAGTTTGGCCGTGCTGGTCGCTCCCTCCGCCTTGACCAGCGGACGCAGTCCAGCGAAAACGCTGAGAATGTCTTTGCGTTCGACGGTCTTGCTCAGGTAGCGGTTGGCATTGCGCACGATGAAGTCAATTTCCTCCTCCATCGGGTGCGGTTCGAGCGGGATGTCCTTGCGTGCAATGTCGGTGGTGCCGAGGACGAGCCGGTCGTACCAGGGGATGCCGAAGAGCAGCCGTCCGTCGTCGGTCTTGGGAATCATCAATGCGGTCGTGCCCGGCAGGAAGGACTTGTCGACGACGATGTGTGTACCCTGGCTGACGCTGAGCATCTGGTCGGAGTTTTTATCGTCCATGCGGCGGATGAAATCGGTGAAGATGCCGGTCGCGTTGATGACGACCTTGCCGCGGATTTCAAAACGTTGTTCAGCCATGGCATCATGGGCGAGAACTCCCACCACGCGGCCATTCTCCTTGACGAGCGAGTCGACCGGGAAGTAGTTGAGCGGAACACCGCCGTGATCGGCAAGCGTGAGCGCCAGAGTCATCGCCAGGCGTGCGTCGTCAAACTGACCGTCCATGTAGAGGATGCCGCCGCAGAGCTTGTCGGGATTGAGCGTGGGCAGGTGTTGAAGCGCGCGCGTTTTGCTCAGGATAAGCGAACGCCCCAGGCTCATGCCCCCGGCCAGCAGATCGTAGAGAGTCAACCCGGCGCCGAAGAACGGGAGTTCCCAGTAGTGCGTCGTCGGGATGACGTATTTGAGCGGATAGACGAGGTGGGGCGCATTTTTGATCATGCGCCCGCGCTCGTGCAGGCCTTCAAAGACCATGCCGAAATCGCACTGCTCCAGGTAACGCACCCCGCCATGGGCAATCTTGGTACTGCGGCTGGAAGTTGCCTTGGCAAAGTCGTTTTGTTCGAGCAGGAGGGTGCGATAACCGCGCGAGGCGGCATCGACGGCAACGCCCAGTCCAGTGGCGCCGCCTCCGATGACTATCACATCCCACAATTCTTTTGCGTTGCGGACTTGATCGATGAAGGTACTGCGTTTCATAAGATTAAACTTCGAATTGTCTCCAATTATTTGCTGTCTTCCCAGGCCGTGGAACGCTTGAGGGCTTTGGCCCAATGCTTCTTGATCGCATCCCGTTTCTTGGCGTTCATCTGGGACTTGAAGACCTGATCGATCTGCCACTGCTTGGAGATCTCTTCGATGTCCTTCCAGTAGCCCACCGCCAGACCGGCCAGATAGGCCGCACCCAGAGCGGTCGTCTCCTTGACGACGGGGCGAACCACCGGCACCTGGAGCAGGTCGGCCTGGAATTGCATCAGGAGGTTGCTGGCGCAGGCGCCGCCGTCAACGCGCAGTTCCTTGAGCTTGAGTTTGGAGTCGGCCTGCATGGCGTGGATGAGATCATTGACCTGGAAGGCAATGCCCTCAAGTGCCGCGCGGGCGATGTGCGCCCGGGTAACGCCGCGGGTCAATCCAACGATGATGCCGCGCGCATATTGATCCCAATTCGGAGCGCCCAGTCCGGCAAATGCCGGGACGAAGTAGACGCCGCCGTTATCGGGAACGGTTGCCGCCAACGCGTCAATCTCGGGAGCCTGGCGGAAGAATTGCAGACCGTCGCGCAACCATTGAACCACCGCGCCGCCGATGAACACGCTGCCTTCGAGGGCGTACTCGGTTCTGTTGCCGATCTTCCACGCCACCGTGGTCAGCAGGTTGTTCTTGGAAGCAATCGGCTTGGTGCCGGTGTTCATCAACATGAAACAGCCGGTGCCGTAGGTGTTCTTGACCATGCCCGACTTCGTACAAACCTGGCCGAAGAGGGCCGCCTGTTGATCGCCCGCAATACCGGCAATCGGAATTCCATCGGGTTCGCTGTTACCGTAGACTTCGCTCGAAGCGTGAACTTCCGGCAACACGGAACGGGGGATCTTGAAGAGCTTGAGCAGATCGTCATCCCAGTCGCCCTTGTGGATATTGAAGAGCATTGTGCGGGAGGCGTTGGACGGATCGGTGATGTGCTTCTTGCCGCGGGTCAGGTTCCAGACCAACCAGGAATCGACATTGCCGAAAGCAAGCTTGCCCGCCTCCGCTGCCTTGCGCGCACCGGGGACATTGTCGAGAATCCAGCGTAGTTTGCTGCCGGAGAAATAGGCGTCGATGATGAGCCCGGTCTTTTTCTGAATGACTTTTTGCAGCCCTTTCTTCTTCAATTGATCGCAGAAACTCGCCGTACGGCGATCCTGCCAGACAATGGCGTTATACACCGGCTTGCCAGTGGCGCGATCCCAAACAATGGTCGTTTCACGCTGATTGGTGATGCCGATCGCCGCTATGTCTCCGGAACTCAATCCGGCCCGGCTGGTGGCTTCGGTGGCTACACCGTTCTGGGAAGCCCAGATTTCCTCGGCGTCGTGCTCGACCCATCCCGGTTTTGGGAAAATCTGGCGAAATTCCTTTTGCGCAACCGACTTGATGTTTCCATCGTGGTCGAAGACGATGGCACGCGAACTGGTGGTTCCCTGATCGAAGGCTAGGATATATTTCATGGTATGAGTTTCGGTGTATTGGTTTGAGGTTTCTTGACTTCTGGAGACGACAAGCGAGTGGCAGCCACCGCCAGCGCCCGAACGAGTAAGAAAATGGATGTCGCGCCCGGATCCTGATGACCGACGCTACGCGCGCCAAGATAACTGGCACGCCCTTTGGACGCCTGCATGGGAATGGTCGATTTCATCGCCGACTCGGCAATAAGGACGCCCTCGGAAAAGATATCTGCCGCGGACGATTGACGGCGGGACATCGACTTGAAAGCTGTAACCACCGGGATCAGGACATCGACCATCGTCTTGTCTCCGGCCTGGGCATGACCCAAACCCACAACCCCCTGCAACCCCGCTTCCAGACAGGAAGCGAAATCTCCCAGCCGCAATTCAAGTTTGCCAGCGGGAACCACGCACGACGCATGAAGGAAAAACGCGCCGTAAAGCGGCCCGCTTGCCCCTCCAACACTTGACGTCAAATGCCCTGACACCATGCGAAATTGACTGCTCAAATCGGCTCCCTTGAGGTCTACCATGTGCGCTTTCACCTGTTCCATTCCCCTGCGCATGTTCACTCCGTGATCCGCGTCTCCAATAGCCCGGTCTAGTTCCGTAAGCCACTTCTCATTGGCGCGTATCTCGTCGTGAAACTGCCCTATCCAAGCCTGAAATAGCCCAGATGTAAAGGGAGAACGTGACACGGAGGATTCCTCTCGTATTACGCGAAGCTTTTGCGTGACTGGGGAAAGTGGGTGTGTGGATGCCATTTTGTTGAAAATCTCAGATTCTTGATTCGCTCAACTTCTTGCTGCTTCTGTTTTATTCAGCTTTCTGTTGCCGTCTCTCAACTGGATTCAATCAAACCTCTTGTAGCCCCTGAATGTGACAATCATCGCACTAATTATCTTACAAGCGAATTAAAAACTGGTAAAAAACCTTGGATTAATATAAAAAAACTTAGATTTTCACGGTTCGCATTAGCGAGGCTTTTGACACCCCACCGTCCTCATGCCCACCTCCACTCAATCCTCCGCTGCCACTCTCTCCCTCGTCGAAGAGGTCGTCCGGCAACAACTCCAGCAGGTCGACCACTCTCTCTACACTCTCAAATTCCCCCCGTTGCGTGACTACATCATGGAAGTCTCCGGGCTCCATTTTCATTTCAACCCCGAATTCGCCATCGGTCTCAACGGCAGCAGCCTCTTCGAATTCATCAACGACCGCTTCCCCCTCGGCGCTCGCGAAATGGCCGTCATCCCCGCCGGCATCCCCCACCGGGAATTGCCCCAGGTCGAAAAAAACGGAATTTTTCAAAACATCATCGTCAGCGTCTACAATCAAACCGTCTGCCTCCAGTTGCAAACCCAGCGCGAGCCCCACGAGAGCCCGGTCGTCGAACAATGCTATCTCGACTCACCGAAATTCTCGCAACTGGCGACCTACCTCAACGAAATGAGCGAATTTCAGAACAGCAAACTCTCCCCCCAACCGCCCGGCATCAAGGGCCTCCTCCTGGCCTACCTCGACACCTTGCGGCTCATCATCGAGAAATCCCGCGAATTGCCCACTGCCGAAAAACTCAAGATCAGCCAGGTCAAAAAACTCGTCCACGAACACATCGGCTCCTCGGAACTGAGCGTGCGCAAGCTGGCCCAGATTCTCCACTGTTCTCCCGATTACCTCTCCCACCTCTTTCACAGCGAAACCGCCGAATACCTCGCCGCCTACATCAACCGCCAGCGGGTCGAAGCCGCCATGGAACTACTCCGCACCACCGCCCTCACCATCTCGGAAATCGCCTTCGGTGTCGGATTCGAAAACCCCGCCTACTTCAGTCAGGTTTTCAAGCAAATCACTCTCAAGTCGCCGCAGACCTACCGCCGCAGTGTCGAACGCACCTTCGTCGAACTCGAAGGCCGTCCGAAGACCATCTACGCCCACGAGTGAACGGTTACCTCACCGTACCAGCTTTCGCTGTAAATATTCCGACGCGACAAACATAGTCACCACGCAGCCAAGGATAAAACACGGGAAAATGCCCACGCCAATTTCGGTCGCGAGCGTCCCGAATAGCGGCGGAAAAAACGTGCATCCGATGTAGGCAAACGCCATCTGCAAGCCCATCACCGCCTGCGAGACTCCCGCACCAAAACGCACAGGCGTCTCCTGTAACATACCGGGAAAAATCGGCGCAGCTCCCAACCCCATCAGAATCACGCCACTCACCAGGACGAAATCCGGCAACGGCAGGCTCAGCAACAACGCCCCCATCACACACAGAATCTGCCCGCCCCGGATCAGAAACACGCTCCGTAGTTTCATGGCGAGAAACCCCGACAAGAACCGGCCAAGCGTAATTCCACCGTAAAATAACGACGCCGTCCGCGCCGCATCGGGAGCGGAAAATCCACGAACACGAACAAGGTAACTGCTCATCCACAATCCCGTTGTCGCCTCGAACGCGCAGTAGAAAATGAACGACACCAGCGCCAGCTTCACGTACGGGAGCCGCAATGCTTCGCGGTTGCCCATAACCTTCACGGATGCCGCAGCCGCTTCCCCGCCTTCATTCTCATTCGTGGAATTTTTCGGCCAGAGGAACAAACTGCCGGACAGGGTGAGAACCAAAGTGACCTGAATGACCGCGACAATCCCGTAGCCCATGCGCCACCCCCCTTCGCGCAACAGGACAACCGACATGATGACCGGCCCCGTGGTTGCTCCAACGCCCCAAAAGCAATGGAGCCAGTTCATGTGACGGGCCTGATAATGACGCGCAACGAAATTGTTGAGCGCCGCATCCACGCTACCGGCTCCCAGTCCGAGGGGAATTGCACAGACAAAAAGAAAAGGAATGCCGGGCGTCAGCGCAAAACCAAACAGCGCCACCGCCGTCATCGCCACGCTGACCAACGTCACCTTCCCCGCACCAAACCGGGTAATCAACCGGTTGCTGTAAAGGCTCGAAACAATCGTCCCGCCCTGAACCACCATCGACAAGTACCCCGCCAGAGCAAACGCCGCGGCGAGATCCCTCTGCATGACCGGCCACGAGCAGCCCAGAAGCGAATCCGGCAGCCCCAGACTAATGAACGCCAGGTAAATGATGAACAGCAGCATGGCAGTCAATGTGACGCTTCGCCCGGCAATCGCCTGCACCCTCGCGCCGATACCCCATCTCCCGCTTCCAATACCTACGATCTCCGCACGGCCGGTGTAACCCGGCCATGCTTATCGCGCAGGTAAAGGGACGTATGTCCCCGGTTAGCGGATCAGCGGAACCAGCTTGTGGACGAGGCTCTCGATGGTCACACGCTCCTGCTTCATCGAATCGCGATGACGCAGCGTAACGGTGTCCTTCTGTCCGGCCAGGTCGCCTTCCTTCGCGCCTTCGAGCGTCTCGAAGTCGACGGTGATGCCGAACGGCGTTCCCACTTCGTCCATGCGGCGATAGCGGCGGCCGATGGCTCCCGATTCGTCGTAGAACGTGGTCATGTACGGACGCAAAAGTTCCTGCACTTCCTTCGCCTTGGCAACAAGCTCGGGCTTGTTCTTGAGGAGCGGGAAAATGCCGACCTTGATCGGGGCCATGCGCGGAGCAAAGCGCATGACAATGCGGATTTCCTCCTTGCCCTTTTCGTCGGTGGTTTTTTCTTCGGCATAGGCCTCGCAAAGCAGCGCAAGGATGGTACGGTCGACGCCCGCGCTCGGTTCGACAACGTGAGGCAGGAACTTTGTCTTGGTCTCTTCGTCGAAATATTCAAGCGGCTTGCCGCTGGCCTGGGCGTGCTGCTTGAGGTCGTAATCGGTGCGGTAGGCGATGCCTTCGAGTTCCTGAATGCCGAAGGGGAATTCGTACTCAAGGTCATAGGTACCCTGCGAATAGAACGCGCGGTCAGCTTCGGGAATTGTGTGGACATGAACCTTCTCGCGCGGGATGCCGATGGCTTCATAGAACGCAAGGCGGTCTTCCTTCCACTTTTCGAGCCATTCAAAACCGGCACCGGGCTTGACGAAAAATTCGACTTCCATCTGCTCGAATTCGCGTGAGCGGAAAATGAAGTTGCGCGGGTTGATCTCGT
>DBTH01000188.1:0-10104 GCA_002306945.1 Methylacidiphilaceae bacterium UBA1321 | reverse complement strand
CTTGCCGATCTGGGCGATGCCGAAGGGCAGTTTCTTGCGCGAGACTTCGAGGATATTCTTGAACTGGACGAACATCGCCTGTGCGGTCTCGGGACGCAGATAGGTCACCGATGAATCGTTTTCCACCGGGCCGACATAGGTCTTGAACATCAGGTTGAAGGTGCGCGGTTCGGAGAGGAGCGCGCCGTTCTCGGGATTGAACAGGGTCGAGTTCGTCACTTTCTCGGTGCGATCCTCGATCAGCGTCAGCGTTGCGTCGGATCCCAGATTCAGGCCCTGCTGATAAAACTGCTTGGCGATTTTCTTGGCTTTCTCAGAGTGTTCGCCTTCCTGAACGAGCACGGCAAAAGGCTTGTCCTGCTTGACACCCGTGGAGGTTTCAAATCCCTTGAACCAATGCACCGTGCCGCTGAGCGGATCGATCTGGTCGGCGCGGAAACGCTTCTTGGTGACAAAACATTCGACGAGCGGATCGGAGAAGGTCGCTTCGTGGCCGCTGGCACGCCAGACGGCGCGGTTCATCAGGATGGAACCGTCCATGCCGACGATGTCGTCGCGGTACTGCGTCATCGTTTTCCACCAGAAATCCTTCAGGTTGCGCTTGAGATCGGCGCCGAGTGGACCGTAGTCCCACGCGCCATTTAAACCACCGTAGATTTCCGAAGATTGAAAAATAAAGCCGCGTCGTTTGCACAAGGCAACGATCTTGTCCATTTTGTCTGCATCTGCCATAAGAGTGGCATCATCCCGTCTCCGCCCTTCGGACGCAAGGGTATTTTCACTCCCGCCCGAAGCGCCGTCACCGGGTTGTAACGTACCCATTCGCTCCTAACAGGCTGCCAAATCCGATCCATCCGAATGAAAATACCGGTCTTTCTACTTCTCCTTTTTCTGGCCGTCGGTTTTCATCCCGCTCTGGCAGGCGAAAAAATCTCCTTCACCACGCTCTCAGGCAAGTCCTACGTCGATGCCGAGGTGACGAGAACCGAACCCGACGGCATCACCGTCATGTACGATTCCGGTGCCGATAAAATCCTCTTTCGTTCCCTGCCTGAAGACATCCGCCGCAAATATCATTACAATCCACAGGCCGCCGAAGCCTATCACGCACAAGAGCTCGCCCAGGACAAGGAACGGGAACGGCAAAAACGCATCGACGCCGTCAATGCCGCCATGGACGCCCGGTTGAAAGAGTCGGCGCTCACCGTTCAACTCCAGGTCAAACGCCCCGTCACCGGCGGCGCGCTCTGCGCGTTCACCATTACCGAAACCTACGAGGAGGAGTATCAGGTTCTCAGAAATTCCCTCGCCAATTGCGTCCTGACCGAAAAAGAATACGAAACCAGGAAACGCACGCTCCAGCGCCAAATCCAGTTACCCGACACCTACATGGTCGTCGGCTTGCCCAGCAACAACCCCGGAGCCACGTGGTCGGGCATGGTCTACGAATGTGGCAGTTACTCCTTCATTCCTATGCGCGGAGCCATGCATACCGTGTATCGCTACGCGACCCGGCTAGAGCTCGCGCGGATCTTGTCCAGGGATGTAGCAGATTAGATGAGTTTTTCTTCATACAAGCCATTCTGATTGACAGTCGCCAGGAGTAAGCTTAAATGAGTGGACACAATTAACATTAATTAGAGGTACGTAATCGTTATTTTTCCCTTTATTCAATAGGGTTGTCCTCTAGTAAACTGTGTAGACTATTGAAAAGTTAAATCCGCCTAATCGCTAGTCAAAATCTGAAGGGGTATAGAAGGGAATACATATGGTGAAATCATCGATGAAGGCCAGAAAAAACAGGAACTCGCCCGAGATTTTGGTCAGTCTCGACGAAGGAATCAAACGTGCGCTGACCGAACACGCACGTCGTTGCGGTGTCAGCAGTTCCGAATTCATCCGGCATGCTGTCAGCCGTTATTACGGCTTACCTCTGACAAAGCAATAATTCGATTAGTCCGACCTCACTGCAAGGGGACGCAAAAACCCGGGATGACCCGTTGCAGACCAAATCTCTGGTTGTTTTTTGAGACGCCCGCATCCTACCGGGTAGTAGATCGTCCCCGCCTCTCAAACAGCCTCTCGTTAATTGTTTTTCAAATTCCGTTAATTTCGTCAAATAGCTTTGTCGGTTATTGATCCTTCACCTTCAGCCGGATTTCGTCGCTGATAGCGCGAACCTCCGGCGCGTACATGGCAAATCCCGATGTCGGCAAGGCGTGGAAAACGCCCGGCGTTTCGGCCCGGAGTTTGTAACGCAGGATGTGGTTGCCCTGTTCGAGCAGTCCGATGAAGAACACCACTTTCGTGTCACGCAATTCGACGTTCGGGCAGAGGCCACCCGCGAATTTCCCGCCGCTGCGAATGTCCACGGTCTCGCATCCGGCCGGTTTCATGTCCTCGAACGCAAGATAGTCGTAGGTGTTCTTCGATTTGATCTTGAGCACCACTTCAATCTGCTCGCCGCTGGTCACCGTATCGCCGGTCTTCAACGGGATTCGGTCGTAGCCCGAGCGCAATTCCTGACGCGCTGTCGCCTCTTCCGATTTCTCCTGTGCAGCGGGATTGACGGCAGGCCGAGACCAACTCCACCATCCCCATCTGCCCCACCAACTCGAACGCAGCGCGGAGTCGGCAGGCACGAGCGCCACTTCGGTCTTTGGCTTGAGGCGGTAATATTCGCGGACGATTTCGATTTCGTTGCCCGCTCCCTTAATGTCCTCTTCCTTGGTGAAATAGGACAGGTAGGCCGAGTAGTACAGCGCGCCCGCTCCCTGTTTTTCGAGCGTGACGGCGTGCGGCCCCGGCTTCACCTGCAAGCCGTAAAGGACGATGCGGTTGTCGAAGGTAAAGAAATTCTCCTTCGTCACGCGCACTTCCTTGACCGGCTGCCCGTCGAGTTTGACGACCAGATTGTAATCCGGGTTTGCCTCGCCGCTGGCGCGCATGTAATCGGTCATCGCGGCGATCACGAGCGCCGTGTCGCGTGTCGAACGCCAGTAGTAACCGTTCTTGCGGTTGTTGAGGAGCCACTTGACGATGCGGGGCGAGAGATCGTTCTTCGGATCGACCGCCACCAACGCGCGCAAGACCCAGGCGTTGGTCTCGATGTCGTTGTTCCACCAGAACCACCAGCCCTGCGAAGGCGTGCGAATCCACGTCGTCTCATTCGAGTCGTCGCGGTTGGCGAATTGCAGAATGTTTTCGAGCAACAACGAAGCGCGGTCGTCCTGTTTGCGCAGCTTGAACGTGAGCGCCAAAAGCGCACGACCGTAGTTGTTCTGATCGCCCCGGGTCTCGTACAAATCGTCGAGCCATTTCTTTTGCACATCGTTCTGGATGCGATCTCCGAGCACCAATGTGTAAGCGATGAACGACTGCGTTTCGAGCGCGCCGAGCGATTGATTCTCCTTCGGTTTCTTCAATTCCTTCGTGATCGAATTTTCGAGGAAGCTGAAACCGCGATAGATCAGATCGTTGTTGAACGATGTTCCTGCTTCTTTTGCCGCGAGGAGTCCTTGCAAGACATAAGCGGTCTGGTAAGGCGAGGAATCGTCTTCTTTCCACCAACCCCAACCGCCGTCCTCGTGCTGGAAATTGGCCAGGCGCTGCACGCCCGTGCGCACCATGCGGTTGAGCTCGTCCGAATCGTAGACGGGGTTCTTGTCGCCGTTGTGACCGAAACGATTCTTTACATCGGCGGCATTCATCTGCTTGCGCTGCTTCGCAATCGCCTCCAGATCGGTTCCCATCTTGCGCAACGTCTCTTTCACCAGCACCGACGGATAGAACCGGCTCATCGTCTGTTCCACGCAGCCGTAGGGGTAACCCACCAGATACGGCAACGCATCGATCATCACCCCGCCAAGACTGGGCGAAAGCGTGATCTCCAGCTTGCTCTGTTCTGAATCGATTTCCTTGGGCAAATCGAGTTTGAGTTCGCGCGTGCCATTGTCCCCGACGCGGTAGGAACCGCCCTGCGCCACCATTTTATTGATGCCGTGAACAATCACCGGGAATGCCATCTGCATCGCGTCGCTCTCCTCGTCGGTGAGCGCCTTGACCGTGACCAGAGCCCGGCCCTCGCGCAAGACTTTCACCGGCCAGTCGAACCGTTTTTCGTCGCCCGCCTTCACCTTCGCGCTGGCCGTCAAGTGAAGGAATCCGTCCTTGTCGGCCTTCACTCCGCCGCCATCGAGCGGCTCGAATTGCGCGGCAGGCAAAATGAGTTCGACTGTCACTTTTTTGCTCCCCGCGAGATAATTGTGCACATTGGCCGAAAGCACCGCCTCGTCGCGTTCAACGAAGAAGCGCGGCGATTGCAACCGGACAATGAGTTTCTTCGTCGTGTTGGTCTCCGTCGTCCCGTCGCCCACCTGCGTCGCATCGGTGATGCCGTAGCCGTGCAGCTTCCACGTCGTCAACGAATCGGGGAATGTAATCGTGCTCTCCGCCTCGCCGTTCGCATCAGTCTTGACGCTGGGCAACCAGAGCGCCGTCGCGGCGAAATTCGACCGCATCGACGGATCGACCTGTTTCGTTGCAAACAGCGATCCCATCCACGACCCATTTCCTCTTCCCGTCTCTTCCTTGGCCAAAGTCCCGTCCTTGTCCTTCTTGGCGTCCTGTTCAAAGAACATTCCTCCCACGTCCTTGGCTCCTGTCACGTAACCCGCCATCACCATGGGCTTGGCCGGGCTTGCGCTGGGAGCACTAGCACTCGCTGAATCAGGCATCAAATTACTGGAAGGCGCTTGCAGAAAATCGCTTCTACGACTGCTACCACCCGCCGCAAACCCAGTCCCGCCGCGTTCGTTCTCCATCGGGAATTTCGACCTCACACTCCAGTCAGTTTTCACTTTCGATTCATCGAGGAAATTACCGCGATAATCGTAATCTTCCATCCCGTCCGCCACAGACGCGCCGTACAAACTCAAAGTCCCGACACCCCATTGGCCCAATCCCCCTCCTTGCATGCTCATCAGATACAAGACATCTTCCGGCGCACCCAGATTGCCCGTCGCGGCAAAAGGCCGTTCGAACGACGAATCGGCAAACGGCTGGTGATAGCGCCGTTGTCCGTAATAGAAAACCTTCGGCGCAGGCCCGAACTCATCCTGAATGTAGGTCAGTGATTTGTCATAAGCGGTCAACGTCACATTGCCGGAAACCGGTTTGCCATCGGCATCCGTGAGCTTGACCTTCACCTTTCCCTTCTCGCCCGGATTGTAGACCGCCTTGTCGGTCGAGAGATTGAGCGTGAGCAAATTCTTCGTCGGCGGGACGTAAAGTTCCCGCATCTCCTGATGAATCTGTCCGTCACGCACCAGCGTCGCCTCGACAAAGAAATTCGGCAGGTGCGCCGCCGTGATCGGAATGTCGATGACGGTGCTGCGTTGCGGCAGATCGATGAAGCGGTAACTGTGCAGGATTCCCTCGGAAACGTCGTCGCTGAAAAGAATGCGTGAATCGTTCTGCGCCGTGTTGATGAGCAGATGCGCCGTCTCGCCGGGTTGATACGTCCTCTTGTCGGCGACGATTTCCAGATCGTTGAACCGGTACATACGCCCGTCGAATTTCGGCCCGCACACCCAGAACACCGCGTTGGCCTGCACCTCTTCCTTCCACGAGTCGCGCGTCTTGTACGTCACGCGGTATTGTCCCTCCGCCGGGATCGGATACTTGAACGACAGCCGTCCCTCCTTGTCGGTGCTCGCGTTCCAACTCTTCACTTCCTCCTCACGCGCGGCGCCCTCGCCGTTTTCGTAACGAATTTGCGAGACCACAACTCGGCCCTCGGTGGCGACCGGTTCGTTGTCCGGCGACAAGGTGCGGATTTCAATAAACGCATCGCTCTGCGGCTGATACCAGCCGTTATTCGCCTCGGCAAAGGCATAGAACGCCTGTCGCGTCACTTTGACATCTCCCTGACCGGTGATCGTGCGACGGCTCTCGTCGCGCACTTCCGCTTCCACTGTGTAGCGATGATCGCGGTCACCGAGATCGCGCTTAGCCGCAGCGGTGTCGATGGTGACTTCATACGTGCCGTCCTTGCCGAGCGACGCCTTGCCCTGAAGAACCAGTTCGCGCAACGCCTTGCGCGTGCCGCTCTCCTGCGAACGCCGCGCCATGTCCTCGTAGTCGCCGCCGTTAAAAGAATTATTAGGCCAGCCCGGATAGGGCCAGATCCACGGGCCGGGAATCAGACAACCCCAACGTCCCCACCAGCCGAGCCACGGATAGGCGTAATAATAACGGCCGTAACCCTTGCCATAAAGCCAGTCGAATTCGGACGGACCCCAATAGACATGGCGGTAATTTTCACGGAAGATTTTATAGCTCACCTGACCGTTGGCCACGGGAGCGCCGAAATAATAACGCGCCGTGATTTTCGCCGTGATCTTTTCCCCAAGCCGCGCCTGAGTCTTCGCGGGCTTGACCGTCACCTCGAACTCCGGCCGTTTGTATTCCTCCACCCGGAACAAATTCCCGGCCACGCTGCGGCCATCGTAATAATCCCCCCGCCCGTCGATTTCGATCCGGTAAACGCCCAGCGACGCACCCTCCGGCAATGTGAACTCGCTGCCAGTGCAACCCAATTCGTCCGTATCCGAACGGATGCCGTCCACTATATAAACATTCTTCGCATCCTTCACCCGCGCCATGCAGGTACGCTTGGCTTGTGGCGGATTGAATTTCCCGTTCGAGCGCGTGCGGTACCAAATGCGGTAATGAACCACCTCTCCGGGCCGGTAAACTGGCCGGTCGGTGACGACAAAAATGCGCTCGCCATTCTCGAATTGATTCCGCTCGTAGTTCGATTCCTGCCAATTCTGGAAGAACGAAAACGCCATCCGGTTTCCGGCCTGCATGACGACAGCATTGACCTGGGAACCACTGTTCGCCGTCCGGGCAAATTCGATCACGCCGTTCGCGTCGGTCTTGCGGTCGTAGGTCTCGACATGCGAGGTCCATTTTTGCGGCTTATCCTGATATTCCGTCCACGTCTCGATCAACTTCACCGGCAGATCGGCAAGAGGCTGGCCAGTCCGCGCATTGGCGACGTAAATCAGTCCGCGCTTTTCAAGATCCTTGTGAACAATCGCCGTGTCACTGACGACAATCAGCGTGCGCGACGGTTCCTGCCCGGAATCGGCCACATTCGCTTCCACCACATACGCGCCCGGTTCGTTGAGGGGCGATGAGGACTTGCCCGATTCGGTGCGGTTTTGTTCGTTGAAGGCGACTTTCTCACTCCAAGAAGCGACGACTTCCTTGCTGACGAAATTCTTCCACGAATAATTGTTCTTTTCGTCGCTCTGAAAAAGATTGTTATGAATGTTTTGCAGATTCCACTGCCAGGCACCGTTCGCGCTCTGTTTGAACTTTTCGAGGTAAAACTTGATCCAGCCGTCCATGTCGAAACGGTACGCGGTGAATTTCACTTCCTTCGCGTTGCGGTACGAAAACGACAACGCCGGTTTACTGTCAGTCAGATACGTTCCGCCCGCAGTCAACTGGATGCCGGGACGGCGAATTTCAACGATCTGTGAAGCCGCATCGCTGAAGCGGTTGCTCTTGGGATAGAGGCGTTGAAGATTTTCATATTCCGCCACCGCCTGCGGAAATTGCTGGCGACCCTGTAAATAAATCCCGCGCGCATAGAGCGCCTCGCTCAAGACATCGCTCTTGGGATAAAGCTGCGAAATCTGTTTGAGCAACGCCATCGGACTTTCCTCCGGTGGCAAAGTGACCACCTGCAAACGGCCTCCGGCAATCACCAACGCCTCGTCCTCGGCTAATTCCCAGACCTTTTTCGCAACAGGAGCAGAAGCATTTTCCTCTTCCTTGCGCTGCGGAATGGGGCGCCCACGGCGGTCGTAGTAGGTAGTGGAGCGACTACCCCCGTTCCAGTAACGCAGAACATCCGGCCCGTAAAGATTGCTGCAAATCATCGCCTTGCGGAACAGGGACTTGGCCGCGGCATTACGCGACTCGGAAGTGTCGAGCTTCTGGATTTCGTCGAGTAGAAAACGGATCTTCGCCCCGTCGCCAAGAGTTGAGACATACACCGCCGGAGTGGTGATGAAACGCGGTTGCCCGTTTTCGTTCACCGGCAAGCCGCTCGGCTTTTCATCCTCCTGTTGCTGTTGCGCCCAGCGCGGCATCCAACGCCTTCCAAAGCGCGGTTCATCGTAGTCAGCTTCCTCCACCGCTTCGGAATCCTCCTCCGGCTCACCCCAACCGCTCCACCACCAGCAACCAAACCAGCCGCCCCAATAGTAACGCCCGTCATCCAGCCTCCGCGTCAATGCCAACGAGAGGTCGAAGTCGATCCCAATCTGCGCCGAGGTAAAGAGCTTGAGGGAATCGCCAGATTTCGACGACGCCGCTTCCTTGCGCAACGCGATGACCAACTCCCGCGCCCGCTCGTAATGCCGGATAGCTTCCTTGCGATCCTTGCGCCCGCTCTGCACTTGCACGCCCTGAAGGTATTCACCCCGGAAATAGTCGCCGCCCTGTTTGGTTCCATAATGCGGGACAATCAGATACAGACCGCCAAGGAATTGCTCGCCGACGACTTCCTCGAACCTTCCCTTGTTCTGCGCGACGAAATTCCGCGCCCGGGTGAAAGCCTCGTCCCATTCCTTCAATTTCAACGAACACGCCACCCCCGCCTCCACCGCAAGACGCGCCCGCGGATCATTCCAATTGCCCACCAACTCCCGCGCCTGATCGTACGCCTTGCGCGCCTCGGCCCAGTTTTGATCCTTGAAGAGTTTCTCGGCCTTCGCCAACGCTTCACCCGCCGGTGTGTTGGGAACTGAAGGAGTGGACGACGTATTACTGGCAGACGAGCCGGTTGCCGGTGGAGAGGTCTGCGCCTGAAGCAGTGAGATCCCGAACAAAACCACGATAAACGCGCGAAACACGTGTTGCATTACCGGATATAACGCGCCAGCCAGCGATTTATTAGGCCGAAATTTCACTTTCTCCATACTCCCCCTGTTCAACTGATTGCAGAATTTAGGAATTGAAAATCCCGAAAGACCTGTTTTTAACTCACCCAATTGTCTAGCGCACCCATTATTACAATTACAGCCAATCTTTATTCAAAAGTTTCGCCATGAAATTACCCGCCGTATTCTCCGATCACGCCATTCTGCAACGCGACATTGCCATCCCCGTCTGGGGTTGGACCGCTCCCAGTGTCCCCGTCACAGCCCGCCTCGCCGACAAGAAGCAAATCACCCTCTCGGCCACCGACGGCAAATTCCTCCTCTGGCTGCCCGCCCTCAAAGCCAGCGGCCCACACACACTCGAAGTATCCTCCAGCGAAGGCTCGGTCAAAGTCAACGACGTCTGGATCGGCGAAGTCTGGGTCGCCTCCGGCCAGTCCAATATGGAAATGACCCTCGCGGGTGTCGGTCGCGACAATGAAACCGCCGAAATCGCGCAGTCGTCGCACCTCCGCGTCTTCTCCGTCCCCCGTAAATTCGACGCCGTCGTGCGGCAGGACGATTGCAAAGGATTCTGGAATCCCGCAAACAACGAGGATGTCGAATCCTTCACAGCCGTCGGCGCGCATTTCGGCAAAAACCTCGGCGATCAGCTCGGAATCAAGATCGGCATCATCAACACCTCCGTTGGCGGCACCATCGCCCAAGCCTGGACCAGCCGTCAGACACTCATCAGCAACCCGGAACAAAAGCCCTTCCTTCTCTCCTGCGAATCCCGTTCCTACGACCCAGCCAAGACCAACAACAAATTCCCCAATCCCGATCCCGGCAACCTTGGACTGAAAAAAGGCTGGGCCGATTTCAAGTTCGACGATTCCACTTGGGAAACCATGACCGTGCCCGGAACGTGGACTTCCAAGGGTCTCAATTTCAGCGGCGTCTTCTGGTTCCGCAAAGTCATCGACATCCCCGCCGCCTGGGCTGGCAAAAACCTCACCCTGCGCATCGGCGCCGCCGACAAGACAGACATCACCTACTTCAACGGCGAGGAAATCGGCCACACCGGTAGCGGCTTCGATGAAAGCGTCTGGAATGTTCCGGCGACATACACCCTTCCCGCGTCCCCGCTCCAGACGGGTCGGCA
>DBTH01000315.1 GCA_002306945.1 Methylacidiphilaceae bacterium UBA1321 | reverse complement strand
ACGCCCGATCTTGAGTTTTCCCGAGCATGATGTTTTGAATAGATACGGCTTAGACCGAATGGCGGGAATTATCGAAGATTAAAAACGGAAGGGGATTTTATCCCGTACAGAGGATGGAGGACTCCGTCCTCCGAACCTCCTGCTTAAGGAAATGATTTTCTTAAGAATCCTCAAGGGCTTGGCGGGGGTATGGGACAGCGCCCACAGTCTTTGTGCGCGTCATATTTCAAGGTACAATAGCCTCAAGTTCTTGCGCCTTCGGGATAGAAAACATCCTCATTTTGAGGCATTTCCGAAGAATTTAAATTCCTTTGGCGGGCAAGGGGTTGGGACTTGAAATTTGCCCGGTGTTGGGGCGGGGAGTAGGCTGATTCAGGACAGAAAACAAGACCATTAAAAGTATGAGGACACAGTTATGTTCCCCTTTATTCAAGCCTTGCAGGCGTTATCGGCAGGCACTTGGGGCGTGTTCTTTGGAAACGCCCTCGAGTGGAGCGCAACGATCATTTCACTGATCGGGTTCTATTACTGTATCCTCAAACGGCCTTCGAGTTTCCTCATCTTTCTTTGGGCTGATACGTCCTGGGGGATTTCTGGATTTTTGAGCGGTCATTGGGCGCTCGTCGTGCAGCAGATTCTCTACATGGGCATGAATGTGGCCGGGTATTGGATCTGGAAACGCGAGGAGGCGGAAGAGGCCGAGTGGGAAGCCGCTTACGGTCAACTGGAGCAACAGGTGAAAATGTTGTCGGCGCGACTGGCGGAATTCGAGCTTGAAGCGGACGAAGATACAGAACAAACCGGACAGGACAAAAGTGCGGCCCTGCGGCAATTGGCCGATTCGTCTCAGGCAGTGGTGGTGGTGGAGCCGAGCGATGTGCTTGTCGTGCTGGGAGATGCCGGTGACGGGGTGGTGCCGCTCAAGACCTCTTCGGCAGCCAAGGCGGTATCAACTTCCTGTTTGGCTTCGGTGCGCAAGGAGGCGAGCTGTTCTCCGGCGCGATAGAGTTCGGAGTTGCACAATTCCTGGAGGGCGGGCCAGTCGAGGGGGAGGGATTCGGCGAGGCCGAGCATGAGGAGGCGTTTGGCTTCGTAGCGGGCCTGCTCATTCGGTTTGGGGTAAAAAGAGGCGAGGAGGCGTTCGGCGAGGAGTTCCTCGACGGGAATCAATTTCACGACGCCATAGTCTGTGCGGAAATCGCGGCAAAGCTCTTTGCGTTCCAGCAGCGCCTCTCCGGTGATTCGCACATCGGTACTGGCAATGCGCCATTTCCAGATCAAGCCGGTGCCGCGGAGTTGTTCGCCGAAGATTTCCTGCAACACGCGCGGGGTAAAGCGACCCGAATAGGTGGCGAGGATGAGTTCCTTCTGCTGGTCGGTGTTGCCGAGGTAGATGTCGTAGGCGAGACGACCGACGATGATGGGGGTGACGCCCTTGAGTTTGAGTAAAGTGGAGGCCAGACCGCCGAGCGTCATGGCACGTTCGGTGGGGTCTTTGATCGACTCGATTCGGATGAGCGCCTCATCGATCTTTCCCATGTCCCGAGGGTAGCCGGATTCCCTTGATATGACAAGCACAGCCGTGTCGTTTGTTGGGGGATGGGGAAACCAGACGTTCCTGGGCGCTTCGGATTAACCGGATTCTGCGCCGACAAAGGGCGTCAGCGGCAAGGCCACGCTGGTGAGGCAGGCGGCTTCGCGGATCACATCGCTCCATTTTCCCGATTCCCTCTGGCGATAAAGTCGTGCTGTCGGATACCAGGGCGAATCGATGCGGTCGACCATCCAACGCCAGTCCGATCCGAATGCCAGCAAGATGTGGGTTTCTTTTCCCAAGGCTCCCGCCAGGTGCGCGGGGGAAGAGTCGATCGAAACGACCACGTCCAGGCAGGAGGCAACCGCGGCGGTGTCGTCGAAATTTTGCAGCGCCTGATCGAGAATCAGGACGTCGGGGAAATCTTTCAGAAACCGGAGTTCCGTCCCGGTCAATTCCTTTTGCATCACGACGCAGGTGATATCCTTTCGCTCGAAAAACGGCACGAAATCCTCCACCTGTGCGGAACGGAAAAGTCCGCGAACATGTTGCGAATTGCCACGCCAGACGAGTCCCACTTTGCGTTTGCCGTCATCGGGCAGTTTCGTTTTCCAGAAAGCGATCTTATCCGGGTCGGCCAGGAGATAGGGAATGCGGTTGGGAATCCGCGATTCGTCATTGGTGCCGAGGGCCAGCGGAAGGCTCATCAGCGGCACGCGATGCGCGCATTCCTCCGGCATGGAATGAAGCGGCACAAAACGCACGGACGGAAAACTGCGTTGCAGCAAGGCAGTCAGTGGTGGCGGACATTGCGCCACGCACTCGACGCCCCGTTCTTCCAGGAGCGGAAAATAACGCGCCATCTGGAGGTAATCGCCGAAGCCCTGCTCGGCCTGAACCAGCAGCTTCGCGCCGCGCAGGTTTTCCTTGCCGATCCAAAGCCGGCAACCCGGGCGTTCCTCAAGCCGTTCTTCGGGCCGTCCCCAGCCCCAACGCTTTTCGTACAGGGCCCAGCCTTCGCCGAAGAGGCCGCGGCTGAGTTGGACTAGGCCGAGGTTCCATGCGGCTTCGGGGTAGTCGTGACGCAGGGTGCAGGCCTTGGAGCACGCGCCTTGCGCTTCGTCGTGTCGGTTGAGAGCGAGCAGGGCCACGCCCCGGTTGTTGTGCGCTTCGGCGTAATCGGGGTTCAAGGCGATGGCGCGGTCGTACGACTCGATGGCTTCCTTGATGCGGCCGGTATCGCGCAGGACGAGGCCGAGATTGTAGTGGGCTTCGCTGTAGTCGGGCTTGAGTTCAATGGCCTTGCGAATCAGCCTTTCGGCGGTGTCGAAATCCTCAAGCTGTTGCAGGAGCGATCCGAGGTTGTTGTGGGCCTGGGCGAAATCGGGCCGAACCTCGATGGCCCGCTCGAAGGCGACGCGCGATTCCTCCTGGCGGTTGAGTCGTTTGAAGACCACGCCGAGATTATTGAGCACCTCGGCATTGGTGGCCCGCAGACGCAGGGCTGTTTCATAGGCGTCTATTGCCTCCTCATTGCGGCCGAGGGATTGAAGCGCTTCTCCAAGCGCCTGGTAGGCTTCGGTTGAAGTGGGTCGCAAGGCGACGGCTTTATTGGAGACTTCGACGGCTTCACGGTGCTGCTTCAATTTGTTGAGCACTGCCGCGAGATTGCCGTAGGCCTCGGCGTAATCGGGTTTGATGCGGATCGCTTTTTTATAGAGAGCTGCGGCTTCCTCGTAACGGGCTAGGGTCTGGAGCAGGTTGCCGTAATTGGACAACATCTCGAACTGGTGGGGATTGAGAGTGATCGATTTTTGGAACGATTGCACTGCTTCGTCGTAGCGGCCCAGTGTGCGCAGTGCCGAACCGCGGCTGCCGAGCGCATCGGCGTAGCCCGGATCCAATTCGATGGCCTGGTCGATCCAGCGCAAGGCGGCTTCGGGTTCGCGCGTCTGGAGATAAGTGACCCCGAGGAGGTGAAGGGCTACGGGGTGGGCCGGATATTGACGCAGGAATTCGGCGTAACTGTGGCGTGCCTCAAGCGTCCGTCCCGACACGTGCAGGCGGATGGCTTGCGTCAACCGATCCTGAAGCTCTGTCTCCGTCTTCATTTGCAGTGTATTTCCGGGTAGCGG
>DBTH01000108.1:35886-36605 GCA_002306945.1 Methylacidiphilaceae bacterium UBA1321 | reverse complement strand
TTTGACCAAACGCGAACTGGGCGAAATCTTCGAGCTTTTCTATCAAGGGCAGGCGTCTTATCTGCGCCAATCGGGCGGTCTCGGCATCGGTCTTTCCGTCGCGCGCTCGTTGGCCGAACTCCACGGCGGTGGTCTCATCGCGCAGAGCGACGGCCCCGGTCTCGGTTCTACGTTTACCCTCTGGATGCCCCGTGTCCGCACCGGTGTTCCCGGCCAGAACGCTTCGCCGATTTTCGCCAAACACGCGCCCAAGCCGCCGCTCGACCGTTCGCTGTTGCGAGGCCGCCGTATCCTGCTCGTTGAGGATTCCCTCGATACGCTCGAAGCCTTGCGCCGCCTGCTCCTGCGCCGCGAATGTCAGGTGCTTACCGCGCAAAGCGCCGAGGAAGGTCTCGAATGCGCCCTCAAGGAACGGCCTGAGATTCTCATCTCTGATCTCAATCTCCCCGCGATGGACGGTTACGAATTCATCCGCCGCTTGCGTAAGGATGGCAACTTTAAGGATCTCATCGCGATCTCGGTCAGCGGTCAGGGTCGTGAACAGGATGTGGCGGCTTCGCTCGACGCGGGTTTCACCGCGCACATGCTCAAGCCGATCGATATCAATAAACTCGATGTCACACTCGTCGAAGCTCTGCAAGGTCGCAACGTTTTCAATCCCGAGTCGCTGCTGTAAAGGCGGGAAGACAGAATGTTTTTAGACGGGAATTAACGGAATT
>DBTH01000108.1:3075-35634 GCA_002306945.1 Methylacidiphilaceae bacterium UBA1321 | reverse complement strand
TTAGACGGGAATTAACGGAATTTACGTGATTAAAAGCAAAGGCGGAAAGGCTTATCAGGAACTCAGGAAAACAATCCATTCTTTTTATGATTTTATGAGTTCTTGATAAGCCTTTTGTTTTTCGCCGTTTTATTCGATGCGTTTGGCGTAGGAAGGTTCGATGCGCCAGCGATAATCGACGGGTTCGGTCCAACCGCGATCTTCCGGGGCGGTGATGAGAATCATGGCGTCGGTTGGCAGGAGGGAACGCAACGCCGATTGTCGGCTCTCATCCAATTGGGGAGCGACGTCGTCCATGAGGAGAATCGGCCATTGGCCGCGGCGTTCGCGGATGAGCTGGGCTTCGGCCAGTCGCAGGGCGAGCGCGGCGGTGCGTTGCTGGCCTTCGGAACCGAATTTGCCGAGCGGGTGGCCGTCGCGTTCGAGAATCCAGTCGTCGCGATGCGGGCCGAGCAACGTGGTCTGAAAACGGCGTTCTCCCTCGACGACGCGGTTCCAGTCGGGCGTCTGCCCTTCGGTGAAATTCGGACGGTAGCGAAGCGTGACGGTGTCGCGTTGGGCGGAAAGATTTTGAATGGCGGTCGCGACGGCGCTGGCGAGCGGTTCGGTGATTGCCCGCCGCGCCTGCGTGACAGCGAGGCCGTGTTCGGTGACGAGTTGGGTGAGCGATTCTCCGAGACGCGCATCGGCGGCTCCTTGTCGCAACCAGGCGTTGCGTTGGCGCAAGGCGCGCTGGTAATTTTGCGCGATGGCGAGGTAGTCGGGATCGCATTGGGCGATGAGACTGTCGACCCAGTTGCGGCGGCCCGCTCCGGATCCGGTGACGAGGGCACGGTCTTCGCCGATGAAGAGAACTGTGGCGATGCGGCCCCAGAACTCGGCGGCACTGGCGACGGCCTTGCGGTCGATGGCGAGTTCGCGGTTCGTTGGGCTCCAAGTGGCGGAGAGGTGTGTGTCGCCGATTTGTGCTTCGACGCGGAGACAATCGCGTTGCCAGGCGACGAGTTCGCGTGTCTGCGCTGTGCGGAACGATTTCAATCGACTGAGGAAATAGACGGCTTCGAGGATCGACGTCTTGCCCTGGCCGTTCGCGCCGAAGAAGAAATGCCGTCCGGCGGGGAGTTCGAGTTGAAGCTCTCCGTGGCAACGGAATTGGAACAGGCGCAAATTCATGACAAAGGCAATTTAGACCGAATTAACGGAATTAACGGGAATGGAAAGACAGAACGGATTTTATCAGGAACTCAGAGAATCGGAAAATACGGGATAAATAGATGCTGACCCTTCATGATTTCATGAGTTCTTGATAAGCCGTTTGCCTTTTAATAATTCCTTAAATTCCGTTAATTCCCGTCAAAAAGTCTTTGTCTTTTTCGCTATTTCAACCAGGCGGGGAGATCATTGCTTTTTTCGACAGCGCGGTCGAACACGAGGATCGGCTCGGGGATGAGCGTGGCGAGGGTTTCGGCGTTGGTGTTACGCGCGAGCGGATAGGCGGAGTCTTTTTCGTCGAGGCCGGCGTTGAGGACGACCCCGGCAACGGTCAGTCCGGCGGCGCGGACGCTTTCGACGGTGAGCAGGATGTGATTGATCGTGCCGAGTCCGGCGCGGGCGACGACGAGAACGGGGAGGTTCATCTCGATAGCCCATTCGCGGACGGTCTTTTCGCCTTCGACCGGAACGAGCCATCCGCCGACGCCTTCGACGGCAACGTGGGTGAAACGCATCTTGGCGGCGGCGATGGAAGCGGCGATGCCACCCCAGTCGACGTTGCGGTGTTCGACCAGCGCGGCCACATGGGGAGAAGTCGGCGAGAGGAAGTGGACGGCATTGATTTCGTCGAGGGTGAGTTCGTTGTCCACTGCGGCGCGCAGGGCTTTGGCGTCCTCACGATCCCCGCAGGCGATGGGCTTCAATCCGGCGGCGTGATGGCCGAGTTGGCGCCATTGTTTCACCAGCCACGCGGTGAAGTAGGTCTTGCCGATGCCGGTGTCGGTTCCTGTGATGAATAAATGCATAAAGAGTTTTCAGTTCGGAGTTTTCAGTTTTCAGTGGGCCGAAGGCGAGGCCACCCAATTGGTGAAGTTCTCCACTCGTCTTGAGTTGCCGGAACTGAAAACTGAAAACTTTATCATCCGATTCCGGCCTGGTCGAGCAGGTCCTGGCAAACTTTCTTCGCTTCAAAATACTTTTCCGCGATGGCACGAGCCGCTTTTTGGTGTTTGGCGTAATTGCGGCCGATCTCGTCGATTCCGGCGAGGGCTTCTTCCATATTGGAGAAAGCGAGCACGCCTTCGCCGGCGGGGATGTAGGCGCTCCAGCCGGTCTCCTCAACAAGAGCAGGCCGCCCAAGGGCGAGGTAACAGGCCGTGCGACAACTGAACCAACCGGTGCGTCCGGCAACATAACCGTGCTTGGCCACGCTCCATTCGGCTTTCGAGGAACGAAGGAAGTCGCGGTAGGAAAGGTGGTCGGGTGTAACTTCGTCCGGTTCGAGAATCGTCCAGCCCAGATCACGAAGTTCTGCATCGGGCCGCTTGCTACCGACGCCTTTGCCCATGACCATCGCCAAGGGTTGTTTGGTGCGGCGGGGGAGATCCTTGAACTTGAGGAATTCGAGGTCTTTCTGACCCCAGATCTGGCCGTTCCATTGCTTCGGGGCGTAGCTGGCCCAGTTCATCACCGTGGTGAAACGGTCAATCGGCGCTTCGGTCGCCATCGGCCAATAGTCGAGCGCGATCGGCTGCACGGTTTTTTTCCACTTCACGCCCGCCTCGGGAACGAGCGAGCCGGGGCCGCCGACGTTGAGGCCGAAGGTGAAGAGACTGTCGTGGGCGCGGACACGGGCGTTGTACTCGTGCTGTTTCTCGTCGAGCAGTCCGATGTGGCAGAACATCGGGTCGCCGTCGATGAACATCTGGTGTTTGACGCCGAAATCGTAATCGCGCAACCAGCCCGCGCTGGAGACGTTGATAAGGAGGTCGCCATTCTTGATGAGATCGCGCGCGGCAGTTTCGCCTGCGCCGTGGAACTTGCCATCGGCGCCGTTGCGGTAGATCCAGCGGTCGCCGAAGCCGAATTCGCTCATCATCCGGGCGAGGTAATTGACGTTATAGGAGCAATCCTCCGAGATGGTCTGCTTGATCGGATCGTAGGGCCACGCGCCGGAATCTTCCAGATACCACACGTCGTGGCCGAGATCGCGGAAACCGATCAGGTATTGTATATAGTCCCAGATGACGCCGCCAAAAGAGTATTGGCCCAGAAGGCCGGTGATGACAATTCGCACAGAGCCGGATTGTAACGGCTTCCCCCGCGCTGTCGACATCCAAGGAATCAACCGGGTGGGTGCGACTGGATGGAAAGACTGTGACGTCGCCACTGCGTGATACATTTTCAGAGCACGGGCGAAGTGTTGAAAATTACAATTGCGTTAAAGAAAACTTACGACCTATTACATTGTAAATTAGCCACTCCTGCGAAGCGCGCTGGAATCTCGCACGTCAACAAGATTTCGTAAGAAAAATTCTCCAAAAAAGTCGCATTTGTCTTGCGAAGCGAGAAACGGAATCCTACTTTCAACCTCCGCGCCAATTCCACCGCGAGGCACCGAAGGGGTCGGGATCGTGAGTGGTGAATAATTGGGCAAAGAATAGTTTCGGTCAGCAGTTTAACAGACGTAAATGAATTGCTCGAATTTCAAAATTACCGAATGGGGAGAATGCTGTAAACGCAAGCTCATTGAATTTAATGGCTTGCGTTACATTTTCTATAGAGGGTATTTAAATCCTCTTTTCTCCTCTTTAAATGGATAGTTTTTGGGAGCTTGTGAATAACTTGTGAATAATACTTTAATAAATCTTAATCTTGGCGAGTCATGGAAGCGTATTTGCGCCGATTTACAACAGGTTGTATCGCTTGATGCGGTGAATCGATGGTTTGCTCCGTTGAGGCCGGAAAGTTTCGTCGACAACACGTTGACCCTGGCCGCGGAGAACACTATTTATCAATATTGGATTGAGGAAAATTACCTTCAGCAATTGACCGCAGTGGCTTCGCGGATTTTTGAAGTTCCGGTCAAAGTCGCCTTCAATACTCAAAAGCCGGTCAGCACGGTTGAAGGCGCCGATGCGGCAACTCAGCCGGTTGCGGTGGCTCCGGCGATTGTCGAACCTCCGAAAATCCGGCCGATTCAGACCGAGACCCGCCACGGACTCAATCCGCGCAACACGTTCGATTCTTTTGTCGTGGGTATTAACAACCAGTTCGCCCACGCTGCCGCCGAGCAGGTGGCCAAGGCCCCGGCCCGCAGCTACAACCCGCTCTTCCTTCATGGCCGGGTCGGTCTGGGCAAGACGCACCTGATGCAGGCCATCGGCCATTACATTGTTCAGCAGAAGAAGCATCTGCGCGTGCTCTATGTGACCTCGGAGCAGTTCACCAATGAATACATCGCTGCCCTTCAACACGGCGAATTGGCGAAATTCCGCAAGAGCTACCGCCAGGTGGATGTTCTCCTCATCGACGACATTCAGTTCCTCGCCGGCAAGGAGAGCACCCAGCAGGAATTCTTCCACACTTTCAACTGCCTCTTCGACGGCAGCAAGCAGATCGTTCTGACCAGCGATTCCCCGCCAAACGAAATCGAGAGCCTCGAAAAACGGCTTACTTCGCGTTTTGAATGGGGTCTGACAGCGGAGCTTCAGGCTCCCGACCTCGAAACCCGCATTGCCATCCTGCGCCACAAGATGAGCACCATGCCCGAGCGTCTCAACGACGACGTGGTTCGGTTTATTGGCGAAAAGGTCAAGAGCAACGTTCGCCGTCTCGAAGGCGCTTTGACCCGGGTCGGAGCATTTGCCTCGTTGCATGGACGCAGCATCACCGTTCCACAGGCGGAAGTGTTGCTCAAGGATCTTCTCCAGCAGGAAGGCCAGCAGACCGTCAATATCGACAGCATCCAGCGCAAGGTCGCCGAGACCTACGACATTCGCCTGGCCGACATGACCAGCAAGCGCCGCCCGGCCAATATCGCCCTGCCGCGCCAGTTGGCCATGTACCTGAGCCGCAAGCTCACCAGTGCTTCGCTTAACGAAATTGGCGACGCTTTCGGCGGACGCGATCACGGCACCGTGTTGCACGCTTGCCGCACGATTGAGGAAAAGATGAAGGCCGACGAGAAACTCCGTCAGGTCGCTTCTTACCTCGGCGAAAAGCTCAGTAATCCGGTTGCCCGCTGATTTCGCCCTCCAACCGGTTTGAAAACCCCCGGCCGAAACGTCGGGGGTTTTTGTTTGTCAGGCGGGTGGAAGCGGATGTTTTTACTCTCAATAGCTGATTTTTTTTCGTTCTTTTGATTGAATCGGATAGCGCGCTGCATAGAGTGTTGGCGAAACCTTTTTTCAAGAAAGCTCAATAACTATGGCACGATCTTTCAACGAACTCAGCACACGCGAAATTCTGGCTCTAGCGATTACCCAGGAAGAAGAAGACGGTCGCATTTACGGCGACTACGCCGACCGCCTTCGTGGGGAATATCCCGATTCCGCCGATGCGTTGATGAAGATGATGGAAGAGGAATCGACCCACCGCCATCGTTTGATCGATCTCTACAAAACCCGTTTTGGCGACCATATTCCCCTCATTCGCCGCCAGGATGTGAAAGGCTTTGTCGAACGCCGGCCGCTCTGGCTCTCGAAAGTCATCACTCTCAAGCAAGTCTGGCGCGATGTGGAAGTCACGGAATTGCAGACACGCCGTTTTTATGAAGCGGCCGCGCAGTTGAGCACTGATGCCGAAGTGCGCCAGCTTCTCGGCGATCTGGCCCGCGAGGAGAGCAAGCACAGCGACCTGGCGGAAGCGTTGGAAAACCAGCAGATCGAATCCGGCGCCCGCGCTTCCGAAGAGGAGACGAGCCGCCGCATCTTTGTCCTTCAAGTGGTTCAGCCCGGTCTGGCCGGATTGATGGACGGTTCGGTTTCGACTCTGTCACCGCTTTTTGCCGCCGCTTTTGCGACGAAGAACAGTTGGGATGCGTTTCTGGTCGGTATCGCCGCCTCGATCGGTGCGGGCATCAGCATGGGCTTTGCCGAAGCGCTTTCGGACGATGGCGCGATCAGCGGTCGTGGTCGTCCGTGGATTCGCGGTCTGGTCTGCGGTTTGATGACGACTCTCGGCGGTCTGGGCCATACGTTGCCGTATCTGATTCACGATTTCCAAATTGCCACGTCGGTGGCTGTTGTTGTGGTGGTGGTCGAACTCGCGATCATTTCCTGGATTCGCAATCACTACATGGATACACCGTTGTTGAGCGCGATTTTCCAGGTGGTTCTCGGCGGTGTGCTGGTCTTCCTGACCGGCGTGCTCATCGGTTCGGCCTGATAGCCTGCCCTGTTCCACAGGTCAGGCGGAGACCGGAAACGGGAGGTTGGAGGCAGGATTACGGAGCGGCAGTTTTGCGACGCGAGCCGTGCTGGGCCTTCATTTCATGATGCAGCGTGGAGGATATTCGAATTTTCCGATAGAGCTTTTTCGTCCGGTCTCCGTCCTCCGCATGGCCAATGGCCATGCTTATTATGCGGCGGCGCCGTGCGAAGTGTGTTGCTTGCCCTTGAGATAGGGAAGCGCCTTTTCGAGTGCGGCTTTGACGCTGATGCCGTATTTCTCGCGCAGTTTCGAGGGATTGCCGTGTTCGACGAAGGCGTCGGGGTAACCGATGCGGACGACTGGCGTGCGGATGTCCATGTCGGAGAGTTCTTCGAGCACCGCGCTGCCGAAACCGCCCTTGAGGACGTGGTCTTCAAGGGTGATGATGACGTCGGCGCTGCGGGAGAAGAATTCGAGTGTGCCGGTGTCGATCGGTTTGGCGAAACGGGCGTTGATGAGGGCGCAGGAATAACCGAGCTGTGTCAATTCATCCGCGATTTGTTTGCCCATGGGCAGGAGAGCGCCGAGTCCGAAGATGGCGACCTGTGTGCCGTGTTGGAGAACTTCCGCTTTGCCGATGGGGATGAGCTGAGGCTGGGCCTTGACCTTGGTGCCGGGGCCGGTACCACGCGGGTAACGGATGGCGACGGGGCCGTCATGGTGCATGGCGGTGAAGAGCATGTCGGCGAGTTCGTCCTCGTCCTTGGGAGTCATGTGGACGAGGTTGGGGATGCTGCGCAGATAGCTGATGTCGAAGAGGCCGTGGTGGGTCGGGCCGTCATCGCCGGAGAGACTGCCGCGGTCGAGGCAGAGGACGACGTTGAGGTTTTGCAGGCAGACATCGTGAACGATCTGGTCGAAGGCGCGCTGCATGAAGGTCGAGTAGATGGCGACGTAGGGTTTGAATCCCTTGGTGGCCAGCCCGGAGGCGAAAAGGACGGCGTGTTCCTCGGCGATGCCGACGTCAAAGTAACGGCTCGGGCACTTGGCCTGGAAGCGGTCCAGACAGGTGCCGTTGGGCATGGCACCGGTGATGGCGACGACCTTGGAATTGGTCTCGGCGAGTTTGATGAGGGTGTCGGCGAAGACTTGCGAATAGGTCGGCTGCGTGGAACCGGGGACTTCGCACATGGTCTCGGGGTCGTAAGTGTGGGGCCCGATGCCGTGGAATTTTTTCTGCTTGGTCTGGGCCAGTTCGAAGCCCTTGGCTTTTTGCGTGATGGCGTGAAGGAGAACGGGGTGGTTCTGGGTCTTGAGGAACTGAAGGGTCTTGATGAGGGTGGGCAGATCGTGACCGTCGATGGGGCCGTAGTAGGAAAGACCGAGTTCCTCGAAAATGACGCTGGGGCCGCTGGGAACGAGCATGCCCTTGACGGCTTCCTCGGCGCGGCGGGCGACCTTGACGGCGGTTTTGCCGCCGAAGCGTTCGAGCCAGCGTTCGGCCTGTTCGTGGAGGTAATGGTAACGGTCGCTGGTGGTGATGTCCTTGAGATACTTGGCGATGGCGCCGACGTTCTTGTCGATGGACCATTCGTTGTCGTTGAGAATGACCAGAAGCTGCTTGGCGTGGGCGGCGGCGTTGTTCATCGCCTCGAAAGTAATGCCGCAGGTGAAGGCGGCGTCACCGGCCAGAACGACGACGTGTTCCTTGGAACCGCGCATATCGCGGGCGGCGGCCATGCCGACTCCAGCGGAGAGGGCAGTTCCGGCGTGTCCGGCGCCGTAGCAATCGTGGGGGCTTTCCTCGCGGTTCATGAAACCGCAGAGACCGCCGGGTTGGCGGATGGTGTGGAAACGGTCGCGGCGACCGGTGAGGAGCTTGTGGACGTAGGCCTGATGGCTGACGTCGAAGATAAAATTGTCGCTGGGCGTCTCGAAGACGTAGTGCATGGCAATGGTCAGTTCGACCACGCCGAGATTGGGGCCGATATGGCCGCCGGTGATGGCGAGGGTGTTGATCAATTCGTCGCGGATTTCCTGTGCCAGGGTGGTGAGTTCAGGGATCGTGAGTTTCTTCACGTCGGCCGGTGAATTGATCGTGTCGAGGATACGTAATGCCATAGGATTAAACGCTTTGGATTGGGGAAGTAGCGGCTCAAAAGAGGCGGACTTCGCTGTCCGATTCTTTTTCAGGCTTGGGGGATTCTCCCGAAGGAGCCGAGGCAGCGGAGGTGTCTTCCGCTGTATTTTTGGCTCGGGTCAGGATTTCCACTTTTTGCTCCGCATCGGCGAGTTTGTCTCCGCAGATTTTGACCAATTTCATCCCCTGTTCATAACGCTCAATGAGCTTTTCGAGGGGGAGATCGGCACTTTCCATTTCACCGACAATGGTCTCCAATTCCGAGAGGGCTTGTTCGAACTTCACCCCGGATTCCTGCTTTGCCGGCTTCATTCGGTCAAACTTATCGCTTCCATTAGGAACGTCCATAAGAAAATGAGGAAAAATGGCGCTCTTCGGTGAACCTTCTCCTCCTTCTCAATTTCCGGGGGCTCCCTATTGGAGAAGGTCGTACTCCAATGGATCTGTTTTCTTTACGGATTGGGCGCGACGTAATTATCAGGCCCGCCGTATTGGGTGAATTTGCGGTAGAGCAGGAGATTGGCTGCGAGTGCCACGACCGACAGAATAAGTCCGGCGTAAAAGGTCAGGTAATAGGCGTGGTGGCTGTGGTCGAGGATTTGTCCCATGATCGGAGCCACTACGGTGGATGAAACCGAACCGACGATGCCGCCTGCGGAGGCGAGTTCCGCAAAACGGGTATTGGGCAGGAGGCGTTGTCCCAGCGATGCTGAAACGGTGAAATAGATGCCGGACAGAACGCCGTGGGCTACCAGGGCGATGGCAAAGGTATCGGCCGTATGCGCGTAGAGACCGCCCCAGAGGCAGCTGACCGAATAGAGCGCCAGAGCGAGGATACACATGCGCAAGGGGTGAAACCGGTCGCAGAGGACTCCCAGCGGATAGGCCAGGATCAGTGAAATGATGTAAGTCAGGGTGAAGCACTTTCCGAAGGCGGTAAGGTTCATCCCGAGACTTTTCGCGTAGAAGATACTGAAGAGGTTGACGGGATTGAAGGTGATGCTGGCCAGGGCGCCCGCGATAAAGCAGGTCACATAGTAGCGGTGGCCGAAACATTCCCTGAAATAGGTTGTGGCGGCTGGAATAAACCCGCGCGCGGATTTTTCAGGCGCCGCGGGCGGCGGTGGGTATTCGCCTTCTTTGACTTTCAGACACATGAGAGTGAAACCGGCTCCGTAAAGAACCGCGATGCCGAGGAATATCCAGCGGTAATACGTGTCGGCATGTCCGAAGAGATAGAAGTTGAAGAGAATTCCCGCCAACAGGCTCATGACGCGGAACATTCCGAAGAAGCGGCCCACCACCGATTGCGGCACTACGTCGTTGACCAGCCCGCCGAAAACCGAGTTGGCGGTGATGCAGGCGAATTCGAAGAGCACCCAAAACAATCCGATGAAGATGAGTGTGGAGGAGTTGAGTCCGGGGGAGAGAGTGCCGAGGGCGCGGTCGAGAAAGGCGCCGCCCTGCGGGCAATAGGCCAGGGCGATTATCGACAGGACGATGATTGGCGTCGGGATGAAAAGAAAGGGAATGCGGCGTCCCCAACGGCTGCGGTAGCGATCCGATTTGTAACTGACAATCGGCCCGATGATCATCGACAGGACTGCCGGAAGCGATCCCATGAGCAGGCTGCTCAGGGTGTCGGAGGCGTGATATTGGGTGAAGAGAAGTTGAATGATATTGGGGACGGATCGATCCCGCATTGACCAGGCAAAGTCGCCCCAGAGGAGCCAGAAAAAGAGCAGGAGTAAAGCCGGGGTCGTGTAGGTCAACGAGCCAGCTGTCCAAAGTTTGTGCGCCGGAGCCGGATGTGTCTGGGAGTTTTGGGGCGAAGTGGGAACGGCGGGGTTTTGCATGACGAAACTGGGAGCAAAAGGATGTTGCAGTTTCTGGAATTAAAACCGAAGCGTTATTTTATTCAAACTGTAGAGTGCGGCCAGTCCGCCTTCGTTCAGGGTTGGAACGAGCGGACGATGCCGTTGTGGGAATTGACTTCAACGGTGCGGAAATTGGAGGGAATCGACCCGGAAGCGTTTCCGTCGTGCTGGAAGGCCAGCGTCAGGCAATTTGTCGTATCGGTGAGATCGCTCTGTCCGTTGGCCTTGAAGCGGAAGGAGACGTAGCGATAGTTGAGTTTGTAGCCGGACAAGGTGGTTGTGGGGGTTGAAATCGTCAGGTTGAGCACAGTCGAATAGGAGGAATCGTTGAGCAGGACGATGGGGGAAGAAAAATAGTAGGGCTTGGTGATGGCGGTAACCGGCGCGCTGGTCGAGGTGGCTAGCAGGTCGCCCTCGATGAAGCATTGCATGCCGCGGTAGACGGTCGGGCTGGCGGTGGGGTTGTCGTTGGTGTCGGGCAGGTAGTAGAAGCGGACTTCGACGGCGCGGCCCTGGGTGAGGGCGGTTTGACGGGCGAAATTGAGTTGGCCGACGATCTGCTGATAGGTGGATTCGAGTTTGAAATTGCGGAAGGTGTTGTTGGCGGCCGGAACGACCATGAAGGTGAGCATCATCATGATGGAGATCACGACAAGGAGTTCGATCATGGAGAAGGCTCCTTGAAGGGAGTTTGCGCGGGGAGGGAGGAGATGACGGGGTTTCATGGTCAGGGGGCGAAGATCCGTGTCGAGATGACGCGGAATTTGTAGTATTGGCTCAGTGGTTTCGAGGGAGGGAAATTGGATGCGCTCACGACGCTGGAGTCGGCGTAATCGGGAATGGTGTCGGACGGATCAATGTAGCGTTCAATGGTCTGCGAACCGCGTTGCTCGCCGGTGACCAGATCGGTGCCTTCGCGCCAGGTGGAGTAGTCGGTGGTATTGACAGCCTGCTTGAGGAGCTGGACGCGGTAGTGAACGGTGTAGGTGTTGGACTTGGTGGTGAGCAGGGGATAGAGATTGGCGTAGGGGCGTTCGCGGACGTTGTCGCCGGTGAGGGGGAGTTTGGCCCAATAGGCATCCATCAAGGCGCGGGTGACAGGAATGGTGGGGGCGCTGTTAGTCGTATCGACCGGGACGATGTCGACGGAGCAGATTTCCGAGGCGGCGCGGAAGATGTCGCCGGAACTGAAGCGTTGCTGGAATTGATAGAGCGTGGCGTCGGCATTGATCGGGTAGCGAACTGTCTGCGCGCTGGTTTTATTTGCGACGGTGGGAGAACCATTGGGATTTTGGTAGGTCTTGTATGTGGGGGCGGAAATCGTGGAGGTTGGCGACGGAATGGCGGTGACCATCTGTGCTTTCATGGCGGCGCGGAGTCCGGTATCGCGGTGGATGTAGGTGAACGGGACGATGAGGTAATTCATGTTGATGCGTCCGGCGGTCGCCAGGGGCGTGCTGATGGCGTAGGGCTCAACGACGGGCATGGTGAAGAGGTCGAGGAAAAGGTGGTCGGGTAGGGTGGTGTAGGGAGGCGTGTTGGGGTAGGTGGTGCTGGGAGAGCCGAGTCCCTTGTGTCCGGCGGGGCCGGGTCGGAAGAGGAGTGTCTGCCAGGGGGTGTTGGCCAGGACGCCAGTCGGCAGGGAGCCAAAGACGCCGGGCGAGGGAACCATGCGATTGGGGGAGAAGAAATTGGCCGGTGGGAGATTGAGGGCGTAGTCGAGGGCGAAATAGGGAGCGTTGGTGCCGTTGCCCATGTCGCCCTCATCCGATTTGTTGATGAACGGGCCATCGTGGGAATTACCAACGCCGGTGTCCCAGTCGGCCACGGCTACGGAATTACTGACTCCGGTGAATGTTGGTACGGAGCAATCCTTGCAGCGGTAGAAGGTGCTTCCGCCGGAAACGTAATATCCGAAATCGTTGATGTTCTTGTTACTGCTGGCCGGACTCGACGTATATTGCTGCATGAAGAGGCTGTAGTTGACGTCGACCAGCTTTCCTCCGGCGCAGCCGTGGACGGGGAATACGAGTCCGTAGCGGAGCATGTGCGACATCGTGGCGGTGGAGGAGAAATAATCAGACGAGTATGAAGCGGTGGTGGTGCTGGAGGTCAGTGTGGAAAAGAGACTGGAGGGGACATCGGTTCGCGCGGCAATCAGGCGTATGTCGCCCGGCGTGGCGACGACCGCGCGCACAACATCCTGGGCTCCGATGAATACGTAATTCGAATTCATGTTGAGACGGCCCAAGACCGTAGCGTCGTAGAAGGAGCGCAGGATCGTATTGCTTGAGCTGAGATTCATCATCGAGGAATTGGAATAGGTCTTGGGCAGCGGGATTGTGGCCGCGGGAAAACTCATGGTGAGGGTTTGAACCGGAGTGGTGGAAACGCGCGCGCCGTTTTTGTCGAGGGCGAACAGTTTTACGGCCGCCGTGCCGCCTTTGAAATAGATGAAGCCGCCATTCATGTCGGGGCAGATAGTGGAGGAGTTGGAGGCTCCGGTCGGTGGGGTGATGAAGGGATACTTGTTTGAAGAGGTGGCGTTGCCGCGTTGGTAGGAGAGAGTGCGAATGTCGATCATGCCGCCGTAGAGATTTTGTCCGCTGTTAAAGGTTTTCGTATAGGGCTTGGAGATGGTTCCCGAGGAGGTGAAATTCATGGAGTAATAGGAAGTCCCGTCGTTGCTCCACTGGAACGAGTCGAGACCGTCGATCTGCACGTCGAGCCACGGGTAGGCGAAGGGCGAGCCTTGCGAGGGATCGAAAAGCTGGATGAAGAAACCGGCCTGAACGCGCTGGATGTTGGAGGAGGCCGTGCTGACAGGGGGGTAGCTGTAGGTGAAACCGGGATAGGTGACGGACAATGTGGAGGTGGTGTTCTTGTCTTCGACTCCGATGAAGACCATGGCGGCTTCCTGCACGGTGGGGAAGCGGCCAAAGCCGCGCGGGTGGGTGGTCGAACCGCTCAAGGTATCGGTGGCGCTGATACCGTTGTCGACGATGGGAACGACCTGGCCCTGTCCGCCGAGATAGCTGGCGCTGCTGGAAGTGCTGTCGAATGGTTTGGCGTAAATGTAGGAGCTGTTGGTTCCGGTCGAGGTGTCGATCAGGTTCGTTGAGCGGATGTAGTCGAACATCTCGACGAGAATCTGGTGGCGGTCGTCTCCGTATTTGGTGGCAAAGGTGCCGGTGCCGAATCCGGGGAACGGCATGGAAGTCAGGGTGCGGAGATATTCGATGAGTTGGCGGTTGCGGCCCAGTCCGGTGCTGGAACCGGAAGTCGGCAAATCAACTGAGGGACTGGTGGGATCCTGGCGTTGGAAGTAGAAAATGTGATTGTTGACTGTGGTGCAGAAGGAAATGAGTTTGTCGTAAGGCGTCATCAATGCGCTGCCGGAAGAGAGCGTGATCGGCCACATGGAAATGCGGGGCAGGTTGAAGACATTGACGTCGGGCGCCTGGGAGTTGGCGGTGAGGAAGAACCGGGCTTTCTTGAGCGCGGAGGCGTTGAGGGCGGAAGGGGTGGAAAGCAGGCTGGAATTGGGTTGACGGACGTTGGAGGAGAGCGTGCCCTGGAAGAACAACTCATCGACGTTGGCGTAAAGTCGAGACACGCTCCGGGTCAGGGCGGAGGTGGCGCTGCTGGTGGTGGCGGTTCCTCCTGTCGAGCCTCCTTTTTTGGTGTAGGGCAGAACCGGATAGAGGTCTTCGTTGCTCAAGGGACTTTCCGGCAGCCAGGTCGATTTGGCGTTGGTCAGGCCGAGGACGGTGCTTAGGCAGACAGTGGCGGGATGGCCCGGGTAACGCTGGTATTCACCCTGAACCGGTTGTCGGGTCGCCATGTAATAATCCTGCGTGGTGTAGGTGCGCGGGGTATCCCAGAAAGCGCCTTCGGAGGCGGTGTTGATGTTGATCTTGCAGGTTTCGTCGTCGGTCCAGAACGCCATGCGGCCAACGATGGGATTGCTTGACGAGGGGTTGGTTACGGCGTTGTTGAAGGTAACGGTTCCGCCGGTAGAGGAATCGGGGGAAATGACCTGTCCGTTTTGCAGCACGTAGAGCCATTTGACCGGCATGGGTGCTTGATTGATGGCGGTGGTATCGCGCGGCGTGCTGGAGGTCAGCCAGTAACCCTCGATGGCGGGTTTGCTACTGGTCAGCGGCCCGATGCCGCGCACGCTGCCGTCGAGCGAAGAGGAAAAGGTGGCCATGTCGGCGGCGTCACCATCGAGGATGGGGTAGTAGTTGACGCCGCTGCGCGAGACGGGCTGGTTGAGATCGATGTAGACGCCTTTCTGGCTGTACCAGTTGGCGGGGACGCTGTTGGCCGACTGCGTGTGGTCGAATGCTCCGGTGCCTTGCATCGAGTCGTCGGAATAAAGCTTATAGTAGGCCGCCGCCTGGCCGCTGGTGTTGTAGGTGCGGATCATGCCCGGCTGCGAAGCCCAGCAGTAGGACGCGTTGGCGGTGGCGACGCGAATCTGGCCGATGACGATGTTGACGGCAGATTGGGTGAGGAGTTTTTGCGAGGAACCGTTGGCGTACATTTTCGATGATTGCAACTCGGTGCCGACGCTGGTGAGAAAGGCCAGGGACAGGATCATCAGTAACATCACGCTCGCCAGGACGATGACGAGGGCCGAGCCGCGGCGGGAGTTGTCGTCGCCTTGACGCATCCCGGCCATCCCGAAGTTGTGATGAGTCTGGGTCATGGTCATTTGCTCCATTTCGCTCCGCGGATGGCGATGTCGGCCTGGAAAATTTCGTAGCGCAGCGGGATTTTGTTTCCAGCGGAATTACCGGGTACGGCGGCCAGATTGTTGCCGAGGGTGGTGAGGTCGTCGGCGAGTTTGGAGGAAAGCTGGAAGAGGGAGGAGATGCCGAGATTGGGCGGTGTGGCGGAATTACCCAGCTTGACGGCGGAGGCTTCGTCGATGGCAACCAGGACGATCTGGATGACCGGGGGCAATTGATGGAGCGTTGCCGAACTGGAGCGGTTGCGGCTGTCGTATTCGTAATCGCTGGAGAGCGTGCCGTTGCCGCCCGTGGTTTGGTCAACGCTGGAATATTTCGGCAGAACGACCAGCGCGACGATATTCTCGGCGAGTTGAAAGAACGTGCTCGGTGTTGAGGCGGAAAGATCTTGCTGGAGCGGGGAGATGAACCAGTTCGTATTATTCCAGGACGGATCGTTGCCGGTGATGGAGGAATCGTAGATGGAGAGATTTTGTGCGGGCTGGGTGAATTGGATAAGGCGGTAGCGGTAGCGCGACGAGACTGTGGTCAGGAAGCTCGGCTTGGTGATGTCGGTTCCATAACAGACGTAGAAACCGCAGGCGTTCAGAAGGGCGTCCATATCCTGATAGGTCGTGGAATTGGTATAGCCGAGCGGTGCCTGAAAGAAGAGGGAATGGGTGGTGGGATTGGGAACCGAGGTGCCGGAGAGTAATTGCTTGCCGCTGACGAAATGGAGGTCAGAACGGCGCGCATAGTGATCCGGGGTGAAGGCGGAGGAATTGGCGCTGTTGATATAATCACCGGAGGAATTCACATAGTCGAAGTATGTGTTCAGCGTGGCCTGGCTCACCGCGCGGGTCATGGCATCGAAAGCGCCGCGCGCTTCGCGGAAGCCCTCAATCTTGCCGGTCGAACGCCGCCAGGTGTCGGCTGTACTTTGCGTGATCTTGAAAATGATCCCCATCATCAAAAGCAGGACGGCCATCGCCACGAGCATTTCCAGAAGGCTGAAACCCTGCGTGGCAGGTGTTTTAAATTGGAATGAAGGGCGATACGGCATACACGTCAGTTTTCGTGAATTGCACTCTCACGAGCCATTTCCGCCGGGTTCAAAGCAGCAGGGTCAGAGATTGTTATTGGCGATCAAAAAGGAATAGGTATGGGTCTTGTTCGGGAGGGTTTTGTTGGTGATTTGAACCTGAACCGCATAACCTTCGTTCGTGGTGGTGCCGTTGAGAGTGGATTGAAGAGAGACAGGATACGTCGACGAGTCGTTGACCTGCTTGAAGGTGACCTGCGCGGTGTAGATGGCCTGGCTGGAGGAGGCTGTCGTGCTGATGATCCGGCCTTCGTTATCGTATTGATAGGTCAGTGCGGTGCTGGTGGAGATGTTGCTGAAATTGGTCAGGAGCAGATCGTTGGTGACGGTTTGGATGATCTGGGATTCGACGGTATTGGTCATGGCCTGTTTGGAGAGGTTCAAGCCGACCGGGAGCAGTCCCATGATGCTGACCATCGAGAAAGCGACCACCCCCATAGCCAACAGAACCTCGATCAGGGTAAACCCTTGCGGTCTGCCTTGCGAGCGATTCCTGAAGGAAGTGGCGAGGTTCAATCTCATCACGAATTAAGATAAGCCTGCATTGCAACAATTGCCAGTCGTGTTGCATTCAAACTGTTGATCCGGGTGGATTTGGTGTCGGAATTTCACTCGTTTCAACAATTTGAACAAGGTTGGATTTGAGAGGCTGCATTTTTTGCCCTAAATAGAAAATAGAACAGTTTGAAATGCGCCATGTTGGCGAATGAGGGCTGGGCCGCCAGATAAAGAGTATCCTCCGATTCATCGTATTGCATGAAGATTTACACCTACTGTCGGTTTGTCGGATTTACCTTGGCGTTGCTTTTGTTGACCGCGCAGGGAGTGATGGCGGAGGTTTCGCTTCCGGCGCTCTTTTCCAATCATGCCGTACTGCAAAAAACGGCGCAAGTTCCTATTTGGGGTAAAGCGGCTCCGGGTGAAAATGTTTCGGTGACTCTGGGCGATGCGCACGGTTCGGCCGCCGCCGATGCCAGCGGCAAATGGGTGGTCAAACTCGATCTGAGTGCCTCCGGGCCGGGGCCGTTTAAACTGGAAGTCAGCGGTAGTAACAAGTTGTCGGTCGAGGATGTTCTCGTAGGTGAAGTGTGGGTTTGCTCCGGTCAGTCGAATATGGAGTTCAACCTCCAGGCCGCGACCGGGGCGGAACAGGAGATCGCCGCTTCGGCCAATCCGCAATTGCGCCATTTCAAGGTCAAAACGACCGCTTCGGAAAAGCCGGAAGAGGCGGTCGCGGGACAATGGGTTGTTGCTGCCCCGGCCACTTCGGCGCAATTCACGGCGGTGGGATATTTTTTCGGCAAACGGATTCAAAAGGAACTCTCCACTCCGGTCGGACTCATCAATAGCAGTTGGGGCGGCACCTGCGTGGAAGCCTGGACCCGGGCCGAAGCGATGGACGCCGATGCGGACTTGAAGGCGGGCAAGGACAAGGCGCGCAAGGACTACGCCGATTCGCTTCAGTACGCGACCCTTTACCGGGAATGGATGAAGAAATACGACCGCGAAGACCGGCGGCAGGGCGCGGCGGATCTTTTCGCCGGGACGGAAGTCAATACGGCCGATTGGAAAACGGTCACCATGCCGGAACTGTTCGGCAAGGTCGGACTGCCCGATTCCGGCGCGGTGTGGATACGCCGCCAAATCAATGTCTCGCCAGAAACGGCCGGGCACAATATCGATCTGTTTCTGGCCGACATCCGCGATTTCAACGAAGTCTATTGGAACGGACGCAAAATCGGCGAGAGCGACACCAGCGCGACCGAACGGCGTTACTCGGTTCGCTTTAACTACGTCACCGCAGGCGAAGCGACACTGGCGATCCGCATATTTCATCCCGCGGGCGGAGCGGGCATTGCGCCCGGGCCGATTCGCTTCAAGGCCAGTACCGGTCAGGTTCTTGCGGGCGAGTGGAAGGCCAAGGCCGAATACGAACTCCCCGCCTTGAGCGCCGAGGCGTTGAAGGAATTCCCCGTGCGCGCCACGAGCAAGTGGGGTGCGCAAAATGTGGCCGGTTATCTCTACAACGGAATGATTGCGCCGCTGATTCCCTATGCGATGCGCGGCGTTGTCTGGTATCAATGCGAGGCCAATTGGGATAGGGGCTATCAATACCGCACCGCCTTCCCCCTGATGATTCGGGACTGGCGCGCGCAATGGGCTCTGGGCGATTTCCCCTTCTACTTTTGTCAGGAAGCCAATATCGGCCCACACCCATCGAAGCCGGGGGATGACCTGCATGCGGAATTGCGCGAGGCCCAAACCCGCACGTTGGAGTTACCCAAGACTGGTCAGGCCATCCTCATCGACATCGGCGAGGAAGGCAATATTCACCCTGGAAACAAGCAGGACGTTGGGGATCGGCTTGCCCGCATCGCGTTGGCGCAGACCTATGGCAAGACGGTTGAATTCTCCGGGCCGGTCTACGATTCGATGAGCGTGAACGACAATAAGGCGACCCTGCATTTCCAGCATGCTGCCGGATTAAATGCCCGGCCGCTCCCGTCAACTTATCAACCCGTGTCGAAGGAATCGCGGACCGTGCCTCTGGTGCGCAACAGTTCCGGCGGCGAACTGGAAGGATTCTCCATTTGTGGCGAAGATCACAAATGGCAATGGGCGACGGCAAAGGTTGAAGGCGAAACCGTCATGGTCTGGTCTGACCAGGTGGCTAAACCCGTGGCTGTGCGTTATGCGTGGTCAAACAATCCGGTGTGCAATCTTTACAACGGCGCGGGATTACCTGCCGTTCCGTTCCGTACCGATGACTTCTCCATGACTTCGCGCAACAAGCGCTACTGAACCGCTATTTTATTGTCGTAGCCGAGGAAACAGATTCCTTTTTCAACAGTTTGAACAACGAACCCTTTGTGCCGATTCTTGGGCGGGGTTACTATCTGACCATGGCGGAAGCGTCATTTATGGCATCCACAATAAATCGGGATATACTCCTTAAAACTATGAGCACCCTCAAATCAAAGTCTTGTTGGTACGGTCAGCGGTTCCTGCTGGCGGTATGTGTATTGTTTGGCATGTCTGCGGCAGTTTTCGGATCGACTCTGACGTTTGATCCGAGTGCTTCGCTCAGTAGTAATGTGGGTGGCAGCGGTTATTGGAATACCTCGAATACGAATTGGTACAACGGCACTACGGATGTTATGTGGGACAGTAGTACGACCAATACGAATATCGCCGGTTTCCAGGTGAATACGACCACTTCGAGCTATACGGTCACGGTCTCGGGAACCGTTTATACAGGAGGTTTTGCAACAGTAGGTACAGGAACCAGTTCCTATACATTGACGGGCTCGGGTGCCATTGTCCTGAATGGTACCTCTCCCACCATTACTGTCGCCAGCAACGGTTCGGTCATCGATACCTACATTGACATCCAGGGTACAAATGGATTCACGAAAACTGGTGGCGGGATATTGCGTATCAATAAATCCATCAGTTGCACCGGCACGGTATTGGTAGCGGCGGGCAATCTGAATCTCGCTGTTAACCAGGGCCTGTCGAGTGGAACGGATCTCTCATTGGGTTCATCCAGTGCCTTTTTTCTGCAAGGTTACAACCAGACCATTAACTCGTTAACTGGTTCGGGTGCCATCAGAATCAGCGGTACAGGCAGAACGAGTGTTCTGACCATTTCGGGTACGTCCAATACCACCTTTTCCGGTTCTATCTACGAGCAATCAACCAACAAGATCGCCCTCGTGCTTACGAATTCGGGGCGCTTGACCCTCACCAACGGTACCAATGTCACTTCCTACAATGGCGGCACTACCGTCGGAGGCGGTGCGACATTGGCCCTGGGCAAATCCCTCACCGGCACCGGCTCAATCACGCTGACCAATGGTACCCTTTCCGGCCTGACTTCCAGTATTACTCTGGGCGGCAGCGTGGCGGTCAATTCGGGAGCCAAACTCGAAGTGCGCGACAGCCTGTACTCGTCTGCTGTCACGATGACCCTCGCCAACGCCTCCACGCTGACGTTGAACGGCGGTGAGATTGACTTCACTCTCGGCACCAGCTCCGATTCCATCGTTGGATCGGGCGGGGCGTTTACGTTGACGTCGGGCACGATTGCGCTGACATTGGGCAGCGGATTCAGCTACGACAGCAGTTACAATCTGTTGACCGGCTTTGCCAGCACGTCGACCTACAGCGCCGCCAATCTGGATGTCACCGGGATCTCGGATCAATACGATGCGGTATGGAACTTTAATTCGACCACAGGCACGTTGACGTTGTCTTTCACGAGCGTACCCGAACCCTCCACCTATGCCCTGCTCATCAGCGGCGTACTGATGCAACTGGTTGTGTTGCGCTTTTCACGGAAACGTCGCGCCGAAATGCCGGTTTAGGAAAAGATTTGAGAATTTGACGTGTAAGCAGGCGGATGTTCGAGACGAATGATATGAGTACAAAAGAAGAGGAATCGGGTGGGTCGAGTGCGCTTCTGAGCGTCGAGACTCACCATCGGGAGAAAAAAGCTTCCAGTGTCGTATTTGTAATCACCGATAACGAAAAAGTTCATTTCTATCCCCATTTCAAGGAGGGGATATTTCCCGAAGCGCGATTCCTTTGGTCGGACAAGGCGTCGCACAAGGATTTGCTCGAACAGTTGGCAGAGATCAATCCCGAGGCGATTGTGACCTGCTGGTCGAGTCCCGCGTTGCCGGACAATCTCCCGGCGAACGGATTGGATCGCCTGCGCTATGTCTGCCATACTACCGGCACCGTCCGGCGAGTTGTGCCGCGTCGACTGATTGAAGAGGGGCTCATCGTCAGTAACTGGGGCCGCAGCATTACCAATACCGTTGCCGAACACGCACTGCTTCTCATTCTGGCCAGCCTTCGCAAAATGTCGCAATGGCGGATCGTTCTCTAAAGTGGCAAGACCTGGATTCCCTGGGGGATCGAGACCCAGACCCTTTACGGCCGCCGGGTCGGGCTGCACGGATTTGGAGCGGTCGGACAATATCTCTCCGCCTTGCTGCGGCCTTTTGGCGGGACAATCCAGGCCTATTCGGAAGGGCTTCCACAAGAGTTCTACGACAAGCACGGAGTCCGGCGCTGCGACAGTCTTGAAGAGTTGTTTTCCACGAGCGAAATCGTGGTTGAGTGCGAGGCGCTCAATCCGCGCACAAACGGAATCGTCAACCGCAAGATGCTCCGCCTGTTGCCCGAGGGAGCTCTCTTTATCAATGTCGGACGAGCCGCCGTTACCAACGAGAACGAGCTCATGGAAGAGGCCCGCTCCGGGCGGATTCAAATCGCTCTGGACGTTTACACTCAGGAGCCCTTGCCGTCGGCATCGCCCTTGCTGGAGCTGGATGCCGTCCTGACTCCGCACATTGCCGGCCCCACCATCGACCGGTTCCCGGCTTGCGGCCAATGGGCTTTCCACAATTTGAAGCGTTATTTTGAAGGCAAGCCGGTTGAGTCCCGGGTGACGTTGGAGGTCTACGATCGTTCGACGTAAACGGACGCGATCTATTCGGATTGACGGCGCAGGGGCGGAGAGGGCACCATTTGTTCAATGGTTTGAAAGCCCCTCCGGGCGAGTCTTCATGAAACAGCGCGTCACTTTACGCGACATCGCCGATGCCGCCAAGGTTCACTATAGCACCGTCAGCCTTGCCCTGCGCAACAGCCCGCGTCTCAGCCCCGATGTCCGCAAGCGGGTCAAGGACATCGCTGAGAAAATGGGTTACGTGCCCGATCCCATGCTTTCGGCTCTCAACGCCTATCGCAAAACGACCGGATCGGTTCATTACCAGGCGACGCTTGCCTGGATCAATAATTGGATCAATCCAAAGGAACTACGCAGCATCGATACCTTCAACGACTACTTTCTGGGCGCTTCCCAGAGAGCGCGGCAGATGGGCTATGAGATCGAGGAATTTGCCCTGCACGATCCGGGCATGAATCCGGATCGGCTCATGTCCATCCTGCGCAGTCGCAATATCCAGGGGCTTCTCTTGCCGCCACAACCCCTGCCGCGCACCGGCATCGACTTCGATTTTTCCCGTTTTGCCACAGTCGCTTTTGGTTATTCTTTCTATCCGCAAATTCTCCACGCGGTGACCAATCATCAGATGCACTCCATGATGTTATCACTGGAGAATCTCTACCGGGTCGGTTATCGCCGTATTGGAGTTTTTTTGGACGGCTTCATTGACGAGAAAGCCGACCACAATTACTCCATGGCCTACTGGTTGTTTAACCGCAAGCAGCATCTCCGCTCGGTTGTCCCGCCGTTGATCCAAAGCAAGCGCAGCGATGCCGAGTTAAGTCGCTGGATCAATAAATATCATCCCGATGTGATCGTGACTCATTTTCTTGATTTGCCGAAAAAACTTCGCGAAATGGGCATCCAGGTGCCGCAGGACATCGGATTTGCTCACCTGAGTGTTTCCCGCGACAATAAGACCGTCTCGGGCATCTACGAAAACGGCACCGTCATCGGCATGACGGCGGTCGATCTGCTCATCGGCATGCTCCAGCGCGGGGAACTCGGCGTGCCGGAGATTCCTATACGTATTTTGGTTGAAAGCGTCTGGAACCCCGGACAGACAACGCGTCAACTTCTTCCATCCAAATAATTCCAATAAGAATAAGCGGAGGTTCCTTTCAACAAGGAGTTCCAGTTTGCGAATAAAAGTCGATTTTCTTCAACAGTTTGAATCCCTTAAAACTATCATTTTAGCAATGATGATTTATCTTGTCTTCATACCCTGATTTTCCCTCTCATATGACATCCAAATCATCTCTCGCCGTCGGTCTGTTTCTTCTCTGTAGTTCCGGGCTGGGTTGGTCCCAGGAATCGGCTTCCTCTGCGCCAGCTCCGGTTGTTGCTGCTGCTTCCACGGAAGCGACCGCCGCTCCAACACCCGCCGCCTCTTCCCCGGCTCCCGCTGCCGCGCCGTCCTTCCCCATCATCAAGACGGACAACCCGACCTACATTATCCTCAAGCTCGATGACTTGAAAAAGGTCACTCCTCAATGGCAGCGCGTGGTCGATTTCGCGAAAGAAAAGAACATCAAAATCAATATCGGCATCATCTGCGATTGCCTCGAAGCCGATAACGTCAAGTTCTTCGACTGGATCAAGGATCTTCAGAAGACGGGCATGGTCGAATTCTGGAACCACGGCTACGACCATAAGATGTGGAAGGAAAACAATGTCGACGTTCAGGAGTTCAAGGGAACGCCTTACGAACAGCAGAAAGAACATTTCTCCAAGGCGCAACAGTTGGCCAAAGACAAGCTCGGCATCACCATGCACGCGTTTGGATCGCCATTCAATGCCGTCGACGACAACACGCTGCGGGTGCTTTCCGAGGATCCAGACGTCAAGGTTCTGCTTTTTGGCGACAAAAAGATGGCCGACAAAATCCCCAATATTATGATTCTGGATCGTTGCCAGATGAATATCGAAAACCCCCTTTTCCTTCCGAACTCGACCCGCATCCAGCAGGATTATGAAAAGCTGGCGGGCAAGCGCGAATGTTTCGTTCTTCAAGGGCATCCGAACAATTGGGCGGCGCCGGAACGTTGGGACGAATTCGTCAAGTTGGTCGAATACCTGCAAGCCCAGGGCGTCGTCTTTACCACACCGACCGAATACTACGAACTAAAGAAAAAGAACGGCAATTGATTCCGACCGGATGCCAGGTGTGGTGAATCTCGCTGTTGATAAAAGGTTCCTATGAAAACATGGCCACTCATCGCCGGGCTTGCTGTCCTGACGGCAACGGTTCTGTGCGCGCAGGAAAACCTGATCCTGAATAGCGACTTTCACGAGCAGAAAACCGGCAAGCCGAAATACTGGGATACCCGCATCACCGAAATCAGTCAGGGCCAACTCATCAGCAGCCTCAACGACGCGGCCAGCCTGAAGACTGTGGCCGAATTCGACGTGGTCAACGCCGGAGACGCCCACCCTAACGTCATTCACATCGCCTATCGTGAAGGTAAAGGACGTGCGATGTGGTTATGGACTGTCCCCGGCGCGGGAAAAAAGTTTGAACCGAAGGGCAAGTACAAGTTCACGATGAACGTCAAATATACGCTGACCGATCCGCCAGGCGCGCAGGCAGGAATGGCGGCTTGTCTCAATGTTTGGAAGGCCGATAAGGAAAACGCTTTGGTCGTACGCACGACCGCCCTCGGCAATTACACGCTCACCTCCAAGCAGTCGACCACTTCGCCTCCGCAACAGACGGAATGGAAGGAATACTCTTTTGTCTTCACCATGCCTGACCAATTCAGCGCGGTGGGTGGCTGGGTTGGTTTGATCGGAGCGCCCGGCGATCTGTGGGCGGATAATTTCCGGCTCGTTCCCGTGGACGCTTCCACTCCGGACGGACCTTATGAATAAAAAAAGAAATCAATTTCAGTTCCGGCTTCGTCCCGTTGCCTGGTGCACGTTTTTCCTGTGTGGTATCGCAATGGCGACGGCGCAAACTCCTCCGGCCAGCTCCACTCCGGTTCCGGCCCCGGCTGAAACGACGGCATCGGCATCGGCTTCGACTCCTTTTCAACATCCCGGACTGCTCAACAACCGCGAGGAATTTGACTTTATCAAGGCAAAGGTCGCCGCCGGTGAAGAACCCTGGGCTTCCGCTTTTGCGCGTCTGGAAAAATCGCCCTTCGCCAATCTCAACTGGACTCCCAAACCCCGCGACATTGTCAATGTGGGCTATTTCGGCAAGCCCGACAACGGCGGCTGGGATGAACTCAGGGACGCCACCAGCGCCTACGTTCACGCATTGATCTGGGTAGTGACCGGCAGGGAGGAGCATGCCCGCAAATCGGCGGAGATTCTCGACGCCTGGGCCGATCAGTTGCAGACCCATACCGGTGACAATGCCCTGGTGCAGGCTGCGTGGGCGGGTTGCGATTTTCCGCTCTCCGCCGAAATTCTGCGTTCGACCTATCCGGCCTGGGGCAAGGACAAGAGCGATAAATTCGCCGCCATGCTCAAGCGCGCGTTCGTTCCGCTGATCTTTGACGGGAAGCCGACTTTTAACGGCAATTGGGAACTGTCGATGTGCGACGCGCTGATGGCCATTGGAGTTTTTGCTGATGACCGGTCTGTCTACGAGCAGGGCGTCAACCTGTGGCGCAAACGCGTTCCGGCTTACTTATATATCAGCAGCGATGGCGCTCTTCCCGTGGCTCCCGCCGCCGCCAAATTCAAGGAGGAACAACTGATTCAATACTGGCACAAGCCGAGTCGTTTTGTGGACGGACTTTGCCAGGAAACGGGTCGCGATTTTCCCCACCTGCAAATGGGGCTGGGGGCGTTGATTTCAGCCGCGGAGATCGCGTATCATCAGGGACTCGATCTCTATGGCGAGGATCGGGAACGGATCACCGCTGCGATGGAATTTCATGCCAAATACCTCCTCGGCGAACCGATTCCCGAGTGGCTCTTCGGCGGCAAACTTGACCTCGGAAAAGGGGCGCCGGCCATGTCCACATGGGAGATGGCCTACAATCATTTCCATAACCGCCTCGGAATGGAACTGCCCTACACACGGCGTTTCATTCTGGAAAAAGTTCGCCTCATCAAGGATGTCCATCCGTTTCACCAGGCGGGAGCCGATTGCCTGACTCATGCGGAATTATCCGTGACTCCCAATACTCCTGCCAAATAAGCTCATGAGGATGAGCGAACGGCAACGGCTGGAGTTTCTGAATCGGTCATTGCTGCGAGGAGTTTCTGGAACAGAAGGCTGGCGGCTAGCTTGTGTCCACGCCGGTCGGGGTGGTTGAGTCCATTGATGAGCCATGTATCGGTATCGAGCCCGTCTTCGGCAAGGCGTGACCACTCGTTGTAGATATCGGCTATGTCCACCTTTGAAGCGGCCGCCACTTCCCGAATGGCTTTTGCATATTGCCCCACAATGCCTTTTACCTGCCTATCTATAATTCCTTCAGCGATACTTTCATGATCTGGATGTATTCGAACGTTTTTACGCCGGGCCGCAAAAGTGGGAGTCAGTAATAGGATATCGGCGGATGTCTTTTGTTGAATCCGGGAAATTATCTGGAGCAAAGTTTCTGTAAATGCAGGCAGTCCCTCCACGCCCCCGCCTGCGTCATTTCCGCCAACCGAAATCAGAACCAGATCAGGATCGTGACGCAAGACATCCCGCTCCAGGCGCTTCAGGGCTTTGGGAGCGGTGTCGCCAGATACGCCTGCATTAATCGTACTGAAGGTTGTTGTGGGGAAAAACGTCTCCAATTGCCGTTGTAGTAACCGGTGGTAAACTCCTTCGGCATCCAGAATATTCTGCTCCATCACTCCTTGAGTCACGCTATCACCCAACGCAACAATCAGCACGGGAGCACGGGAAACGTCTTTCGCCTTTTCATGAATCCTTTGAAAAAAACGTTTCATGCCTGGATCCTAAATAATAGCTCGCGCATCCAACGGGTCGAGGCGGTGGCATCGCCCTTGGTGACCAGGGTGCGAATCTGGTTGATCCGTTCCGTGGTCAGCTTTTTTTCCACAGAGCGCAGAAACGCGACGCTTTCCCCCACGGCGGAAGCGCCGTCCTCGCGATAAGGATATTGATCCATCGAATACCAGCCCTCGTAGCCGGATTCTTTCAACCAAAAGAGCAATTCGAAATATTCCACGACGTGGAGCGATCCGACGATCATGTCGTCGTCCCAGGAGCGGTAGTTGTCGTTGAAGTGCATGTGAAACAGCTTTTTCCCGTAATGCTGCAGCATGACGGCGGAATCTGAGACGTTTTCTCCCGCCATCAGACCGTGCCCGACATCGATGCATACGCCGACATTGTCGAGACCGGTTTCCATTGCCATGAGAAGCGTGTCGGCTGCCCGGGCCTGGAATGAGAAATTGCGGGGTTCCCTGGGTTTGTATTCGAGCGCGTATTTGATGTCGGGGAATTCGGAGGCGACGGTGCGGATGCCTTCCATGAGGACGTTGCGCTGGAAGGAATAATCGGCAGTCAGGGGGTAGTCGTACCCGTCTTGTCCGAGCCAGAGATTGATCAGCGGACATTTGATTTTCCGGGCGATGCGGCTGACGCTACGGGTTTCATCGATGGCTTGTTTGCGGATTTCGGGATCTTTGGCGCTGAAGCTTCCGTTGCCCCAGCGCATTTGGGAGAACAGATCGGGAATGATCGAGACGCAGGTGAGTCCGTTCCTGCCCAGTTCGGCGTTGATTTCCTCAGCGTTGTTTTCGGTGATGTCCCAGGAGCCGACTAATTCGATGCCGGTAACTCCCGGTATGGACGCGGCCTGCCGGATCAATTCGCTTTTGGGCGGGACCTGTTTGTAACCGGTCGGCAGGAATCGGTCGCAGGTGTTGCCGAGATTACCGAGGATGACGGAGTAGCGGTTGGAGTGGGATGGGTTCATGGGCGGATTAGGGTTTTGATTGGAGATCGGGAATGGGAAACGAAATTTCATGGTGTCCCGCTCGGCAGTTTTTTCCGTTGGGCAGGCGGGCGGTCAATCCCTCTGGAATGTCAATATGGGATTGAATGGCCCCGTTGGAGAGAGACCACTCCACCCGTATGAGTCCGTTGGGCGTGGGAATGGTTCCGGCGGCAAAACGAAGTCCGCAGCTTTGGGGTGAAAAAGAGAAAACGCGGAATCCGGGTTCGATGGGATCGACTCCCAGTAAAGCGGTTTGCAAAACACCGATCGGTGCCGTTCCGAAGCCGTGGCACAAACTGCCCGCGTTATACATGGCTTTCTTGCCTTTCTCGCGGACGGCCGCTTCCCAGAGTGTCGGGGTTCCGGCTTCAACCATCGGCCCCCAGTATTGGCGGATCCGGTCGATGGCCTGTTGTGCCATCCCCGAGGCGATCATGGCCCGGAAGACAAAGAAGTGCAGGTAAAGCTCGGGAATTCGCAGCGAGGAGTCGTTGAGCGCGTCTACGGCGGCGGCTTTTCGATTTTCCGGGAGCGTGCCGCTGAGCAGGGCGAGCGCGTGCGTCAACTGGCTTGAGTGCGGATGGACGGAGGCGTCGAAATCGATGCTGTCAGTGCACGTCGCCGAGCGATCTGCCCAGAAATGGCGCAGGGTGTTTTCCGCAATTGGCGGGATTCTCTCTCTGAGGCGTTTCGCCTGACCGGAGTCGCCCAGATATTCGGAAAGCCAGGCGGCGTCGGAGAGGGCAAGGCATCGGAGCCATTCGAGGAGCGAGGTTCGCTTGTTTTTCAGGTTGACCTTGTCGAGTTCGTAGGACCAGTCGAAGAAATTCCAGCACGACTCGGGAGGAACCACCAAATGTTGCGCATCGCAGTGCGATTCGACCAGGTCGATCAACCCCAAAGCTGATGGAAGCCATTTGGCAACGAGTGCGGCGTCGCCAGTATGCAGAAGATAATCTTTGAGGATGAGAGGCGGAAAAAGATTTGTCGGGACCAGGACGATGTCCGTTTTGCCCGAATCCGGACAAACGCCCGGTAGCCAGCCGTCCTCGCGCCGGTTTGAAAGGGCGAGGGTCAGAGCGTGCGCATTGACCCGGGAATCGCCGAAAGCTTGAAGCCAGGAAGCGTTTTCGACGAGCAGGTCATTGACCCAAAACGAGCGTTCGCGCCACGGACAATCGGTGAAAACATCGGTGGTGCAAGTGGAGAGCGTCTCGGTGCAGATATTCCAGACTTCGGTGAGCAGGGGATCCGAGCAACGGAATTGTCCGCGTCGGGATACGGGATAGCGCCTGTCCGTGGCGGTGACTTTTCTGAGAATGACTGGAGCCGTGAAATTCCGGAGGGCGATTTCGACAAACCGGAAACCGCGTTCGTGGAGTCCGGTTCCGACGGTGGAACGGCCTTCGGGCAGGACGTAACGATCCACCATTCGGTAGTGCTCTCGTAGTACGACAAGACGTCCGCCTTCGAGTTCTTCGTCGTATCCCACGTCGACAACGGCTCCCGCCGGTCCCGAGATTTCGATTTGAAAAAAACCGATTATTTCGCGGTCAAATCCGAAAATGATAATGACATTGCCTCCGTCTGCCGGTGGTTGGATGACGACCTCGTGTTCTCCGCCGAGTGTCAGACATTCCACTTGTTTGTGAAGTTGAGGATCGCAGGGATGGAGCTTTTCCGAAGTCATCAGGCTGGCGACATCCGATGGTGCGGTGTCAGAGGTGGCCGGACTGTTGGCGACAAGCGCAATCGAGGAGGGGAGATATATTGTGCGCGTGAGCGGTGGAACCGGCCTGGGTAGCAGTTTCTTTTGCATCCCGCTGTCCGCCGAACCGATGATCTCGGGCTTGGCCCAACCGATGGCTGTGTCGTTGCCGGTTGTCCATCCGACAGGTTCCTGGCGCATATCACGCCATTCCATGAAACCGGTTTGAAGACAGAAAAGAGAAACATCGGCGCGCCATTCCTCATTGGCTTCTCTGACGACCCAACGGTCGTCGCCGGTCCAGGTGATCTGATCGATTTCGGCGCACAATCCGGCGCGGTGCGGCGATGCGACGAAAGTGGGAATGTTCATGCATTGGACCAGCACTGCTATCGTGTTGCTGCCCGGATGCAGCCATGGAACGACGTTCCACTGATCGTAAAAATTGAGGGAACGCGAGCCTCTTGCCGGTCCTGATCCGATGAATATCCCGTTTATCCAAACCATGTAAAGGGATTCGGCCGCAAGGGTGAGTTTCGCTTCAAGCAGGGGTGTTTCCAGATCGAAAGTGCTTCGAGCCTGGAAATAGAGGTTTTTATTTCGAGACGTTCCTTCGGGACAAATCCAGGTGGCTTTCATAGGAATAGGCAACAAATCGAGAATAGAAAACAGCGCTAAAACTGGAAATGGACAGGAGTTGATAAAAAATGTAAAAACGTGCCGTAGGCGAGATAAAATAATCTGTTAAATATGGATATTCATGTATGCAAGTATCTGAGATTAGGTTTCCCCGATACCTGGAACTGGAGGCAGACACGGGTTTCGGGGCCTTATTGGCGCGTCTATTGGAATAATGCGCCGGGAGCTTTTGTGACGGTAGGCGGAGTTGAAATCGAGTTAACCTCCAAAAGGATCGTTGTCCTCTCTCCACGCACGGCCTATTCCACCCGCACACAGAACGGCGTCTGGCATTTTTATGTCCATTTTTCGGTAGGTCATCCCTACTCCGAAGTCTCTCCCGGCATCCATGTCCTTTCGACAGGCGGGCTACTGTCGCAGGCCGTTTCGATTGCCAGCGATTTGAAACGGGGAGTCTGCAAGGCCCGCACCCTGCTTCGGGTGGAAAAGTACGTTTGTGAAATCCTTTTAGCTCTACCTGAAAAAGACATCCCTTCCGAGAAACGGATCGATCCGCGCATTGCGCAGGCGGTGAAATTCCTGGAGGAAGGCAGTAACCTGGACAATACGGAATTATCGCGTCAGACCGGTATGAGCCGGACGGCGTTCTGCAAGACATTCCGCAGGGAAACGGGACAGACACCGCAAATTTATTCCAGACGCAAACGGCTCGAAAAAGCCTGCGTTGCCCTTCATTTCGAGAGCAAGACCATTGATGTGATTGCCGAGGAAAGCGGTTTTTATGACCGTTATCACTTCGAACGCGTTTTCAAGCGCGAATTTGGCATGACTCCGGCGAAGTATCGAAAGCAGAGTTACCAGTTCAATCTGCGCTGAAAAAAGTTTCACGTTGCGGGCTGACCGTAGCGGTCGTGGAGGTCATCTCCGTTGCCGCCACTTCAATCGGCAGTTCGATCAAACATTCCGGCGGCTTACGCGGTGACCAGGCTTTTCAGCTCGTACTCGTCCGGGTTGTACTTGTTCTCGTCGACCCGGCTCATCATATCGGCGATGAATTCGTTTTCGTCGTCCGGCAGTTCTGCGACTGCCCGGGTAATGAGACCGCCCGCTAGTTTGTTGCAGAATGAGCACATGGTGTTGCGGAGGAATGGCTGCAACGGCAATTCATGAAGGCATCAACCTTGCTGCGTATCGTCGTTTCGCAGTTTGGAACGCTGAGTATGTCGCATTCGCTACCGAGGATGAACGGATGTCCTGTCGCCGCCATTTTATCGAGCAACTCTTCCGCGAGGCTTTTGACTTTCAGAACATTTAACTGTGCGTCGGAATAGAAATGTTTGCTCGGCAGGTTGCCGTACAGGACGGTTGTCTGGGCGACGAGACGGGCGTCTTCCCATAATTTTCGCGAACTGCCGAGGCTGAGCATGGCAGGATCAAGCCGCGAGAAGCGCTGGAGCATTCCGTCGGTGAGTTCGCCGCAATCGTGAAAAATCAAATCGACTTGGTGCTCGTTGAGGAGGGCTTTGATTTTTTGATTGGGCTCCATCACGAAGCGATCGAACACCTCGTAGCTTTCCTCAAGCTGAAGGGGGGAGAAATAGACTTTGTTGGCCGCTGGTTCGCAAATGAAGATGGCCTTGGCTCCTGCTTCGATCTGGGCCTTTAAATAAAATAAAACAGCGTCGAGCGAAATCCTCAGAATGCTCTCAGCAAGAGCGACCTCGGGTTCTTCTTCGGCTGTCGCTCCGGTTCCCGCGATAAAGACCGGCGTGATCGGATCGGCAATCAGTTTGGTCATCAGCGAAAACGGTCCAATCGCCATGCCGACGGGCAGTAATTTCGTCCGACTCGAAATATAACGGAGCGCATCGCATACAGCCGTCATGCGCGGTGTGAGACAGAGATTGCCTGAGTCGCCTGATGTCTGGGTGAAGTGATAGGAATCGATCTGGCTGGCCGGGATATTTCTCGCCGTGAGGACGGCGCTTTTTTCGAGACTCAAATCCATCAGGGGGATGGCCAATGGCGTATGAAACCGGTTGGCGGCTTCCTCCAGAACGCGGCCGAGTTTTTCACCGTCAAGGACGATCTGATCCACATCGGTGTGCCCGTGTAAAATCAGATGCGTCCCAATCGGCATGCGTAAGCCCGACGCGGCGAGGTTCAAATAGTAGTTGCGGTCCATGATGCCCGGATGGCTATCGGATTTGAACTCAGGCTGCCTTGAGGAGGCGTAGGGCGAGATCGACGGCCGAGGCGGCATCGGAGGAATAACCGTCCGCACCGATCTCATCGGAGAACTGTTGTGTGATCGGGGCTCCGCCGATCATCACCTTGATGTTGCCGCCGAATTCCTTGCGGAGAACATGAGTGGTGTTTTTCATCGAAGGCATGGTGGTGGTCAGTAACGCCGACAAGGCAACCACCTGGGGCGAGTGCTGCTTGACGGATTCGACGAACTTATCCGCAGGAACATTGACGCCCAGATCGATCACATCCATATCCGCGCCGCGAAGCATCATCGCGACCAGATTCTTGCCGATGTCGTGCAGGTCGCC
>DBTH01000108.1:0-2838 GCA_002306945.1 Methylacidiphilaceae bacterium UBA1321 | reverse complement strand
TTCTTGCCGATGTCGTGCAGGTCGCCCTCGACCGTGCCGATGATGGCCTTGTATTTGGGCTTGATGCCCGCCTTGACCAGGAGCGGTTCCAGGATGTTGAGAGCGGTCTTCATGGCGCGTGCGGAAACCAGCATCTCGGGCACGAAAATTTCGTTGTTCTTGTAGCGTTCGCCGACGACGGACATGGCGGGGACGAGTCCCTCTTCGACGATCTTCTTCGGATCGGTCGATTCAGCCAGAAGGTCTTTGACGATTTGTTCGACATCCTTGCGTTTTCCGCCGATGACGGCCTGCTTGAGTGATTCCAGTTTGGACATGGTAAATTTCTCTCCCTATCGTTGTTTGGTCTGATTCTCCTAGAGTTCCGAGTTGTCTCGTATGAGAGGGAGAATACGACAGGACGAGTTGGAAATCTGGTAATCTGCACAAAATAATTTGGTAATTTTGTGCGATTGCGGTATCGCGGCGGTTTATTTTCCGGGCGAAGGCTGGTTCAGGGAGTTGCGGTACTGGAAGGGTTTTTGACCCGTTAACCGGTAGAAGATTTTGGTAAAATAGCTCTGATCCGAAAAGCCGCATTCCAGAGAGATTTCGGCCAGACTTTGCTGGTTTCGGGCCAAGAGCTGGCAGGCATGCCGGACTCTGTAAAAGGAAACCCATTCGCTGAAGGTCTTTCCGGTTTCGTCGTGGACCAGATGCGAAAAATGTCCGGGGGAAAGGCCGCAATACCGAGCCACATCGTCCCTTCCGAAATTTTCCGCCAGGTGATTTTGGATGTAGAAGATGGCTTTCGAAAATCGCTCCTGATGTCGCTTGCTCTGCTGATTCTGAATTTCTTCAATGAGCCGTTCCAATGTGCTTTTGATCCAGTGGCTCAGTTCCTCTTCGTCGTCGATGCGAGTCAGGTTGGAGAAAAAGCTGGAATTTAATCCCATGATGCGGGTGGCGTCGACTCCGGTATCGACGGCGGTGCGGGACATCATGACGATGAGCTCGATGGAGAAACTTTTGAGCAGGTTCAGACTGCGGGGTTCCCGGCTATAGATATGGAGCAAGATGCGGTTGATGATGGCGCGGGCCTGTTTGGCGTCACTGCGCTGGATGGCTGAAAGCAGGGAGGCTTCCTCCAATAGATAAAGTTCGCGAAGATCCGAGTAGACTTTTTTCTTCGACTCGTGAATCGCCTCGGCTTTTTCCCTTTCGACGAAGGCTGAAATGCGATTGAGTTTGAGAAGAGACTTGTTGGTCAGATTATACTTTTCCGCAATGGAGAGAAGCGCTTCGCAAGCCTCGGTAAGCTTTTCGGAAAGAGATCGGGGGTTTTCGTTTTCGTCGTAAAAAGGCCGTGGTTTCACCACCATCCCGGCAATGATCTTGTTGTTTTCCGTGATGGGAACCCCCCAGATCATATGGTCGTCCGGGCAGACGACCATGGACGGTTGCCCCCAACGCAATGCCTCCGAAATGGCCAGCGCGCGCCAATGGCTCCGCTCTTTTTCGGTGGAACCGCCCGTTTTATAAGGTTTGCCGATCCATATTTTCCCCGCGAGGTCTGTGAGCAACAGGCGCTGCCGGAAGCGGGCGAAATAGGCGTGGCTGGCTTCCTCATATTGCCGGCTTATATTCAGCGGGAGGAGTGAGGATTTGCCTGTAGGGTGGTCGCTCGACATCGGGGCCATTTTGCGCATCCGGGGAGATTTTAAAAGATCAAAGCCGATGCGGATCTTGAAAATGCTCTTGTTGCGTTGTTTGAAATTATTTGTTAATGCCTGCGCATGTCCATCCCCGGTTCGACGACTATTCACGCTACGGGTATCAAGCGCTTGTCGGTCTTGTCGTGTGCGGTATTTGAAAATGAGGTGACGCTACTCGCCAGGCAATATCCGCATATCGTCTCGGTGGAAATTCTGGAAATGAATCTGCATGAGCGCCCGCAACTTCTGCGCGACAGCGTTCAAAACAAGATCGCGGAGAGCGAGGAAAAATATCAACCGGATGCCGTGGCTCTGGTGTATGGGCTTTGCGGCTGCGGGCTTGCGGGGGTTCGTGCGGGCAAGGCTTGGCTGATTTTGCCGCGGGCGCACGATTGCGTTACGCTTTACCTGGGAGGCAAGGAGCGTTATGCGCAGTGGCTGAAGGAGCAGCCGGAAACGTATTGGTATACGCCCGGAATGATTGATACGGGCCGGGCCCCAAGCCCGGAAAAGATCGCCCGCATGCGCGAGGAATTTCTGCGAAAATTCGACGAAGAGGACGTTGAGTATCTCATCGAACAGGAAATCAACGCGCTGAAGCTTTATCGCACGGCGGCTTATGTCGATCTCAATATGGAGGATTCCGCGGCAAAGGAAACGTTCACCCAAAAATGCGCCGAATGGATGGGATGGCAGTTTCGGCGGGTAAAAGGCGACTCCAGCCTTTTGCAGGATTTACTGGGAGGAAGATGGGATGCGGAACGGTTTTTAGTGGTGGCGCCGGGACAGGAAATTCAGGCCAGCGCCGACGATGGTGTCGTGCGTGCGGTTCCGGTTGCAAAATCCGTTTAGGATTTTTGACGAAATTAACGGAATTTTAACCGGCATTTATGAAATTATTATTTTCAAAAAAACTCTATTGATCTCTGCAAAATAGACTGACAATCCTTTTCAAATTAACTTGTCGCGGAAATGGCCGCGAAGAACAGAGAGACAGGCCGGAAAGAATTGACACCCCCCCGTCACTACGTGACACCTCGGTCTTTGCGGACTTAACGTCGCTCCAGATGGTCTCCTTGTCTCCCTCGACTGGCGACTCATTCAATGGAGCCTGCTGTAGTCAGTCTATTTTGCAGAGATCAAT
>DBTH01000096.1:10313-11795 GCA_002306945.1 Methylacidiphilaceae bacterium UBA1321 | reverse complement strand
CGCTGCGGTCGCCGCCCGCTTCGCGAATGACCGGGGCGGATTCTCCCGTGATGGCGGATTCGTCCACGGTGGCGGCGCCTTCGATGATCTCGCCGTCACTCGGAATCGCTTCGCCGGCGGTGACGACGATGACATCGCCCTTGCGCAAAAGTTCGGCCCCGACCTTTTCGGTGACGCCTTTGGAATTCAGCCGGTTGGCGATGGTTTGAGTGCGGGACTGGCGCAACGCATTGGCCTGCGCTTTACCGCGACCTTCGGCCATGGCCTCGGCAAAGTTTGCGAACAGGACGGTGAACCACAACCACAGCGAAACCTGCAGATTGAAACCGAAGTTCTCCTTGTTCGCAAACAACAGGAGTGTGGTGACTAGTGCCCCTACCTCCGTGACAAACATCACGGGGTTTTTCACCATGACCACCGGATTCAACTTCCGAAATGAATCGGTCACGGCGGGCAGCACAATGGCAGGATCGAATATAGAATGGGATTTTGCGCTCATAGTTATGTCTCGCTTCAAATGGATTTACGTTTTCAGAACAGTTGGCCGGCGTTCATCAAAAAGTGTTCGACAATCGGACCCAGGGCCAGGGCGGGGAGGAAATTGAGCGCGCCGACCAGCAGGATCGTTCCGACAAGCAACGCGCTGAAGGTAAAGCCTGACACGGGGAAAGAACCCGGCCCCGGAGGAACCAGCTTCTTCGCCGCCAGCGAGCCGGCAATCGCCATGATCGGCACGATCATGAAAAACCGGCCGACCAGCATCGCGATGGCGAGCGTGGTGTTGTACCAATAGGTGTTGACACCAATCCCGGCAAAGGCGCTGCCGTTGTTGCCCGTGGCGGAACTGTAGGCATAGAGGATTTCGCTGAATCCGTGAGGGCCGTTGTTGTTGGTGCCGTTGGTTGCGGCGTTTGTCGCCGGATCGGGGGCTCCCCAGTTGTTGACGGCACCCCATGCGGCGAAGCCGAGAATGGACAGCGTGAGAACCAGGATGACCAGGCCGGACATTTTCACTTCAAAGGCCTGGATCTTCTTGCCGAGATATTCCGGAGTGCGGCCGACCATCAGGCCCGCGATGAAAATCGCCAGGATGACGAATACCAACATCCCGTACAATCCCGCACCGACACCTCCGAATACGATTTCCCCAAGCTGGATATTGAAGAGCGGAATCAAACCGCCCAGCGGTGTGAAAGAATCGTGCATCGAATTCACTGCGCCACAGGAAGCGTCCGTCGTGATGGTCGCGAAAAGCGCGGAGTTCAAGACGCCGAAGCGGACTTCCTTGCCCTCCAAGTTGCCGCCGCTGGCCGCGACGCCAAGTTGTTGATGAACCGGATTGCCGCGGGCCTCCGTCCACCAGCAAAGCAGGGTCCCCGCGAGGAACAGCACCATCATCGCGGTCCACACGGCCCAGCCATGTCGCTGGTTCTTTGTCATGCGCCCGAGATACCACGTCAGCCCGCTGCCGATGACAAAGAC
>DBTH01000096.1:9980-10248 GCA_002306945.1 Methylacidiphilaceae bacterium UBA1321 | reverse complement strand
ACTTCCTTGCCTTCCATGTTGCCGTCGGCGGCATCGACGCCGAGTTTCGTCAGGATGGGATTGCCTGCTGCTTCCGCGTGCCAGCAGATCAGTGCGGCACCGAAGAACAGGACGAACATGGCGGCCCACACCGACCAGCCGTGTCCCTGGTTTTTCACCATGCGCCCCAGGTAATAAGTCAACGCACTCGGTATGGCGAAAATCGAGAGCATCTGGAAAAAATTAGAGAGCGGGGTGGGGTTTTCGAACGGATGCGCAGCGTTGGCGT
>DBTH01000096.1:0-9715 GCA_002306945.1 Methylacidiphilaceae bacterium UBA1321 | reverse complement strand
GAACCCGCCGCCGTTCGTGCCGAGCATCTTGATGGCGACCTGGGAGGCGATGGGGCCTTCGACGATGGATTGGGTATCGACCACTTGATCCACCATGACCGGCTTTCCATCCGCGCCGTTAACGGGTTGGCCTTTGTCATCGGTTTTGGGAACCTGTATGGTTTGCTTTTCGGTCAACGCGACCGAGTCGTAAGACTTGAAATTCTCGACGACTCCCTGGGAAACCAAAAACACGGCGTAGACAATACAGATCGGGAGCAGGAGGTAATAGTGGATACGCACCAGGTCGATCCAGAAATTGCCAATGGTTTTCGACGTGTTCCGGGCAATGCCGCGGACAAGGGCGGCCGCAATGGCGATTCCGACAGCGGCGGAAAAGAAATTATGGCTGGTCAGGGCCACCATTTGCGAGAGGTACGACATGGTGCTTTCACCTCCGTAGCTTTGCCAATTGGTGTTCGTCGTGAAGCTTGCCGCCGTGTTGAATGCGAGATGATCGGGCAGGGCGGGGAGTTTCTGGGGATTGAGCGGCAGAATATCCTGGAGCCGGAGAATGGCGTAGGTGAAGAGCATGCTCACGGCGCTGAAAATCAACAGTCCCGCGGTATAACCTTTCCAATCCTGTTCTTCATCGGCCTTGATTCCGAGAAGGCGATAGGTCAGTTGTTCGACCGGTTTGATGACTGGATCGAGAAAAGTTTTGCCTTGCGCGTTCAGCACCCGAAGAAGGTACAGACCGAGCGGTTTTGTGACTGCCAGGAGCGCTGCCACATAGAGAATGAGTTGAAGCCATCCAGAGGTATTCATAGGGAGGGATAGATTAGAATTTTTCAGGCCAGATCATGGTTGCGAACAGATAGACAAGCAGGGCTGCGGATATGAATCCGACGATTGTGATGATCATAGTGATTTCCTAGATACGCCCGCACCACGCTGCATAGCCGATGCAGCCGATAAAGAAGGCGATTGTTACGGCGATATAGATTAAGTCGGTCATATCATTTTTTTGGTTGGTATTTTGAGCGGTCTGTCAGGAAAGCGTTGAGGCCTGGGGCAGGGTGAAATAAAATTCGCTGCCTTCTCCAATTTGGCTGGTGACGCCAATGACACCGCCGTGGGCGATTACGATTTCGCGGGCAATGGCCAGGCCGAGTCCGGCGCCGCTTTGATCGTTGTCGGAGACGCGGTAAAATTTCTCGAAGATCCGGTGCTGGTCTTTCTCCTGGATGCCGATGCCTTCGTCCTTGACGGAAAACTGGACGAATCCGCGCTGGTTTGGGGACAGCGCTGCCGACAGGGTGATCTTTCCGCGCATAGGCGAATACTTCATGGCGTTGGAAATCAGATTGGCAAAAACCTGGCCGACGCGGCTGGGACTGACTGAAATGGAGGGCAGGTCGGGTTCGATTTTGACTTCGAGCGTGAAGCCCCGTTCGTTGAGCAACTCGCGTTCCTTTGAAAGTGATTCCTCGACGAGTTGTGCCGGGGAGACCGTTTTCTTGTCCGTCAGCGCAGCGCCACCCTCGAAGCGGGCCAGGTCGAGCATGTCTTCGATCAACTGGAGGAGCCGGTCGGAGTTGTTGCGCGCAGCGATGAGGAGATCGAGCTGCTTGGGAGTGAGCGGGCCGACTTTTTCCTCGAGCAACAGATAGACGGCCATTTGCATGCTGGTCAGCGGTGTTTTTAACTCGTGACTGACGGTGGCAATGAGATTGGTCTTGATGTCGTCGGCCACGCGAAACCGGGTGACATCCTGGAGCACGACGACAACGCCCAGGATTTTTTCCGTTTCATCCCGCATGGTGAGAATGCGGGGTAAAAAATGTTTTTCACCGCCCGGCAAACTCAAGGGAATTGATTTATCGAAACTGGTGGGCAGGAAATCCGCTCCGCCGCGCAATACAGTGTCGATGTACGCGGATAGTGGTTCGATAGTGGACAGTTCTCCGCCGAGGGATTGAAGCAGGCGCTCGGCGGCTGCGTTTTTCAGGCGGATCGAACGGTCGGGAGAATAGACCAGGATCGGGTCTGGAAAGGCGCGCAAGGCGGCTTCGGTGGTTTGTTGGGCCTGGAGGATTTTTTCCGTCGTGCTTTGACGATAGGCGCGCAACTTTGCCGCCATCTTGTTAAAAGCGTCAGCGAGCTTTCCGACTTCGTCCTGCGTGTCGACCGTCACGACCTGATCGAGATTGCCTTCTCCGAGTTGTTGCGCGGATTCAGTGAGCGCCTGGATCGGTTTGGTCAACGATCGGGCCAGGACATAGGATATGGAGACGGCGACGAGGAAGCTGCCGACGATGGCTACGATCATCAACTGGGAGGAATGGCGGCTTTGTTCACGGGCGGCATTGTTGGCGTCCACCATGTTTTGTTGATTGATGATCTGGATCTTGTTGCCGGTTTCCTTGACCGCGGTGAATTTCGGGAGGAGCTCGTTGAAATAGAGAGTGCGCCGTGCCGGATCGCCGGGCTTGAGGGCGAAGAAACGGTTGGCCAGTCCGACATATTCCAAGTGCAGGGACAAGATCGTGTCGGCCAGTTTGCGTTCACCGGGTAATGTGATGTTTTGAAATTCCAGATCGCAGTTTTTTTTGAAGACGGGGAGGTTTTGCTTGAAGAGATCGAGGCCTTTGGCTTCTTCACCGCCGAGCATGAAGAGCAATCCCGAATCCATGCGTTCGGCGGATTCCTTCATATTCTGCGAGGCGATCACGCTGATGTAGTTTTCGCGCAGGATGACGTCGATGGCGCTGCCCAGCTTGGTGAACAGAAAGGCTCCGTAAATACCCACTGCCACGATGATCAGCAGCAGGGGCATCAGCCCGATGAGTACTTTACGGTTGAGGTTCATAGGTTGTCCGGTGGAAGCTTTAGCTACGGTCATGCCAATCCTTTCGTGTGTTTCTACAACAGTCTTTGATTAAGGGGATTATCCCGATTTTGAGTGCTGGATAAGGCGGTTTCCCAGGGAGATTTTCGGGGATGTTGCCCGTTTCGTATTGCCGGAGCGGGTATAATAACTGCAAAAGGCCGCCGTGACGCGATCACGGGAATTAGTGCAAATCCAGTGTCTTGCGTTTGCGCAACAGAGTGGTGGGATCGATCTTCAAAGTCGTGGCGGCTTGCTGCACGCTTTTGCTGCGCTGGAGAACTTTGCGAATATGTTCGGCCTCGATTTGTTCAATGGAAAATTCCCCGCCGAGAGCAGGGGCGGTCGATGTGACCTCGCTGAGCGAACCGGGCAGATCTGCCGGTTCGATGGACGGGCCGGAGGAGAGAATCAGCGCGCGTTCGACGACATTGCGTAGTTCGCGGATATTGCCTGGCCACGGATAACGCACCATGGCCTGGGCGGCCTCCGGGCTGAATGTGGTGACGGTCTTGCCCATTTGCGCGGCCAGAAATGTCAGGTGTTGCTGCGCCAGAGGGAGAATGTCCTCGGGTCGTTCCCGAAGGGGAGGGATGGAAAGGGAGATGACATCGAGGCGATAGAGCAAATCCTCGCGGAAAGTTCCCTTGGCCACGGCTTCCTTCAAGTTGCGGTTTGTCGCCGCGACGACGCGCACATCGGCATGCTGAACCTTGGATTCCCCGACGCGTTCGTATTCCCGCTCCTGGAGCAGGCGGAGTAATTTCGGCTGAATCTCAAGTGGCAATTCTCCGATCTCGTCGAGGAAAAGAGTCCCGTGTTCGGCAGCGGCCACCTTGCCCCAGGTGTTGGCCACGGCGCCGGTGAAGGAGCCTTTGACGTGGCCGAAGAGTTCGCTCTCGAACAATTCCCGCGAGAGGCTGGGGCAGCTCACGGTGACAAAGGGCTCGGCCTTTCGCGTGCTCTGTTGGTGGATATATTTGGCAACGACACTTTTCCCGGTGCCACTTTCCCCGAGGATCAGGATGCTGGCGTTGCTGGGGGCGCTTTTTTGGGCCAGTGCGAAAATGTCGAGCATGACCTTGTTTTGACTGGAAAAATCATAAGGTTGGGCTTCGATCTGATTTTCAAGTTCCGAGATGCGGTTCTCCAACTTGCGAGTGCGCGCAATGGCGTCGAGCACCTGGGTGATTTGGGCGGGCTTGAATGGCTTCGATAGATAATTGAATGCGCCGCGCTGGATGGCCGTGACGGCGGTTTCGATGGAGGAATAGGCTGTCATCATAATGACAGCCAGCTTTGGCTCGGCTTTCAACAACTCGGGAAGCAAATCGAGACCGCTGCGCATTCCCAGGCGAATATCGAGAAAGGCGGCATCGAACGGTTGCTCCTGCACTTTCTTCAGGGCACCGTCGGCATTGGCGGCGACCTCTGTTTTATGACCGGAGGCGTGTAGCGCCATGCTCAGAGTCTGGCGGATATCGACATCGTCATCGATGATGAGAATGTTCATCGGAAACGAAAATAGGTGTTTGTGTTCTTCCATGCAATTCACCTTTTTGGAACGGGTAAAATCCCCCGCGTGGTCAACGACATCGGTTAATTTGACCGGACTTTGGCGCGTGAATTTTCCCCGACCTATTACAAGCCATTGTTCGCGGCGTACTTCGGATAGGGTCTGTAAACGGCATGTGGATAGCTAAAGAAAGAGAGACTTATGAACTCTCTCCTGATTGTCGACGATGAAGAGGCCATCCGGCTGAGCTTTCGAATCGCCCTGGAAACTGGCGAGCTGGAAATCCTGGAAGCTTCCGGCGGGCGGGAGGCCCTTGGGATTTTGGCAAAGCGAAAGACGAATTTGATCCTGCTCGACTTTTGTATGCCCGGCATGAACGGCCTGGAATTCCTGTCTCAATTACGCGCCCGTAACGACAATACTCCGGCCATTCTGATCACAGCCTACGGAACCGTTCACAACGCGGTTCAGGCGATGAAGCTGGGGGCGATTGACGTCCTGGAAAAGCCGGTCAAACCCGATCAACTGCGCAAGGCTGTGGCCGAGGTATTGGCCAGGCATCGAATTCCCGATGGGAACGAATCGGATCTCAGTGTCGATCAAAAGATACAGCTGGCGAAGAAGCTGATCAACGAGCGGCGTTTTTCGGAGGCGAAGCGAAAACTCTACGAAATGTTCGATTGCACAAAACCGGAATTTCACAACCTCCTGGGACTGCTTGCGGAAATGGAAGGCGATTTGATTCTGGCCCGATCCCGGTATTCGGCTGCTCTCGTTTTTGACGCCGCCTATTCACCGGCCATTGAAAACCTGAAACGGCTTGAAGCCCTTGGCGTTCCTTCCTCCAGGAAAAACAACGACAACGACCGGGGCAACTACGATTTGTTGTTTTCCTAGTACTCTGTAACAATATAAATGTCGTAAATTTGCGAGACCAAAATCAGGTCAGACACGAAGCGGGTGCGGGAGTGTATCCGCAGCGATCCTCGACCAAGCCCGCGACAAAGTATGGGCTGATTTTGGCCGCAACCCGAAGGGCCATGGCTCATTGGGGCAGGCACTGCGTTGCTCGACTCGTTACGGATATATTTCATATACGCTCCCCGCTCGCGTCTTGTTCCTGCCCAAAAGAGCTCATGGATTTAGCGACATTTATATTGTTACAGAGTACTCGATGTCATGGCGATAGCGTTCCGGTGATAGATCGCGTTGCAATAGGTGCCCTCTTCGCACCTTGATTTTCACTCGAATCTCTGTGCCATTTCTCCATTCCCTGATAAATAACCGGGTTAGCTACGGCCCTGTTCTTGTCGGGAAAAATGGGCTGGTCTCTGCTCCGCTTCTGCCATCTGCACACCTATTTAACGGGAAGTTGCATTTGTAATGCCGTAGTAAACTTGCTTATACTCAAAAAATGGAGAGATTAAAAAGAGTCAAAATCAATTCGAGTTTGCACTAATTTTAGAGTGGCTATGTTTTTGTAATTTATTTATAATAAATATAATATGAGTATAACTGGCTGGAAGATTTATCGAATTCAAATGGTGTAAACTTTGCGATAAATATAAATTGCTTGTAATCAATAAAGAGATAAGTTACTTTTCTCTCAATCAACCACCAATTCAGCTATGAAACCCCAATTAATTCTTCCACGGTTCCTGCTGCGCACGTCGCGGGCTCTATTTGTCACGAGTCTCATCATGGGTCTGCATCCACTCGGGGCGGCGGTCACGGATGGGTGGAATCAGACCGCCTCTGGAACGTACAATTTCAACGATGCGAATAATTGGGTCAATGGGACGGCCAATGGCAATTTTTCCAGTGGTCTGACGCTCACGGGAAACCAGACTTTGACGACGGCAACGGCGCTTTCGCTCAATGGACTGCAGATTAACTACACGGGAAATTATACGTGGACTTTGCGGGCCAACGGCGGCGCGCAGACGTTGACGCTCAATGGCGATGTGGTGATGAATGCAGCCAGCTTTGTCAAAGCGACCATTGGCAGCACGACGGCCAATCAGAATCTCAACATCGATCTGGGCGGAACCAATCGCAGTTTTACGGTTTACGGCACCGGCTACAGCAGCGATACGCTGGCGTTGCTCAATCAGGTCAGTAACGGCGGCATCACAAAGAACGGAGCGGGCATTCTTCAATTGGCGGGCGTCGATACTTATACCGGGGCGACCATTGTCAATTATGGCTCGGTGTTGGTGACCGGCAGCGTTTTGAATACATCGGAATTCCGTATCGCTTCGCGCAACAACGGCGGGGCTTTTTCCTATAGCGGTGAGGAACTCGCCAAGCTGGCTATCGATAATTCCACGGCAGGCGCGAATGCGAGCCGCATCAGCACTTCGGCCAAGATCACGCTCAATAACGGTAACTTTTCCATGAACAATTATTCGGGCGGCTCGAACATCCAGACGGTGGGCACGTTGACGCTGGAGAGTGGTTCGAATCAATTGACCGTCACTCGCAACGGAGCGGCCAACACCGCGGGCATCGAAATGGCATCCCTCGTGCGGCAAAACAACGCGGTGTTGCGTTTGACGGCGGATGCCACTTTGGGCGCGGGCGGAGCCAGCAGTTCGATCAAGGTGACCGACTCGGCTTCGGTCATTGCTCAATTGGTCGGTGGCGGCGGCGCGGCGGGAACAACGACCATCAGCATTTTGCCGTGGGCGGTTGGTGCGACGACGAGCAAGTTCGACCGTTCGGCCTACGGTTTTGTCACCTACGATGCGACCAACGGTTTCCGCACCCTGACGGTTTCCGAATACATCCAGTCGCTGGCCGCTTCGACCAGCGTCAACGATAACATCTACCTGAGCGCGAGCGAGGCGCTCTCGTCGGACAGGACGATCAATTCGCTGGTTTTCACGAACACAGGATCGTCTCCGGTGGCCAGGATCGTCAGCGGGGCTACAGCAACGTTGACCATCAGCAGCGGCGCACTTTATGCCTCGGCCAATACGGCAGGCAGTGGCGGCACTAACGGCATTTCGGTGGGTACCTTGAACTTCGGCGGGCGCGAGGCGGTCATCGGCGTGTCCGGTTACAGCAGCGCCGCTTCGGTTTTCGGTATCTCAAGCAACATCACCAATACCGGTAACAAGGGGCTGACCAAATACGGCGCGGGTGAGTTGCAGCTTTCCGGTGCCAATACCTATACCGGAGACACAGTGGTGGCCGAGGGCGTCCTTTCCTCCCAGATCAACAGTGCCATACCCGATGCCAGCGTTGTGCGCGTGCAGTCGGCGGGTAAATATTACGTGGCTGCGGGGAAGAAGGAACAGATCGGCGGTTTGGCCGGTTCGGGCGTGGTCTATCTCGGATCGACGGCCTCGCAGTTGAATGTGGGCGGTTCCAGCGGTACCAACGGTGCGATCACGATCAACAGCGGCGGTCATCTGGCTCCGGGAGATCTCGCGGGCGGCTATCAAGTGGATTTTCTCACTTTGGGACAGACAGCTAATGCGACAAACTTGATCTTTCAGGAAGGCAGTTTCCTCGACATCGAACTGGCCAGTCTTGCCTCGTACGACTCCGTGGTTGTGGCCAACGGTACGGCGATGCTCGATGGTAATCTGACCATTTCCCTGTTGAATGGATATAAGCCGAATATCGGCGATACCTTTACCCTCCTGACGGCTAGCGGCGGGATCACCGGTAGCTTTGACTCGATCACCTCGGGATACGAAGTCGATATTGTGGGCAATACGCTTCAAGTCACCGTGATTCCCGAGCCTTCGACCTGGGCCATGGTTTTGGGGGGCGGCATGATGTTGCTCTGGCTGGGAAGCCGCAAGCGCCGTCTGTCAATGTAACCTGCCCGTCTATTTCAGTACTTCTCTTACAAACGCCGAACATGTTTTCGACGATAATTCTCAGGCAAAGACATAAGACCTTTGACGAAATTAAAGAAATTTTAGCTGGAATTTTCGAAGTTATGATTTACAAAAAGCCTTTCGTAAATCGGTTTTTCAAATTCCGTTAATTTCGTCTAAAAGCATTTTGGCTCTGGCTTCGCCAGGTTGGGATGAAATAGGCGGGGTAGAAACATGAAAGAAGCGGCTATTCGTATCGGTCTGGTCGGAGCGGGTGGATACGGCGAAGTTCATCGTCGGGCGCTCGGACGACTCCAATCGCGTGGCGATGCGCGACTGGTGGCGGTGGCCGATCCGACGGTGGAACGGCAGTCCGGATTGAGGCAGAGTCTGGAAAAAGAGCAGGTGCGGATTTATTCCGGACTTGCCGGGATGCTGGCCGACGAAGACGGGCTGGATGCCATCGTGATTGCCGCTCCGATTCCGTATCATTGCGAGATCGCCCTCGAATGTCTGAAACGCGATCTGCCGGTGTATCTGGAAAAACCGCCCGTACCGACGTTGGATCAACTGGAGCAATTAATTGCCGCTGACGTTCACCGCCGTTTTTTTGTCGGCTTCCAACAGATCGTTTCCCTATGGATGCTCCAGCTCGGGAAATGGCAGCAGGAGGGACGTTTTGGCGAACTCGAATCGATCCGCGTGGGCGGAGGCTGGCCGCGGCCCGATTCCTACTACCAGCGGGCAGGCTGGGCCGGAAAGATGAAATTCCAGGGCCGTCCGGTATTCGATGGCCCGGCCACCAACGCGCTTTCGCACCTGATTCACTCGGCCTGTAAACTGGCCAGTGGGAGCGCGACGGCGTTTGCGTTGCCGCGGACGGTGCGTGCCGATCTTTACCGGGCACGGCCGATTGAAAGTTATGACACGGCGTTTCTTTCGGCCGACTTCGAAAACGGCGTGGCCTTTTCCGCCGCGCTGACACATTCGACCCGCGAGCCGCATCCGTTCGAACTGAAAATCGACGGTACTCGCGGTTGGGCGCATCTTTCACAGGATGGACGGTTGCTCGACAGTCCGTGGGGGACATTCGATTATCCGGTCGATGTGGATTCGGCCATGGATCGCTCGTATGAAAGCTTTCTTGCTTTTGTCTGTGGACGAGAGACCCGCATGACTTCCCTTGAAGATACGCGGGGTTATCTCCTGATGACGGAAACGATGTTTCGTTCCTCCGGCGGGATTCATTCCATTTCACCGGAATGGATCGAGGAAATTCGGATCGGACAAGATCGCAATTATGCCGTGCGCGGGTTGTCCGAAGTGGTGTGCCAGAGCCTTGCCACCGGAGCGCATCCCGCTGACCAGGGGTTGCCCTGGTCGGTGAGGACATCCGCTGTTTTCCCGGATAGAGGATGTCCGATTCCGACGTGAGCGTAACTGGATGCAACGTCACGTTTTTTCGTGATCCCCTTAGCCGTATCTATTCAAAACCTC
>DBTH01000235.1 GCA_002306945.1 Methylacidiphilaceae bacterium UBA1321 | reverse complement strand
CCATTCTCTGTGCACGATACTTTAAGTTACGGCTGAGCAGAGCGTAGCGACGTCGAAGGATCATCTGGAGCGTTAACAACAGTCGAAATACCCGGTCAATTACCAAGCCACCGCTCCTACGAAACCAATCGGACATCCAGTTCCGGCGATAGGATTTCCGGGTGCGGCATCATGCTGCTCACGTTGCCTTACGGAGCGGCGCTGAGCCAGTCGGGTTCGACCGTGCCGATCTGCGATTGATTGACCCAACCGGACTTGCCGCGACCGTAGTGAACCAGGACATAGTCGCCGTATTTCTTCTCTGCCGCGAGCGATTCGCCTTCCGGCAGGGAAGCAATCGACTCCGACTTGTCGAACGGCGAAGCCAGCAACGTCGCTTCCTTCGCTACGACCACCGCATCGTGACGATTACGCACTGACAACGCCGCGCTTCCGGCGGCCCAGACACAGGCCAGACCGGACACAACCAAAATCAACCGCCACACGGGAGCCGTCCACGCCTCACCGACCCCGGTGAAACGAAGCGTCTCGGCACGCAACAAACGCACGACGTAGAGCAGGCAAAACACCGTGAACAATCCGCTGGCCAGCCACGCCCATTGGCTCGGCGTCATCCACTTGAGCGCCGCGCGCCACCAACGCTGCGCCGGTTGCGACACATTGGCCTGCGTGCGCGCGAGCTTGAGATTGGCGTGGATGTCGGGATCGCGGGGCGATAGGCGCAAGGCGCGTTCGTAATTGAGAATCGCCTGGCCAAACTGGCCGTTGCGGTAATAAGCGTTGCCGAGATTGAACAACACCGATACAGAATAGCCGTTGTCCTTGACGAGTTGCTCGTAGCCCTTGATCGCCTCGTCGTATTTTCCTGCACCGTAAGCACGGTTCGCCGAATCGAAACGAGCCCCCGGCGACGGAGCCGACAAGGACGTGCCGATGGCCGCAAGGAACAAGGCGCAAGCCAGCACCGCTCGCATCATCACTCGTGTCGTCGTCATCCACAGCGTATTCATGCTTTTTTCTCCAATCGGCTCAAGAGCGCCACGATGGCTTTTTGCCAATCAACAAGGGCCACCTCCGTGTGCGCTTCGCCGGAGTAAGCGATCTGGTCGGCGACCAGGAAGAGATTCCGCAACGACTCGGCCAACTCGGCGCTGTGACCGCTGACGGCGTCAAAGGTAATGTCGTCGACCTTCATCCGCCAACGTTCCGCAAGCCGGTGTTGCACGGCGCGACGGGCAGCGGTGAAGAACGCGGCGGCATCGTTGCGCGTCACCGCCAGGTTCATCTTTTCCAACTCGGCGCGCACCGCGAGGTTGGTCTCATGCGCACGTGCATAATCGGGATCGCTTTCCAGACGGCGGCGGCGGGCCGAAATCATAAAACCGGCCACCAGCGCCAAAAGCGGAATTCCCTGAGCCGCGACGAAAACCGGATTATAAAAGACCGGATCGAAATTCGCCACGAACGGCGTCAGTTCCACCTTGATCGGCACCAGGACCGATTCAGAAGAATGATCGTCCTCGGGCTTCGGAGTGCGAACCGAAGCGGCGGTCTGGCCGGAAGCCGGCGCCGATGCCGGAGTCGCCGCGGCCACGGCGGCTGCGGGAGCATCCGTGATGGCGATGCGCGGCAATTCGACCGTGCGCGTGACGTATTGCTTCAACTCGGGATTAAAGAACGAGAAAACGACTGGCGGCAAATTCACTGCGCGGTTCGGAATGACCGCTTCGGTGAAAACCTTGCGTCCCTCAATACCGAATTCATCCCGCAACTCGATCTTGCTGGTCGGCGTGTAGGTCTTCAAACCGTCGGTCGAAGTCATCGCGGGCGCGTTGACGCGGTCGAAATTTCCTTTCCCGTCGACAATCATCTCCACATTGATCGGCTCGCCCACCTTGACCTTGTCGGGCTGCGCCTTCACGGTGAGAGTGAATTCTCCGATGGCTCCGGTGAAATTATCCGGCTTGCCCTCGCCCGGCAACGGCAGGACTTTCCACGTTTGCGCCGGGCTTTGCAAATCCTTGTCGACGGCGTGGTACTGGGTGAAAACCGAATCGAAGAAACTGTCCTCGAACCCGGCGGGACGACGGCTCTTGACGCGTTCGACAACGCGAAGGGGTTGTTCGACGCTGATCTGATATTCGCCCGTTTTGACCGGAGTCATCGTCGCGTTCCAGGTAGCTACGTTGCACGGAACCCCGTCGAGCACTTCGCGGGTTTGTTCCAGCTTGGTCGGCGCGGCAAAGGTGAAAGCGTCGTTGAGCAATTTCATCGGCGTATGGCCGAGCTCGGCCTGACGGTCGGCGCGGACGTAAAGCTTGACCGTCACCGGAATCAACTGGCCGACGTAGACTTCGGTCTTGCCCGCGATCAATTGCAGAATGGCCGATTCTCCCGGCGGCAAGGTCGGCTTGCTGCCGTTGAGCGTCGTGGTGGTGACGCGGGGCGAAGCGGTTGCGGGAGCCGCTGGGTTGGCTGCCGTCGCCGTGGCCATGGTTGACGTGGACGCAACGGCGGGGGCGGACGATGACGTGGCCGCATTGGAAGCCGCCTGTCCCTGGCCAACTTTCAAGGTAAGCGCCGAAGTCGTTGGCTTCTGGTCACCCGCTTCGACCACGAAGGAAGGAATGGTGTATTGCCCTTCGGCGGAAGGAACGACCTGAAAAATATAAAACACCTTTTGCGATGTCAACCCGTTCACCATCTGCCAGGACGACTGCTGGCCGAGATAAACAAAATCGAGATTCTGCACCGTTGGCAACAACACCTTGGCCGAGCCCGCTCCGGAAATCTCCACCGTCAACTGCGCCGCCTGTCCCATCTGGATCTGTGCAGGCTGGATCCCCGCGCGCACCGATACATCCGAAGCTGCCGTGAGCGGCAAGGCCGCCGCGCTCAGTAAGAACGCGAGGACTGCAAAGCATGGCGCACCGTACGAGCGCGAAAACGTAAGGTTCAAGCTTTTCATCTTACCAATCCTTCTTTACTTCGTCCTGTTCGACTTTGTGGTTCTGTTTGCCCTGTAGCAAAAGTACTTTCTTCTCATCTCCCTTGGCGGAATCAAGCAGATTGAGCGCCTCGCCCTTGCTCATCTTGCCGGGCCGGGATTCTTCCGCAGCACCGCCCTCTTCGCCGTTCTTCGCCTGTTGGGGCTGCTGACTGTTTGGCTGCGAACCGGGTTTCTGATCAGGCTTGGAAGGCTGTTTCTGGTCACCCGGCTTTTGATTGTTCTGACCGTTTTGGCCCTGCTGATTCTTCTTGTCGTCGCCCTGTCCGCCCTGCTGGTTTTGTTGATTCGGCTGATTCTGATTATTCGGGTTGTTTTTATCCTGACCGCCGTTTTGATTCTGATTGGGGTTCTGTTGATTTTGCTGATTCTTGTCCTGGCCACCGTTCTGGTTCTGCTGGTCCTTGTTCTGATCCTTATTTTGATCTTTGTCCTGATCCTTGTCCTTGTCTTTGTTTTTGTCCTGTGGCGGCTGTTGCTTCTTCAACTCGTCGAGTTTCTTTTTGACGTAATCGTAATTGTACTTCGCATCGGCGTCGTCGGGTTTGATCCGCATCGCTCCCTCGTAGGCCTGGAGCGCCTGTTCCCAGGTCTGGATGGTTTTCTGGACGTCGCTTTTTTCCGTCTGCTGACCGATGCGGTAAAGCGCGTTGCCGAGATTGTAAGAAGACTGCTGCACGACGTTCTGGTCTTTTGCGCCGAGGGCTTTTTGAAACGATTGCGCCGCGCCGCCCCAATCGCCCTGTTTATAGGCTGCCGCACCAGTGTTGTACTGAAGCTCGCCGCTGTCGGGATTCTTGCTTTCCTCAAGTGCGTAAGTCTCCCACGCTTTTTTATAGTCGCCCTTTTGATACGCCTTTTCCGCCGCTGCCGGAGACGCTTGCGCAGTGCCGTTGAACAGGAAGAGTCCCGTGAGAACGATCAGCGCCGAAGCGGCTGCGGAAGCTCCCGGACGACGGCGTTGGGATTGCTTGACCACCATCGTGCGTTGCGGACGGATGTCATTGGAATCGAGTTCGCGGCGAACCGGAGTGCGGCGTTCGATGAGGAGCAATTCGATGATGAAAAGCGTCACGGCCAGCCCGAGCGGCCACTGGAAGCGTTCGTAGTAAACGCGTTGCTGACGAGAGGCGAGATCGTACTGCGGCAACGTCTTGAGATGGCTCTCGTAAATCTTGATGAGACCTTCACCGCGCGCGCCGAGCGGTTCGTAAGCGCCACCGGTCACCTCGGCAATTTGTTTCAGCATTGATTCGTCGAGATGGGATTTCACAAAGTTTCCCCTCTCATCCTTGGCGAAGGCGACTCCTCCTTTTTCATCCGGAATGGGAATCAATTCGCCTCCGGTCGACCCGACGCCGACCGTATAAATCTTGATTCCACGTTTGGCCGCATCGCGTGCGGTGTCGAGCGCGTGGCCTTCGAGATCTTCGCCGTCGGTGATGAGCAAAAGGATCTTGTGGTTCTGCCCTTCATTTACATAAGCGGCCTCGGCTTCCTGAATGGCGCTGGCCACGTCGGTGCCGCCACGAGGAATCGTATTCGTATCGAGCGATTCGAGATTTTCCAGAAACGCCGTGTGATCGAGCGTGAGCGGGCATTGCAAAAACGACTCGCCTGCAAAGGCGATCAAACCGACGCGGTCGCCGCCGATCTGATCGACGAGGTCGTTGACGGCGAGTTTGGCGCGGGTCAGACGGTTCGGCTGAACGTCTTGCGCGAGCATGCTCTTGGAAGTATCGACGGCGATGAGAATGTCGATGCCGCGGCGCTTGACCTCCTGCCAGTAAAAACCGAGTTGCGGGCGGGCCAGCGCAACGAACAACGCCGCCACAGCCACCACCCAGAACACCTGCTTGAGCAGACGCAATTGCGGCGAAACGCTGGCAGTGAGTTGCGGCAACAGATGACTCACGGCGAACGATTCGAGCGTGCGGCGGCGCACCTGCGCGGCATGCCAGAGGAGCGCAGTCAATAGACCGCACGCGACAAGACCGGCAAGCAACCAGAGTGGTTCGGCAAATTTCATAAGCTCATTAATTCAAATTCAATTCAAAGTGGTCAGTGTTTTTTCGTTCACGGCAACCGGCGAAAGCGGGTATGGGCCAGTCCAAGTTCCGCGCCCAGAAAGAGGAACGCGGGAAGCATCGCCCAGGCGAAGAGATCCTTGTAATTCTCATACCGCGTCATCTTCTGCGTGGTGCGTTCAAGCTGGTCGATTTCCGAATAAATGCGGCGCAACGAATCGGCATCCGAAGCGCGATAGAACCGTCCACCCGTGATGTCGGCAATCGCCTTGAGATTCTTTTCATCCACTTCGGCCGGAATCGTGATGATGCGGCGGTTGCCGAACTGATCGGTGACGGGGATTGGCGCGGGGCCGTCGGAACCAGCGGCAATCGTGTAAACTTTCACCCCGAGCGCATGCGCGGCTTCGGCGGCGGTCAGCGGCGCAATCTTGCCGGTGTTGTTGACGCCGTCGGTGAGAAGAATGATGACTTTCGATTTCGCCGCGCGGCCGCGGAGACGGTTGACGCTGGAGGCGAGGCCGGAACCGATTGCGGTGCCGTCCTGCGCGAGACCGACTTGCAGGCGTTCGATGTTTTGCAGGAGATAATCGTGATCGAGAGTAAGGGGACTGACGAGATAGGGTTGACCCGCGAACGCGACCATGCCGAGTCGGTCGTTCGGACGGTCGGCGATGAATTTGCTCACGACGTCCTTGACCATCTCCAGGCGCGAAACCGGTTCGCCACCGCGTTGATAATCCATCGCCTGCATGGAACCGGAAACGTCGACAGCGAGAATCATGTCGATGCCGCTGGCTTCGACCTCGTTTCGGCTGTTGCCCTTTTGCGGCCGGGCCAGCGCGAGAATCAGGAACACGAGGGCCAGTAGCCGCAACGTATTCAACCACGCGCCTGCGTTGGTGCGACGGGCCGCGCCGAGACGGCGCACGGTGTCAACGGTCGGGTATTGAACGGAAGCCGAATGGCCGTGCCGCCCCATCCACAACGCAATCAGCGGCAGGAGCAACAGGAGCCAGAGAAACTCGGGATTGGCAAAGCGGTAATACATGCAGTTCTCCTGAGTTTAGAATCGTTGCGCGTCGGATTGAGCGGCAGCCGGTGCCGAAGACGAAACGCCTTGTTCCGATCGAATGGGCGAAGGTAACGGCGGCGGTGGCCCGACGGGGCTCACCACTTCGGAAGATTGCGGCGGTTGCGGGGGTTGGGACGAATTTTGGAGTTGTGAGGAAGAAGCCGTAGCGCCGGGAATTTGAGGACGCGTGCCGTTGATGAAAGTCACTGCGCTGGCGTGCATGCTTTCCATTTCGCCCAGACTCAAAGTCCAGCGGGCGAATTTCACGAGATCGCAATGCTTGAGGAAATCTTCGAGCAGGACTGAATAATCGGCCAGGCCGCCGGTCGGATTGGCGACAAGATCGTGGAGGAATTCCTCGGTCGTGCGGTGTGCAGCGCGAACATTGAAGCGGGCCTCGATATAGCGGCGGGTGATTTCGGAAACGGCGAAGGAGTAGTCGCGCGCGGTTTCCGGGGTCATGAGCGAACGGGCTTTTTCAAGCGCTTCGAGAGCCAACTCGTAGAGCGTCTTGGCGCGGGCCCGTGCGCGGGCTTTCCACCAGCGGTAAAGAGCGTAGAGAATGCCAGCGAGAGCCAGCGTGCCGGCGGTCCACGCCGCCCAGAGCCACGACGGCTTGATGTGCACCGGGCCGCGAATATCGCGGATGTCTTCCTCGGTTTTTCCTGTGGCCGGATTGAAAGCGGGGCTCGCCGCCGCACCCGGCGAGCCATTGTGAGGGGCTGAGGTTGCTGTCTGGGGGTTCGGTGCGGAAATTTGAGCGAGCGATTGGGGCGCGGCATTAACCAGCGTGCTGGCAAGGGCGAAAAAAACAATCACGGCCACGCCGATCCAGAATTCGGAGAGGTAGAAATCGTGGGGATGATAGGAGTGAACGTGAGCCAACGCCTGGACACGGGGCCGCAGGCGGTACCAGGTTGGAATGGCGGAAATCTCGCGGCGTTGAGCGGGTCGCTGTGGAACAGGAAAAGGAATGATCTTCATATCAGCGTCTCCTCTTTCCGCGTGAAGAGAAAAAATTCAGCAACGCGGGGACATACGGCTGGCCGGTGGCGAGTTCGAGCGATTCGACGCCGCTGGAACGCATGAGGTGGCGCAATTGCTCCAGGTGGTCGTTGTTCATCGCGCTGAAAGCGCCGCGCACGGAACGATCTGCCGTGTTGATTTCGTATTGTTCGCCGGTCTCGGCGTCCTCGACGGTGAGCAGTCCGAGGTCGGGCAATTCGTGTTCGTAACGGTCGGAAATGTGGAGCGCGATGAGATCGTGCCGCTTGTTGGTGAGGCGCAGTGCGGTTTGCAACGACTCAGTCGGCGCGATGAAATCCGAGAGCAGGAAAACGACGGCGCGGCGTTTCTGCACCTGGTTGATGAAATCGAGAGCGAGGGGGATGTTGGTGCCGTTGTTGCGCGGCTCGAAGAAAAGAATTTCGCGCACGACGCGCAGGACATGGGCGCGGCCTTTTTGCGGTGGGATGTAGGCTTCGATCTGATCGGTGAAGAGAACGGCTCCAACCTTGTCGCGGTTGCGGATGGCGGAGAAGGCGAGGACGCTGGCGACTTCGGCGGCGAGTTCGCGCTTGCTCTGGACGTTGGAACCGAAATTGCCCGACGCGCTCAGGTCGACCATCAGCATGATGGTCAATTCGCGTTCCTCGGTGAATTTCTTCACGAAGGGCGTGCCGTGCCGCGCGGTGACGTTCCAGTCGATCATGCGCACTTCGTCGCCGGGAGTGTATTCGCGCACTTCGTCGAAGTCCATGCCGCGGCCCTTGAAAACCGAGTGGTACTCACCGGCCAGAGCGTCGTTGACGAGCCGATTGGTGCGGATTTCAATCTGCCGCACCTTTTTCAAAATCTCGCGCGTGCGATCTTTTTCTCTCGTGTCGATTTTCATGGGAAAAGTTTTTTGACCAAATTAACGGGATGGACGGAATTCATTTTAAATTTGCAGAAACCGTCTATCGCGTCCTGTTCAACCTTGATTTGCCGTTCGTTCCTTTTCCAAATTTCGTAAATTCCGTTAATTCCGTCTCAATCCGGTTTTCTTTTTACGGCACCGGGAGGATGTCGAGGATCTTGGTGACGATGTCCTCGGAAGAAAGATTTTCGGCCTCGGCTTCGTAGGTGACAGTGACGCGGTGGCGCAGGACATCGTGGGCCATCATTTTCACATCCTGCGGCGTGACGTAGCCGCGACCTTGCAGGAAGGCGTAGGCTTTTGACACTAACGTGAGAGCAATGGTCGCGCGGGGTGAAGCGCCGTATTCGATGTAACCGCCAAGGTCGAGCCCGTAAGCTTTCGGATCGCGAGTGGCCAGCACGATGTCGACGATGTAATCCTTCACCTTGTCGTCGATATAGATCGAATTCACCACGCGGCGGGATTCGATGATGTTCTCGCACGTGACAACGGGCGTGACCGGCGCGAGCGCCTCGGTGGTGGCCATCGTGTCGAGAATGGCGCGTTCTTCGGCGCGGTTGGGATAGGTGATGACCAGCTTGAGCATGAAGCGGTCGACTTGCGCCTCAGGCAGCGGATAGGTGCCTTCCTGTTCAACCGGATTTTGCGTGGCCATGACCAGGAACGGTTCGGGCAGCGGATAGGTGGTGTCGCCGATGGTGACTTGGCGTTCCTGCATCGCTTCGAGCAGGGCGCTCTGGACTTTGGCCGGAGCGCGGTTGATTTCATCTGCGAGGACGAGGTTGGAAAAAATGGGGCCTTGTTTGGTGTTGAAAGTGCCTTCGCGCGGGTTGTAGATCAGCGTGCCGACGATGTCGGCGGGCAGCATGTCGGGAGTGAACTGGATGCGCTGGAAGCGGGATTGAATGGCCGTGGCCAGCGTCTTGAGGGCGAGGGTTTTCGCGAGACCGGGAACGCCTTCGAGCAGAACGTGACCGTTGGCGACGAGGCTGATGATGAGGCGGTCGACGAGATATTTTTGTCCGACGATGACGCGGCTCATCTCCTGTTGGAGAGGTTGCACCCAAGTGGAAGTGCGTTGGACCGATTCGTTGATGGCTTGAATGCTGGTGTTGTGGTTCACGTTGAGCGGCGCCCGGAAGCGGTCGAGTGGGGCTTCGTCGCGGCGCGGTTGGGGGTTGAGGGTTGCGGTGGACATGATCGGCTCTCCATTGAAGGGTTGCGGGTCTTTGGGTCTTTTTCTTTCTTTATCTGGAATAACATTGCCAAAGTGCCTTTGCCGCAACCTTTCGCCAACATTACAGATCGGTAATGTTGAACGCCGGGGTGACCGATTTTGGGCCGATAGAATAGCCGTGCGCCAGCGGCGGTGAAAAGTTTTTACTGGCGTGGGCGACCGGCAAACGAAACGGTTTGGCCTTGCTGCCGGTTTGTGTGGCGCTAAATATAAATTGTAGATGCCGATACCGACACCGCCCCTCACGCATTCCGGTTTTCGATTTCTCGATCCGGGCGTCCTCGCTGACGGCGAGTTGACCCTCGAAGTGGCGGAATATTATCCCGGCGATCCGACAATCCGCTATGTCCCGGCCTATTTCTTTCACATGGTGCACACGGCCACGCGCGAAAAAATGGGCCATCTTCACTTGCGCGTCGGCCACAACGACCAGATCTATTATTGCGGCCACATCGGCTACGGTGTGAAGCTGAAGTACCGTGGCAACCGCTTCGCCGAACGCGCCACGCGCCTGGTTTTTCCCCTGGCCCGCGCCCACGGAATCAACCCGCTCTGGATCACTTGCAACCCCGACAACGCCCCTTCGCGCCACACCATTTTGAACCTCGGCGGTCGACTCGTCGATATTGTCCCCGTGCCGCAGGAATCGGAGATGTACCTGCTGGGCGACCGCGAGAAATGCCGTTTTTGGTTTGAACTGGCATAAAAGTGTTTTTCGTGAAATCGTAGAATCATGTCGTCGTCGTCCTTCCCCATTTCCATCACCGTCCTGGGCAGCGGCACGTCCCAGGGCGTGCCCATGATCGGATGCGACTGCCCGGTCTGCCGTTCCACCGACCCGCGCGATAAACGCACCCGCTGCTCGGTCTATATCACCACGCCCGAAGCCGCCCTCCTCATCGATACCCCGCCCGAACTCCGGCTCCAGTCCTTGCGCGCCGGGCTCAACCGCGTCGACGCCGTCCTCATCACCCACGCCCACGCCGATCACATCATGGGCTTCGACGACCTACGCCGTTACTGCGACCTCAAGAACGGCGCCATGCCCGTTTACGGCTCGAAAGAAACCCTCGACCGCATCGCGGGAATCTTCCCCTACGCCTTCGATCCCACCAAGCGAGTGCCCGGCTACGTCTTCGTCGATGTGCACGCCGTGGATTCGACTTTCCCCCTGGGCGGATTGCAAATCACTCCCTTCTCGTTGCCGCACGGACGCTTTCTTTCGACCGGCTACCTCCTTCAGCGCGACGGCGAAAAAGTCTTCGCCTACATGAACGATTGCAAGGATGTCCCCACCCCCGTGCGCGACGCCATCCGTGACGTCAACTGTCTCATGATCGATGGCCTGCGTGACGAACCGCACCCGACGCACTTGAACGTCAGCGAGGCCATCGCCATCAGCCGCGACGTGCGCGCCAAACACACTTACCTCACCCACCTGACCCATCACAAATCCCACGTCCAACGCGAATCGGAGTTGCCCAATGGGATACAAGTCGCCTACGATAGTCTAAGTTTCAAGCTATGAACCTTACGTCCCTGCCGCCATTTGTTCCGCGTCGGGGATGTCGGTTAAACGCCGCTCTTCTCACCATTGTCGTTTTAGCCTGCGCCCTGTTCCGCGCCGGCGCCACCCAGGAGGATCTCCGCCAACACCTCCTCATCGTCTACAACAAGAACGCCCTCAACAGCGAAAAACTCGCCCGCTATTACGCCGAGAAAAGACAAATCCCCGACGAGCGCCTCCTCGGCATCGACTGCCCCGACCAGGAGGAAATCGACCGCCGCACCTACGAGGATAAAATCAGCGGCCCCATCGGGGCCTGCCTCATCGAAAAAGGCTGGATCAAACGCCAAGCCACCGCACTTGCCATCGGCCCAAAAACCATCCAGGTCGAAGCCGCCACCGAAAACGAAATCTGGGTCATCGTCCTCATCCGCGGCATTCCCCTCAAAATCCAGAACGACTCCAGCATCAAGGAAGACCTTCCCCTCCAACCCGCCCTCAGCACCAACGCCGCCTCTGTCGATTCCGAACTCGCCACCCTGCCCACCCTCGGCACGCCATTGACCGGCCCGATTCTCAACGCCTATTACTTCTCCGGATACGCCCGCGACTTCGACGCCCAAGACGCCCGCAAACAAATCCTCGTCGCCCGCCTCGACGCCCCAGTCGCCTCCGAAGTCCGTCGCATGATCGACGAATCCCTCAGCGCCGAAGCCAATCGCCTCACCGGCTACGCCTGCATCGACGCCCGTGGCCTTACCGACAAAAATAATCCCTACAGCATGGGCGACGAGTGGATGCGCAACACCCTCATCACTCTCAACCGCGAAGGCTGGCCCATCGAATTCGACAACCGCCCCGAACTCATTCCGGCCAACAGCCCCATCACCCAGGTCGCTCTCTACGCCGGTTGGTACACCGAAAACGCCGAAGGCCCCTTCTTCCAACCTCCGCGCCGCTTCTCCATCGGCGCCATCGCCTACCACCTTCACTCCTACAGCGCCGCCACCCTCCACAGCCGAACCGCCCACTGGTGCGGTCCCCTCATCAGCGCCGGAGCCGCCGCCACCATGGGCTGTGTCTACGAGCCCTACCTCGACCTCACCCCTCACATTGACATCTTCTTCGACCGCCTCCTCCAGGGCTACACCTTCGCCGAAGCCGCCTACATGTCCCAAAAAGTCCTCTCCTGGATGACCACCATGGTCGGCGATCCGCTCTACCGCCCCTTCCGCGAAAAACTTCCCCAGGCCCTCGAAAATGCCCGCAAGGAACAACGCATCAACACCGACTGGCTCGAACTCCAGCAAGCCAACCTCAACTTCCAACACGACCCCACCGCCGCGCCGCTCCTCAAAAAACAATTCCTTGCCATCGGCGCCGGTGACTACCTGTGGGAAGGTTACGGCGACCTGCTCTCCCGCGAAAACGTCTCCACCTACAAGGACGAAATCATCGCTGCCTACAAGCAATCAATGAAACTCTACTTCGGCGCCATCGACCAGATTCGCATCGGCATCAAACTCTCCAAAATCTACGTCCAGACCGACCAGAAACCCCTCGCCCTGGCCATCCTCAAACAACTCCTCACCAAATGGCCCCGCGAAGCCGCCTACCACGGCGTCGAACAGGAACTGTCCGATCTCAACCGCATTCCCCTTCCAAACGTTCCACCCGAACCAGCCCCCATGACCGACGTCCCCGTCTCCAACCAGCCGACAGTTCCCTAATAAAGTAATACAAGTGTCCAATTGCATAAATACCGAGTAGTAAGTTGCGAGCTAAAAAGGCTTGGAGCGAGGAGCGACGACCGAGCGGATTGAAACGAAATCCGTAAGGGAGAAGCAACAAAGCTCCAAGTCTTTTTAGACGCAGCTCAAAGGGCCATAGTCCTTTTCGGATTGGACTTCGTTACTCGTTCGTCACTTATATATTTCATATAGGCTCCTCTCTCCTGCCTCGTCCAATCCGAAAAATCCTTATGGCTTACTATCCGGGATGTACGCAATTAGACACTAGCTTGATCTTCGAGCGAAACTCATCGTTGCTTCCCGGTTACCTATTGCGTTGCAATAGGCACCCTCGTCCCGCCTTGATTTTCGCTCATATCTCTGCGCCATTTCCCCATTCCCTGATGAAATAACCGGGTTAAAGAATGTCATGTCCTTGGCAGAGATATGGAGGAAGGAATCCCCCATAAGGGTTTGGTGAGGAAGTGGTGTTTCATGAAATAGAAGTCGAAGGAGGCGGGCTGTTTGTGTTACACAAGGGGCCAGGTCTTTTTTCGGCTTGAGGAAAACGCATGCGCCACTGGGGGATAATCTTATTATCGCTGAATTTGCTGATGACGGCCTATCCGCTCCAGGCGGAAGAACAAGGCCCGTTGCTGGGGCGCATCGTCGACAGCGTGAGTCAGCGGCTCGATTACGGGCTGGAAGCGATGGTTGAGGCGGAAGAATGGTTTTCCGACCAGCGTCCGACCTTTCAACAATATCAACTCATGCCGCAACTCGTCTGGCATTACTCGCCCCGGTACGATTTCACGATTGGATACGAACGCGACGAGATTTATAGCGTGGACGCCGAAGGCAACCGCACGATCAACCGCGTCAACATGGCCATGCTCGCGGCGACGGTGAAATTTCCGCTCCGCGACTGGAACATCAGCTCGAAACAATTATTCGAGGCGGGCAGCAGCGACGAGGAGGACGAAATCTATATGTTTCGGCACCTCGTGAGAGTCGATTACACGCGGCCGTTCCTGCCGTTTCACATCACACCGTTCGTCTCGAACGAATATTTCCTCGATCTGGCCAAGGGCGACATTACCGAGAATCGCTTCACCCTTGGCCTGGGCTACGCCGTCAACAAAGCGGTGAATGTCGAACTCTACGGCATGCGCGACGATACGTGGATGCCCGACGGCAATTCGATTGTTTCGCCCGTCGTCGGTCTCAATGTGAAAGTGTCCTTCTGATTGGAATAAAACGTCTATGAAAATCCTGAAATCTTTTGCTCCGTTCCTGATTCTTCTCGCGCTGCTCGGATTGCTCGCCGCGTGCTCTGGAAAAAACGACGCGCCCTCGGACAAAGACCAGATCTACACCTGCTCGATGCATCCGCAGGTGCGGCACAAAGGGCCGGGCAATTGCCCGATCTGTGGCATGACCCTCACTCCGCTCAAGTCGATCAAGGCCGATGCCGAAAAAGAACCGATGCCCGATAGCACAACGTCCGCGTCAGTTGCGGCACCGGGTGAAAACGCCGCCATGCCAGCCATGGGCGATGGGAAAAACGAAGTTGTCGTGGACGCCGCGCGCAGTTCGGTCAGCAGCATCAAGGTCGAGGCCGCTGCCGCGCGTTCGCTCACGCGCACGACTCAGATTTTCGGAGAGATCGAATACATCTCCGACCGGCATGTCGATTTCACCTGGTACTACGGCGGACGGATTGAAAAGGTGCTCATCGATTTCAACACAACCGAGTTAAAGAAAGGCGAACCGCTGTTCGAGGTTTATTCCGAGTCCGCGATTGCCGACGAGGAGGCGTATTTGGGTGCGCTGCGCGACCGCTATCTTTCGACTTTTTACGAGCGCGATGTGCTGTCGGCGAAAATCGAAGCCGTCGCCGAACGCCTGCGCAGGGTCGGATTCACGGACGAAGCGTTGAAGGAACTCGTCAGCAAAAAGAAAGTCCAGCGCACCTTTATCATCCGCGCACCGATCAACGGTTCCGTTGTGGGCGATATTCCGACCGTCGGCACGCGGTTCACTCCCGACACGGTGCTCCTCCGCGTTACCGATTTGAGCGAAGTCTGGTTCAGCGCGGAAGTGTTCGAACAGGATCTCGCCACGCTCAAGCTCGGACAGACGGCGCTAGTCACATCCAAGGTGCGGCCGGGAAAAGAGTACACCGGCAAACTCGTGTTCATCGACCGCCGGTTGAATCCCTAGAAGCGCACTGTCCGCGCCCGCTTTGTCATCGACAATCCGAAACAGGATTTGTTGCCGCAACTCTCGGCGACGGGCGAATTGCGCATCACCCTCGGCGAGCAACCGGTCACGGTGCCATCCTCCGCCGTCATCGACACGGGCCGTCGCAAGCTCGTCTATGTGCAGACCGGCGCGGATCGTTATCAACCGCGGGATGTAACGATTGGCGGCGAAGGCAGGACCGACTCCGGCGAGACCCTTTTCACTGCGATCACTTCCGGCGTGCAGGCGGGCGAAAAAGTCGTGACCGGTGGCGCGTTCCTCATCGACGCGGAAGCGCAATTGCAGGGCGGCGCCGGCAGCAGCGGCGATCACCCCCAGCATCAGCATTAACGGCCCAACAACGACGAAACTCACGCCATGATTAACGCTCTCATCAACTGGTGCCTGAAGAACCGCTTCCTGGTGCTGGCGGCCTACATGCTCGTTGCGGGCTGGGGGATTTATTCCATCTGGCAGACGCCCATTGACGCAATTCCCGACCTGAGCGAAAATCAGGTGATCGTCCTGGCCGAATGGCCCGGCCGTTCCGCGCAGGAGGTGGAGGATCAGATCACCTATCCACTTTCGACCAGCTTGCAGGGACTGCCCGGTGTCAAGGTCGTGCGCGCGCAATCGGCTTTTGGCTTCGGCATGCTGACGGTTATTTTCGAGGACAAGGTCGATGTCTATTTCGCCCGCACGCGCATTCTCGAACGGCTCAATTCGCTCCCTTTCAAACTCCCCGAGGGCGTCGTACCCGTGCTCGGCCCGGATGCGACAGGATTGGGTTGGGTGTATCAATATTACCTCGACGACACTAAGGCGCGAGCGACGGGCCACGCGCTCGATCTCGGTGAACTCCGCGCGTTGCAGGACTGGTACGTACGCTATCAATTGAACTCAGTGCCGGGCGTGGCGGAAGTCGCCAGCCTCGGCGGTTTCGTCCGCCAATATCAGATCGACATCGATCCGGAAAAATTGCACGCGTTCAACCTGACGATGACGGCGGTCATCAACGCCGTGCAGGGCAGCAATCGCAATGTCGGTGGTGGCAACATCGAAGTCTCGGGACGCGAGTATACCTTGCGCGGGCTCGGCCTGGTCGGGAAGCTCGACGACTTGCGCAAGACGCAGATCGGTTACTATCAGGGTCAGCCGATCTTTCTCTTTCAAGTTGCCAATATCCAACTCGGCCCCGACACCCGGCGCGGCGCGCTTGATCTCGGCGGTCGCGAAGTCGTCGGCGGGATCGTCGTCATGCGCTACGGTGCGTCGACGGTCGATGTCATCCAGTCAGTCAAGGCAAAGATCGCGGAACTCGCTCCCGGCCTTCCGCCCGGAGTGGAAATCAAATCGTTCTATGACCGTAGCGAATTGATCGAACGGGCCATCGACACGCTGCGCACAACGCTCATTGAGGAAATGATTCTCGTCACGCTCGCGCACATTATTTTCCTCGCTCACTTCCGCAGCATCGTCATCGTCACCGTGCCGTTGCCGCTCTCGATTCTGATTTCGTTCATCCTCATGCGCGAATTTGGCATCACGTCGAACATCATGTCGCT
>DBTH01000333.1 GCA_002306945.1 Methylacidiphilaceae bacterium UBA1321 | reverse complement strand
AGGTTTGGAGGACAGAGTCCTCCAGTCTCTGTGCACGATACTTTAAATTGCTACTGTGGCCGACACTTTTGACTTTTGACTTATTTCAGCCTGGTTGTGTCAGGATCATGGAAAAGTTTTATAGCAATCTTGCGCCACCCTGTTGCCACTGTTGCCAGAGCGTTTGGGCCAAGTCGTTTGCGGCCAGTAAAACCAGTATTCCCAGTAACCACGTTCCCACGCGCGTCGAGCGAAAGGTGGATGCCGCGAGGTAGAAGAAACCGGGAGCGAAAATGGCCAGATAGCGGAAGTTGTAAAAGTTGGCTGATTGGTAGGTGACCATCAGCAATACCGTCAGAAGCAGGAGACTGCCGCCCAATAGAGTGACCAGTGGCCGGGCCTCCCTGTTTTCCCACGCGCGAATCGAGCCGGTCATGATAATGGCCAGAACGCACAGCCCGAGAATGGCCCGCCATAGTGAAAACGGCATGGATTCGACGTAGCCGCCTTCCGCTGCGGGGGCGACGGTGAGATGGCGTCCGGTGACCAATTGGGTGAGGAGATACTGGATTGTGAAGAGGGTGCGATGGCCCCAGTTGTGGGCTTGTTCGAGGGTGGTCTGGTCGCCGGAATAGTACTCGGCTTGCGCATCGGGTGAGAGGCGGACGAATTGTGAGTTGAACACAGCACGGGGAATGGCGGCGGTTGCCCAGCAAATACCGAGGACGATGGCGATTCGCGCGGTCTGGTTCCAGAGTGGACGTGCCCGCCAGGTCATCCAGCCGATCAATCCCACTGCCGCCAGTGCAGTCAAAGCCCAGACGGGGAGTAGTTTTGTGGGCAATTGGTAATGACTGGGCCGGGTGAAATAATGGTAGGCTCCGAGCGAAAAGGCGATTCCTCCCGCGATGGCGACAATCGTTACTATTTGACGTTCGATTCGCGAGATCCGATCCCAGCTTGTCCGCAGTATTTCCCACGCCCGGCCATCCCGCAACCCGAGCCAGGCAATGCCTGGAACCAGTGGCAGAATGGTGATGGGAAAAAGATGGAGGGCGAGGCCGCCTGCCAGTCCGAGTAAAAGCCAGTGCCGGTTTGCGGGTGTGGAGGGAAAATAGACGATGAGGAGGCTCAATAGAGCGATGGCCAGATGTCCCAAGCCGTAGGAAGGGTTGGCGGGAAGGACGTAGTTGAGATTGGAATAAGAGGGGATGGCCAGGAAGCAGCCAAGCCAGAAGCGGTATCCCTTGGGGAGATGCTGCGCGAGGAGAAACCACCAGACTCCGCAGGCCAGCGAGGAAAAGATCGCCGATGGCAGGCGCAGGGTGATGAGGGAGGGGCCGAATCCTTTCCATAACCACGAGGCGAGATATTCCGCCAGGGGTGACATGTAGGTGCTGTAGCACGGATAGAGGAAGGAGGCCCCGTTGAGATAGCCGAGTATAGTGGACTTGGCGAAGTGAACTTCGTCACCGGACATGGTCAGGCAAAACGCCGCGATCAGTCGTACCGCGAATGCGGTCAGGATAATGAGGCAGGCTCCGGTTCCGTAAGAGTGCCAATCTTTTCGCAAGGCAGTGAGCATAGGCGCTTCCGTTGCCTCTTCCTCTTGGCCACCCAATTAAAGAGAGTGGGTATTGGATGTTTTGAGGGCTGCGGAATTTTGCTCTGCGGCGGCCAGCAGGCGGTTTTTGTGCTGCATGCGCAGAACCCAGAGCATGATGAGACCGGCCAGTGCGCCAATGCTGTCGATTCCCACGTCCCAGACGGAGGGGGAACGGCTCATGATGAAGGACTGGTGGTATTCGTCGAAGATGGCGTAGCTGGAGCAGATGATGAGGGCGAAGCCGACCCAGCGCCAATACCAGACCTTGAGCTTCCAGTGGCTGGGCTTGACGATGGCGCGCCAGACCAGAATGGCCAGGACGGCGTATTCGAAGAGATGCGCGAGTTTGCGTATACCCAGGTGAATAGCTTCGATCTGGCTGTAGGGCATTTTTGGAAACCACAGACGGAGGAGGGGTTGAACGATGCGCGAGGTGTGCTCACCCGAACCGACGTCCGTGGAGGCGAGGAAGATCATGATCATCCAGGCCAAAACTACGAGCCAGTAGCGAATCACCAATTTGATGTCGGGTGCATGCATGGGTTCTCGAGATTGGGAGATGGCGTTCAAATATCGATGATAGGTCCTTGTCCGGGAGGCGGATTGGAGCGGGGTGGGGGAGGTCCTTGTTGCGGTTGCTTGCGCTTCAAGTTGGCGCCCAGAAGCATGCTCACCAGGCTGATGATAATCGAACCGCCCATGGCAGAGAGGAATCCGGGAACATGGAAACCCTGGACTGCCCAGCCGACGAAATAAAGCAGCAGGGCGTTAATGACGAGAACGAACAGGCCGAGCGAGAAGAAAATCAACGGCAGGGTGAAGATCATCAGAATGGGCCGGACGAATGTATTGACCATGCTCAGCACCAGCGCTGCGACGACTACGTCCTGCCAGCGATCATAGCTGATTCCCAAAAAGGAAAGATGCGCCGCCACAAAGACGGCAATGCACAATACGATCCATCTCCAGAGTACATGAAACATACAATAGTAAGGTTTATAGCTTTAAAGTGTAATAATGTCACTCATTCATTGATAGTAACGGGTTACCCGTTTTCCGATACTTGTGAAAATTTCGTAGCTAATCGTTTGGGCGAGCGTGGCAAGTTCGTTGGCAGTGATTTCTTCGCGTCCCTGTTTACCGATCAGAACGACTTCGTCGCCGATTTGGATTGGACCGGCGTGCGAGGCGTCGACGATGATCTGATCCATGGTGACGCGGCCGCGGATGGGACAGCGCTTGCCGTTGATGAGGACGTCGGCCTTGTTGGAGAGGAGGCGGTGGTAACCGTCGGCGTAACCGACCGAGACGATGGCGTGGGTTTCGGGCCGCTTGAGCCGGTAGGTGGAACCGTAACTGATCGTCCGTCCGGCGGGCACGTGATCGATGTGGGTGATGCGGCTTTTCCAGGTCAGGAGCGGGCGAAGGAGTTTTTCGCTGGCGCGGGTTGGCCCGGCTCCGTAGAGGGCAATACCGGCACGGACGAGTTTGCTGTTTTTGAGAAGCGGATTTTTCGACAACAAGGCGGGGCTGTTGGCCGCGTGGACGAGGAGTTGGGGAAATTCGCTGCAGACTCGGTCGAAGTCGCGCCACTGGTGGCGGGTCATGGGGGGATCGTCGTCGGCGCAGGGGAAGTGGGTGAAGATGCCTTCGAGGTGGAGGTCGTCGAGGAGTGAAATGGCGGTGAGGTGGGCGACGGCTTCTTCGTGCCACATGCCGAGGCGACCCATGCCGATGTCGACGGCGAAGTGGACGCGCGCTTTGCGGTGGAGTTTGCGGGCGACGCGGGCCAGTCGTTGGGCTTCTTCCAGGGAGGAGATGGCGATGACGAAGTCGTTGCGGACGGCCTCCGGCATTTCGGCGGGCAGGACGGCGCTGAGGAGAATAATCGGTTCACGGCGGCGGAATTGGCGGAGTTCGAGCGCTTCGACGACGTTGGCAACACCGAACCAGGAGACGCCGTTGAGGGTACTTTGGCGGGCGATCCATTCGACGCCGTGGCCGTAGGCGTTGGCTTTGACTACGGCCAGAATGCCGGTGCGTTTGGGAACGTTGCGGCGAATGGTGCTGAGGTTGTGTTTCAATGCCGTGGAGCTGATCTCCACCCAACTACGATCCGTTAATGCTGACATTTTCGTATCTTTATTTCAAAAAAACGAATTTACGAATGGCTATAGAAGGAAAGATTTATCAAGAACTCGGGAAATCACGAATGGGAGAATTCGTTCACCTTATTTTTTATGACTTCGTGAGTTTCTGATAAAATAGCCTTTCGTAAAAAAATCTTTTCAGGCGATGGCGGGTTCGCGCAGGTAAATCGGTTCCAGTTCGCGCTTGCGAACCCATTGCGGCAACTCGGGCGGCAGCAAGAGCAGGTCGCTGGCGCGGGGGTAGGCGCGTTCGGGAACGGCGGGAAGGTTCTCGGCGCTGACGGCGAGGGTGACCTTGCCGATTTCGATTTCCAACTGTTCGCGGCTAAGGATGAAGCTGTCTTTCTCAAGCTGTCCGTTCTTGAAGATCGTGCCGTAGAATTCGCCGCGCCGCGCATCGGCAAAGACGCCGAGGCGGGTGACGTTGGCGTGCTGGAGCGCGACGGAGAAGGCGCTGGAAATGCCGTGGACGGGCACGTTTTGGGCGAGGGCAATGCCCTGGGCGGCGGCGAGGGCGACGCGGATGCCGGAGAAGGAGCCGGGGCCGATACCGACAATGATCCGGCTCAGGGCCAGACGCGGCAGGCCGAGTTGCATCAGGGCGGGGAAGAGTTGGGAGGAATGTTGTTGTTTGCCCTCGAAGACGATTTCGCGCACGAGGACGGAGTGGTTGCCGAGAGCGATGCTCCCGCGCGGGGTCGATGTTTCGATGGCGAGTTCCAACATGGTCTGATTGTTCATCCTATTCCATCCGTGGCTGTCTCGTATTCAACGGAAATTGGCGCGGGCGATGAGGAACGCACCGACGGTCTGAAAAATGAAGTTTGGCAGCCAGATGATGACTTCCGGGTAGACGCCCGCGTTGCGCTTGAACACTTCGGCCAGCACGGTGATGAAGTAGTAGGCCAGGACGATGCCGAGGCTCATGACGACGCCGACGGAGGTTTCGCGCCGCTGGGTCTGGATGGCGAGGGGAACGCCGACCAGGACGAAGGTCAGGCAGGAAATTGACAGGGCGATGCGTTTCTGGAGTTCGGTCAGGAACGGAACGGGATTCTCGTTGCGCAACTGCATCGGGTGGGTGACGAAGGAACGCAATTCACCGAGGGTCAGACGGTCGCTGCGCGGTTTCTGATCGCGCTGGAAGAAATCGCTCAGGGAGATCGTCATGGGCAATTCCTGCGCGTGCGCGCCGGGGTGGATGGTGTTGACGTCGGAGACGTCGCCGCCGCTGCGTTCCTCCTGCCGGGCGTTGTGAAGGGCCAGGACGATGCGTTCGTTGGGCATGTCGAAGTCGAGCCGGGCGCTGTCGGCGCGGATGGAATTGATCGGCACCATGTTTTCGTTCAAGCGCCAGATGTGAACGTCTTCGAGCGTAGTGCCTTTTTTCGAGCCGACCCAGATGCGCATGCCGGGGAATTTCTCGATGGTGGTCTGCGGGGTGAAGAACGCCATCGGATTGTTGCGGATCAGGTCGATGGAAATTTCCTTGAAGGCCTTGCGGCACTGGGGCGCGATCGTGGCGTTGTTGACGAAGCTGATGATGCTGAAGATGACTCCCAGCCAAAGTGCCGGGGCGATGATCGGCAACAGACCGATGCCGCTGGCCTTGAGGGTGAGGAGTTCCTTGTCCTGGGAGAAGCGGCCGAAGACCAGTAGCACCGCCAGCAGGAGACCCCACGGCAGGGTGAAGGTCAGGGCAAAGGGAATCAGCAATCCGACCAACTGGCAGATGACCCAGAGGGAAACTTCGTCGTGAAGCAGGAGGTCGAAGATGTCCTTGAAGGCGTTGACCAGCACAAGGAGGAAGGTCAGCACCGCGGTGGTGGCCACGGCGACAATCGCGATTTCCTTGAACAGGTAGGTGTAGATAATGCGCATCGGAAATTCTTACGTTAAACGGCAACTTTCCGCATGGCACGACAAATCCGCCGATTGCGTGTTGTCGGTGATTTCTTATGTCGAAAATAGCAATGCCCGCGATCGTTGTGGCGTCTGGTCTTGCGTTGGAAGCGGGGAGCTTTTAGATTGGCAACCTTGTTCGCAGTGAATCGTATTTATCGCGGGCGGGATTGATTTTTTTTTACCCTTTGCATTAGATGAACACCGAAGATATCAGCCGCATTGTCCGACAAGTTTTTGAAGAGGAACGCCAGAAACAGCCCGTGGCTGCGCCTGTCGTCGCTCCCACGCCCGCAACTCCGGCTCCTGAGCCGAAAGCGGCCAGTTCCGCAGCCGCTGCGGCTCCGGGTTATTTCACGTCCTCGACCGGTATTCCGCGCACTAGCAAGGCGGCGCTTCTGGTCGGCCCGAAGGCGATTGAGATTCGCGATTATCCGATCCGCGAAATCACCGACGACGAGATTCTTATTCGTGTCGAGGGCTCCGGTATTTGCGGTACCGACGTTCACGAATACAAGGGCGATCCGATGAAGCTCGCTCCGCTGGTTCTCGGTCACGAAGGCACTGGCGAGATCGTCAAGCTCGGCAAGAACGTCGCCCGAGACAATGCCGGCAAGACGGTGCGCGTTGGCGACCGGATTGTCACCAGTGTGACGACCTGTGGCAAGTGCGATCCCTGCCTTTACATGCCAGGGCGGCTGAACTTGTGCGAAAATCTCGGCGTGCAGGGACTCATTCCCGACGACGATACGCATCTCAATGGTTATTTTGCCGAATACATGATCGTTCGCAAAGGGACGTCCTTTTTCATCGTCAACGACCTGAGTCTCGACTTGCGCATGTTGATCGAACCGGTCGCGGTCGTTGTTCACGCTCTCGAACGGGCCAAGAACACCGGTTTGCTCAACTTCCGCAGCCGCGTGTTGATCCAGGGTTGCGGCCCCATCGGGCTCCTCATGCTGGCGGCGGTTCGCGCTGCGGGTACGCAACATATTGTCGCTCTCGACGGCGATGAAAGCCGCCTCGACATGGCCAAGCGCATGGGAGCCGAGCATACGATCAATTTCCGCAATTACGATGGATTGCCCGGCCTCATCGGCGCGGTCAAGGAAGCGACCAAGGGACGCGGCGCGCATTTCGCCTTCCAATGCACCGGCGTTCCGGGGGCGGCTTCGAATATCTTCAAGTTCGTCCAACGCGGCGGCGGCGTGTGCGAGGTCGGCTTCTTCGTCGACAACGGTTCCTGCACGATCAATCCTCATTTCGATTTCTGCGCGAAGGAAATCACTCTGGTCGGTTCGTGGGTCTACACGATTCAGGAATACCCCATCGCGTACAATTTCCTTCGTCGCGCCCAGGGCATTGGCCTGCCGGTGGAGAAGCTCCTGACCCATCGTTTCCCGCTCGAAAAAATCACCGACGCCATGGAAGTCAATATCCGGCAGGAAGGCCTCAAGGTCGCCGTTATTCCTGGCTACAAGGGATAAGCTCTGGGTGGAGAAGCTGCCCGCTTACGCCCCGAAACTCAACCCGGTCGAATACCTCTGGGGCTACTGGAAACAACATGAACTGGCCAATGTGTGTCCACGCGATCTCTGGCAATTGTCCCATTGCGCCACTCGCGCCCTGCGCCGCATCCGAGGCAAACGCCGCCGACTCATCATCGCCTTCTGGAAGCAAGTCGAGCTTTGGCTTTGACGTCAGGCTATCTTGCAAAGATCAATAAGTTCTCTCTGTATTGCGGGTTATGTCATTTGAGGGCTTTTATCCGAAGAAAATATTAAGCGAAGGTGATAATTTGTCGATGACGTCAGAAGGTACGTAAATAAAAAGACAAAACTAATAATTGCGTTTAATTAACAACATTAATAAAAAAACAGAGGGATTATGAGAAAGTGGACAATTGGGAAGCGGGTAGCGGTTATTGCGTTTGGGTTGTGTCTGGCGTTGGGTCTTGTGTCGGGAATAGTCATTTATGCCCTGATACAGATCAGTCAGGCGAAAACAATTATTGTGGATAATGTCATTCCGTGTCTGACCGAGGCCGGTAATGTGAATGGCGGTACGCGCAAGGGAATGGTTCGACTGAAGCGCTTACAGGACGCGAAGGAACCGGAAAAGGCCAAGAAAATCAAAGCCGATATCGAGCAAGTTTCAAAGGATAATGTGGAGGCCTTAAAACGCTACGAATCACATATCGCCACAGAGGCCAATCGCAAGTTGTATGAGACGGCTTTGCAGAAGCGCGAAGCATATGGTAAAGCGAGGACGCGGTTTATTTCTCTGCTCGAAAGCAAACCGGATGAAGCCGAGGAACTGATGGAGGGTGAATTAACCGCCGTTTATGATGACTACATCAAGTCGATTGAGGAGATGGTTAAATTCAACATTGCCCGGTCGAAGGAAAAAGGCGCTCTCCTGGATTCTCTCGTAAGGAATACTCTTCTGGCGGTTTCGATTATTGCAGGGTTGGCCATCGCCGTTGGTATCGTCGCTTCGGTGGCAGGCATTCGCGGCGTGAACAATGCGCTCAAGCAAATTTCCGGAATCCTCAGTGGCAACGCCGATCAGGTGGCGGCCGCTGCGGGACAGGTTTCCGGCTCAAGCCAATCTCTTGCTGAAGGGGCGAGCGAGCAGGCGGCTTCCATCGAGGAGACTTCTTCGGCGATGGAAGAGATGACCAGCATCGTTCAGACCAATTCGAATAACGCGGAATCTTCCAAGCAGCTTGCCGATGAGACACGCCGGACGACGACCGATAGTGTGAATCTGGTTCAGCAATTGAAAGTATCGGTCGGCGATGCGCAACAATCGTCGGGCCAGTTGACCGAGGCGATGGAGCAGATCAAGGCGTCGAGCGATTCGATTGCGAAGATTATCAAGACCATCGATGAGATTGCTTTTCAGACCAATATCCTGGCCCTCAACGCTGCCGTGGAAGCGGCACGCGCCGGTGAAGCTGGAATGGGTTTTGCCGTCGTAGCGGACGAGGTGCGCAATCTCGCCAAGCGTAGCGCCGATGCCGCCAAGGAGACTGCGGACATTATTGAGGATTCCATTCGCAAGAGCGAAAACGGTGTCCGGATTAATGAAGAGGTGGTGAAAAAACTCACCGATACGCAGGAGAAATCAAATCAGGTCGACACGAGCCTGCAGGAGATTCTCACCCGCGTGAGCAAGGTTGATGATGCGATGAAGCAGATCGCCACGGCTTCGCACGAGCAGACTCAAGGCATTCGCCAGGTGAACACGGCGATTACGCAGATGGATAAGGTGACTCAGAGCAGCGCGGCCAATGCCGAAGAGACGGCCAGCGCGGCGGAGGAACTCAATGCCCAGGCCGAGGAGCTCAAGAGTACGGTCGTCGAGTTGATGGTGTTGGTTGAAGGAGCCAAGGCTTCAGCCGGCCAGCTTCCGCCGAAACGTCGCAGCACTGCGGCCTACAAGGCTTCGTCGCCCGCAAGACCGGTGGTTTCGAAGACTCCGGCAGCTGCTCCTGAATCGAGTCAATCTGCACGGGGGGCAATCCCCATGGATTCGGATTTTCATGATATCCGGTCGTCCAATTAACAGGGTTTCGGCCCGGTGAAATATCCGGGTTGGAATTTTTAAACGCTTCCGATAATAGTCCACGACATCCTCCTGCACCGGCGAACTCCATCGCGGGTCAGGAGGATGTTTTTTGTGAGGAAAAAGGCGGTAATTCGGACGGTCGGGTTATCGGCTGGAAGTGGCCGGGGTGAAGCACGGTGAGGGGATGCTGTTGGACGAGACGGCTCAAACTTTGCAGGGCAAGAGCCCGGTCGTCGTGGAAGAAATGCGTTGCGCCATGGGAGTTCCAGGGGCGGAGACTACCGCGGATCAGATCCCCGACAATGGCTTGTTGTCCGACGAGCACACAGATCGAACCGTCGGTATGTCCCGGAGTGTGAATCGCCTGTCCGGGAAATTGGAGCGTGGCGAGATCGGTGTTATCGTCGAGGAGAATGTCGGGTGTGAACGCGGGGAAGTGTTCGACGACGAAGGGACGCGCAAAAACGGACATCCACGAGGCGGAACGCAAGGGGCCGTTGTCGCCGCTTTGGACGCGGGCGAGATCGCCCCGATGGAGGACGAGGGGAAGATGAAATTCGCGGCGGAGGCGTTCGGAGTTGCCGACATGATCGGAATGTCCGTGGGTGTGGATGACGGCGCGGAGTTCGCCGGGTTCGATTCCCTGGGCGCGGATGAGGGCGAGCAGGTGGCGCCAGTCTTTGGGCAGTCCGCTGTCAATCAGGAAGGCGTTGCCGTTATGGCGAACGAGGTAGGCGTTCGTAGTGAAAAGATGCAGACGCGTGATCGTGCCGTCCATGGGTGAAAGAGTAGACGGAATTTTCCCAAGCAAAAGGACAGAGAAGTGTCAGGAATGAAACAAGCGAATAGGGCTGTGATTAATCTTGTGATATAAAGCTATTTAAACGCTATACATAATTTGACTAAATGAGAAAAAATGGCTTGAATTCGCTCGAATTGCTTTGTCAAAAGTGTAAAAAGAGGCTGAAAATATAGTTTATACCGGTGCTTTGTTTTTAATGCTATAGTTCGTTATTAGATTCAAGATGTAAGTGTCTTCAATTATTTCTAATCAACGCGAAGTCTTGATACTCTTTATGGTTGTTTCCATGCTATCGGACTTTAGATTATAGATGCTCCAGGAAACAGCACTTGCAAAACAAAATAAAGTTATTGCATAGCATTAGAGATGTGCTAGATTTATTTAGCGGTTGCGAGAGATGTAACGGTGACGAAAAAACGTTCCATTTACTCCGATCAAGCAAAACAAAGCTATGAACTCAATCTTCCCGGTGCTGCATTATTCCGATGCCCGTGATTTGAGGACGGTGAAGGGTGGTTTTACATTATCCGAACTTCTCGTGGTCATGGCCATTGCTTCGATCATGGCTATCGGATCGCTTCCGGCCTTGCGTTATGTGAGCAGCGGGCAGTCGATCAATAACGCCGCGGCCACTTTGACCGGGATGGCCCACGATGCCCGTGCGATGGCCGTGGCCAAGCAATCCTATATCTGGCTAGCGCTTTACGAAGACAGCGACAAGAAGGGTGTTTGGCTGGGTTTAGTCAACACCGGCAAGACTCAGACGGTAAGTACGGAGGGGGCGCGGTTTATTCAGCAGCCGGTCTTTCTGCCGGGTGTGGCACTTCGCAGTCGCGATAATTTGACCGGTGTGACTTTTTCCGGGAATCCGGCTCCGACGACTCCGGGAGAGACTCCCGACGAGATTGCCACCAGCGGTCAGGATGACGCGTTTCCGGCGCTGGTGATGAAGGTGGCGGGCCAGTCGATCACGTTCGACCGGTTGGTGGTTTTTACACCGCGTGGTGAGGCGATTACGCTCAGAGATTCGTCACAAAATCCGATATATTCCCGGTGGATACAGGTGGCACTCGTCAATCAACGGGGGGCAACATCGAATGCAGCGCTTTTGCAGATCGGAGGCATCAGTTCCGAATGCGCCACGTATCGCCCCTGATGTGCGGCAATCCCGGTTGATTTCAATCCCTTCCCTTGAAAATTTCAGAAAAAGGCCAGACGAGAGAAGAGTTCGCTTAATAAAACCGGCAGGGGAAAGAGTTGTTGATTCCACGCCTCAGGAAGTTGGTGAAACAAAAGCAATCTCAACTTGCTAACGACCTGAACCTGAATGAGATTTTAATAACCGATTCTGCTGACGGCACCTTCTATGGCTCAAAACGGTATGAAAACATTCGGAGAGCATCAATCGGGCTTTTCCCTGGTCGAGGTTGTCTTGGCTCTCGGGATCATTGCTTTCGCCATCATACCGCTCTTTGGCCTGATGAGCGTTGGGTTGAAGACCAACAAGGTTTCCGCGGAAGAACTCGGTGCCATCACCTTGTTTTCGGAGATCTGTTACGACTTGGAGAAATCCTATGACGACCACGGC
>DBTH01000264.1 GCA_002306945.1 Methylacidiphilaceae bacterium UBA1321 | reverse complement strand
ACAGCGACTTCGCCCCCTCCGCCAACCCGGCCCGCACCTCTATCGAGCCGCAGGTATCCGATTTGATCGACAAGGCCGTGGAAATGCTGCTGGCCATGGACGTCGACAAACAGCCCGACGCCGTACTGGTCAAGCCGAAGCTCATTGTCCGGGAATCAACCGCTCACATCTGATCTTTCCGACAGAAGAGACGCCGTACTCCACACCACTTCATTCTACGGTCGCAACCACCAGCGCGCGCGTTGTGGAATGTCCCACGTCATCGACAGCGGAAACCTGATAGCGGCCCGGTTTCGCTGGCCAGAAAAGCGTTTCGCCCGGCGTCGTGCTACCCACATAAGTTTTATCGACAAACCAATACACATTACGCACCGCCGCTTCGGCGTGTGCCTGCATCGGGACTTTCGCCTCACCGCCCTCTAGTCGCAGGTGATATTCCATTCCCGAGCGCGGCGACAGAATTTCAGGGCCGTTTTCCTTCGTGACCACAGCACCTTCTTTTCCGGGTGCGAACGGCGGCGGCGTCCGGCGCGGCAATCCAGCAAACCGGAACAACGCCTGCAAATCCGACGGCCACACTTCCCAAATTTCCCGCCTCACCTCCGATGCCGCATCCGGCGATGCGACCTGATAACCGGTCTTGGCGTCGATCAAAATCTCGCGATGCACCGCGCAGGTTGTCAGCGGCGACACTCCTGGAATAAACCATCCCTTTCTGCGATGCGTGCAATGCGCTCCAGCCAATTCCCCGGTCACCGCACACAAATCCACTTCGGCCAGATTCAGCCCCGCGTTCAATTCCCATGAAGCCACCGTACTATCTCCCGATTCGCGCGCCCGTAAATTGCCGATGATTGAAAAGAACAACGGGGCCGCCGCCGAACGTCCCACCAACGCCGGATTCGGATGTCCGTCAAAACTTCCCACCCAGACAACCAGCACGTAATGATCGAATACCCCGGCCGTCCAGGCATCGCGGAACGAATATGATGTTCCCGTCTTCCAGGCAACCGGTCGCATATTCACAGCGTCCGTTCCAGCGGTGCGTTTTCCCGTGTAGCCCGGAAGATTGTTTTGCTTGAGCATGTCGAGAACCAGAAAAGCCGCCTCGGGAGAAAGCATCCGCTGCGGCGCAATCTTCGCTTCGGATTCCAGTTTACGTAGCGGGTTGAACAAGCCGCGATTGGCCAGCATCGCGTAAAGAGCCGCGAGGTTTTCCGGGCTCACTTCCACTCCGCCCAGCGCAATCGTCAATCCATACTGTTTTTCTTCGCGCAATCCCTCAACACCCGCCTCCTGCAACAATCCGTACAGCGAATGCGCCTTGAGTTTCGACGCCAGATAAACTGCCGGGATATTCCGGCTCTGCACCAACGCATCACACGCCTGCACCGGCCCCATGAAATCGCGGTCGAAATTCTCCGGATTGTAACCGTTGAAACTCGTCGGCGCGTCCTTTAACAGCGTGTGCGGCTGAATGATTCCCTGGTCGAGCGCCAGCGCGTAGACAAAAGGCTTGAGCGCCGATCCGGGCGAGCGACGCATCTGCGCGCCGTTGACCTGTCCATTGATCTCTTTGTTGAAGAAATCAGCCGAACCCACCGATGCCAGCACTTCCATCGTCCGGTAGTCGATCAACACGGCACACGCATTGTCGATGCCCTGGGACTTTCGCTCACCGGAAAAACGCGCGATCTGCCGCTCCAGAATTTCCTGAATCCCAAGATCGAGAGTAGTAGCCAATGGCTCGCGTGATTCCGGCCCGTTCGACGCGAGTGACCGCAGGCAATCCTCGCAAAAGTGCGGCGCTAAATATGTCCTCTGCGCCAGCGTCGAAACCTGCATCGCCATTTCAAAGAACGCGCGTTTCCCCGCATCCTGCGGATGCTGTTCGATCCATTCGTTGAAAAGCACGCAACGCGATTCGTTCAGTGCACGCCCATCGGCGCTGCCCGGTGCCCGACGGCGCGGATTTTGCGGAATGACACTCAGCGTCAACGCCTCACCCAGTGACAACTCAGAGGCGTTCTTCCCGAAGTAAATCCGGCTCGCAGCGCCGACTCCCTCGATGTTACGGCCATAGGGTGCGAGATTGAAATACGCCTCCAGGATTTCACTCTTGGAATAGAGACATTCCAGCCGTGCAGCTGCCGCAATCTGCCGCAGTTTTCCGCCCCAGGTGCGAGTGTTCAAATGATACCGCATCCGCGCCACCTGCATCGTAATCGTCGATGCACCGAGACGCCTGCCCGATCCCGAGAATTCGTTACGGAAAGCCCGCGCCAACGCCACTGGGTTCGCTCCCGCGTGCCGGTAAAAATACCGATCCTCGTACAGAAGTGTTCCCCCTACCATCACCGGAGCGATCTTCTCCAGTGGAACGAATTGGCGATAGACATCGTCCGTCGCCAATCCAAACCGAAGCAATTCCCCTTGGCGATCCGTCACCACGGGAGAAAACGGAACGCCACTGAGCAGCGACGGCTTCGGCATCAGCCGCAGTCCCGTCCAAATCACGCACACGGCGAGAAGCAACGCAACCATCCAGCGAGGAAACAGTCTCTTCATTATTTATCACCCACGACGATTGTTGCACCCGTCCCGCGTGATTGAAATTCGCGCCGATACATCGACTCCGCCTGAACCGGCGGCACAGTGAAACGGCCTTTATTCACCGCTTTGATTCGGTAAACAAATTCGCGCACCTTGCCGAATGCATTTCCGTAGATGACCACCCGATCTTCGCGAACATCGACCGAACTGACCGGGATCAATTCCCAGCGGGGCGCTTTGCTTTTCTCAAACAATGCTTCGCATGTTCCCGCTTCGGCGGCGCGAACCGATTCGATTTCGACCTCAAACCCGCCGGGGAGCAAATCGACAATCGCCACATTGGTCAAAAGTGATTCCTCAATGGCGCGCACTTTGACATGCACTTCGAGTTCTTCGCCCAACGCGGCGCGATCAACCACTTCACCCTGTGCATTACGATATTCGCGCTGCACCTCAATCCCCTTCGCACTTGCCTGTTGCGGCACTTCACGGTCAAAGCCCGATTCGCTCACCTGGTAAAACATCACCGGCCACTTCACCGCGCCACCAGCCGCAGTCCTCTCCAACTGTACCGCCGTAGTTTCGGGTACGAACTTCCCCGTCGGAGCCAGTGTCCCGGTTGTCGTCAGCGCCTGAAAATCCCCTTTCCCGGTTTTCGCTGAAATCGTGATCCGGGGAGCCGCTTCGGCGCTCACCGCATCGCTGTAGGCTTGCAATCCGAGAATCGCGTACGCCGCACCGTGGGTATTATAGCGATTTTCAATGATCGGGCGGAAGATGCCTTGCAAGTCGTCCGCAGTCAACTTGCGCAGTCTGTCCGGGAAATGCCGCGAGAGGATGGAGAGATATTGGGAGTCGCGTCCGAGGTTGCTATAGAAATCATAGTAATCCTGTGCCGGGTATTTCCCGATCTGAAAGCCCGCGATCAATTTCTCCGCCTCCTTTTGATTACGCAGTTGAGCATAGGCACCCGCGCAATACACACCGGCCAAGTCATTCTTCCACGAATCGCCATACTTCACGTCCAGGCGGTCGCGCAGACGGTCGAGGTAATTGGTCGCCACGATTCCATTGCGTGTCAACAGATAGATCGCCAACGCCTGCTGCCTCATCTGCACCAAACTCGACGGCGTCTCTGCCGCCATCTTCTTCAGGTAATCGAGTCCTCCGGCCATCATGTCGGGCATCACTTCGAAATCCCGATCCTTCGCCTCGGTCAGCATCTGCATGACATAGACCGAAACAAAATCGAACGGCGACACTTCACCCGCTTTCCACAGACCGAACGCTCCTTGATCGTTCTGCCGCGAACGCAGCACCGCGCACACTTTGGCAAACACCTCCACGGCATTCTCGCGCGTTGCACCCAGTTCCCCCTTGCCCGCCATCACCACAAGAGGAAACGCCTGACTAGTGACTTGCTCCGAGCAACCGTGAGGATAGCCGTCGAGATAACTGCGCAATCCCCTGGCCAATCCCAGCGGAGTCAACGAGGCACTCACTTCGCTCTTGAAATAGTGCGGATACATCGCGCTCGAAAGTGCAACGGTCTCGCTCTTGCTCGTGAACGTACCACTCTTGATATCGGTACGATACGGCACCGGAGGACGGACACTCAAGTGAGCCGTGTATCGAACCAGCGCTTTCCCGTAGCTCGCACTAAAAGCAATGTCGGCATTCCCGAGCACCGTCTTCGCCCGGCATAGGACATGCGCCACGGCATCGCGTCCCTCGGCAATCGTCAGACTTCCAGCGGGAACCTCAACAATTTCCAGAGCGGGTGAAGTCGACACCGCAAGTTGCACAGCGGCGTTGGCACCGGAACCCTCCACATTATTGGCCACCGTCACACTCACATCGAACGTGTCGCCCGGCGCAACAAAGGTCGGAACATTGGGTTGAATGACAAACGGCCCGCGTGCAACGACCTTCCGTTCCGCACAACCCGCCGCTTCGTCGGACACCGCCACCGCCATCACCCGCAACGAACCGTTGAAGTAATCCGGAACGCGGTAGGAAACCTCCTGTTGCTTCTCCGAGCAATCGATGATTCCCGACCAGAAGACAACCGGTGCTTCGTTCTTGCGCTTGAATGGATTCAGGTTTGCGCCGAGCAAATCCTCGCGTCCATCGCCACCCGCCGCCGCCACTTCCTTCGAGATGGAATACTCCGGCAGAATCAGATCAAGGATCTGATCGGTCGTCACCTGCAACGCCCGTTTTTCCAGAAAATGATCCAGCGGATTGGGCAACATATAGCGAGCCACCTGAAGAATGCCTTCGTCCACGGCATAGACGATGATCCTTGCCGTACGATTACTCTTGTAGCCGATTTTCAATTCCTCGCCTGGAACGATCTTTTCTGGCGCGGACAACTCGACCCTGACCGTGCGTTTGTCACGGCTGACCTTGAACGGAACAACCGCGTAGCTCAGCGGGCTCATAAAAATCTCCCGCGAATCGAGTGCGCGAACAAAGGCGACATTGAGATAACCGTTGCCTTCAAAATCCTTCGGAATCGTGATCTTCTGCACGCTGCTCAAAGACTTGGCCGTAAACCACGCATGCGCCACGACACGGTCGCGTTCGATAGTAATTAATCCCGAACCGGTATACGGCGCGGTAATCGACACGGAGATTTCCTCTCCCGGCTGGTACTCCGTCCTGGAAAGCTTCGCCTTCAACTCCGCATTGCGTTCCAGTTGACGCGTGAGATTGCCCGCGCCCACCACGTTAAACCGCACCACCGAAACGCACAGATTGTCCGCATCGTAGATTCTTGCAAGATAATCGCCCGGTTCCGCCGTCGGCGCCTGCCAGAGCGTTTCCTTGGCTTCCACATGCAACTTCTCCGTCCTGACTTCACGCTCCTTGAGAACAGATTGATAGGCGTAATTGCCATTTGGTTTCTTGGTCAGAACCGAGAGATAATACTGCTCCGAAAGAACCAGCTTCAGATCGCCAGCCGCATACGGCTTCAAGCGTGAATCCAGAGCGAGCAGACTGATGTGTCTCTTGCTATTACGCGCGATATATTTCAAATCACCATCCGCCTTGATGCCGATCAACCACGAACGGGCCGAGACGAGCGCTTCACCGCCAGCCGAGACGCTGCGCCCGCTGTCCTTCTCATAACCGCGAGCCAGATAGACCAGACGATAGGCCGCCTGATCGAATCGCTTCAGATTCAAATCGATCTGCGCATGCCCCTTGTCATCGGTCGTCGCCTCGGACAATTCCTCATCGTGCGAATCGCGATTCATCTCCTCCTTCAAAAACGGATCGTAGAACGTGTAATCCAAAAATCCGGAGAACGAAATTTCCGACGGAGTCAACGACATGCGCCCTGTAATGCGATTACCCACGGACGGCGTACCGTAGAGATTCTGCAAGTCCACATCGATCTTCAAATCCTCGGGACGCACCCAACCCGCCTTCGTTTCATTCGAAAGCAGCGCCTTGATTTTCATCCGGTCAGGCAGAAATTCCTCCACGCGCACGGTGGTCGTGCCAATCATGTCGCCACGCTCGTCATCTTTTACCAAATGCAAGCTCACGCGATACTCCCCGGTTGCAGCGGCTTCGGCGGGAGTATATTTCCATTCAAGGAAACCTCCCGCAGGCGTCTTGATCCGTTGCGCTGTCCACGAATGACCACGCGGATCGGTCACGACTACTTCGAGCGGCAGGCCCTTCAATTCGCCCTTCCAGTTCATCTGCTTGACAATCATTCCCAGATGAATCGTGTCGCCGGGACGATAAATCCCGCGATCCGAAAAAATAAAGGCACTCAGTTCCGCAGGACTCGACAACTCCAGGCCGCCGATGTCGTAGCGGGAGTAATTCAACCGCCGGTCGGCGCGTCCGTAGGGCATGAACGAGAAATCCTCACCCCGCCGCACGACAATCGCAACCGGTTCCTTCTCTCGTTTGAAATCCTTCAGCACGGGCAACGACGCATGACCGCTGCCGTCCGTTGTGACCGTTACAACGGGAACACCGTTTTTCCCAAGCACCTCTACGCGCACGTCGTCCAACGGCTTCCCGGTCTTGATCGACTGCACAAATACTTCCTGCGAAGAGTCGGCGTTTTGCTTGGCCACAATCCCGAGATCGGTCACCAGAATCAAGCGACGATCCGATAGTCGGTTATCGTCGTTATCTCGGTCGCTCCAGCGGCTGCCATCGGATTCAACATCCTCATCGGTGGCACTCGTCTCAGTAACGCGCACAATGAACAACCCCCGCCGTTCACCCGTCTTCTTGTCGGTCAGGTA
>DBTH01000178.1:4848-10303 GCA_002306945.1 Methylacidiphilaceae bacterium UBA1321 | reverse complement strand
GCGAGATCGGCGTCGAGACGGGCGGTTCCAATATCCAGTTCGGCGTTTGCCCCAACACCGGCCGCATGGTCGTCATCGAGATGAACCCCCGTGTCTCGCGTTCCTCGGCTCTCGCGTCGAAGGCCACCGGGTTCCCCATAGCCAAGATCGCGGCCAAGCTCGCTGTCGGCTACACCCTTGACGAAATCCGCAACGACATCACCCGCGAAACCCCGGCCAGTTTCGAGCCGACCATCGACTACGTCGTCACCAAGGTTCCGCGTTTCGCTTTTGAAAAATTCCCGCAAGCCGATGCGACTCTCACCACACAAATGAAGAGCGTTGGCGAAGCCATGGCCATTGGTCGCACGTTCAAGGAATCGCTCCAGAAGGCGCTCCGCTCCCTCGAAGTCGGCGCCTGGGGTCTCGGCGGCGGCAAGAACGGCCAGCGCACTCTGCCTCCCATCGACCAGATCCAGCAGAAGCTCACCACGCCGAACGGCGAACGCATTTTCTACATCCGTCACGCTTTCCGTGCCGGATTGACTGTTCAGGAAATCTTCGACCTGACCAAGATTGATCCCTGGTTCCTCGACAACATCCGAGTCATCGTTGAGGAAGAGGAAGCCCTCTTTGCCAAGCCACAGCCCGAAAAACTCGGCTACATCAAATCCCTCGGTTTCTCCGACCGCCAGATCGCCGTCGCCTGGAACAAGACCGAGACCGAAATTCGCGAGTTGCGCAAGAAGCAGGGCATTGTCCCCAGCTACCGCCTCGTCGACACCTGCGCTGCAGAATTCGAAGCCTACACGCCTTACTATTATTCCACCTACGACCGCGACGACGACGAAATCCGTGACAGCGGCGACAAGAAGAAGATCATGATTCTCGGCGGCGGCCCGAACCGCATTGGACAGGGAATCGAATTCGACTACTGTTGTGTCCACGCCGCTTTCGCTCTCAAGGAAATCGGTTTCGAAACTCTCATGGTCAATTCCAATCCCGAGACCGTTTCGACCGACTACGACACATCGGACAAACTTTTCTTTGAGCCGCTCACCCTTGAAGACGTTCTCAATATCTACGAGCGCGAAAAAGTCTGGGGTGTGATCGTTCAATTCGGCGGTCAGACTCCGCTCAATCTCGCCGCCGGTCTCAAGGCCCATGGCGTCAATATCATCGGCACCTCGGTCGAATCTATCGACCGCGCCGAAGACCGCAAACTGTTCCAGGAAATGCTCCAACAGCTCGACATCCGCCAGCCCGTCAACGGCACCGCGACCAACGAAGAGGAAGCCATCGTTGCGGCCAAGCGCATCGGTTACCCCGTCCTCGTCCGTCCGTCGTTCGTCCTCGGCGGTCGCGCCATGCAGATCGTCTACAGCGACGAAGAACTCCGCTATTACATGCGCAACGCCGTGGCCGCTTCACCCGAACGCCCCGTCCTTATCGACGACTTCCTCGAAGACGCAACCGAAGTCGATGTCGATTGCATCGCCGACGGCGAACATGCCGTCATCGGTGCCATCATGCAGCACATCGAACAGGCAGGCGTTCACTCCGGCGACAGCGCTTGCGCGATTCCGGCCCCGACACTCACCGAACCGGTCAAAGCCGAGATTCGCCGCGCGACGTTGTCCATGGCAAAGGAATTGAAAGTCAAGGGACTCATGAACGTCCAGTTTGCCGTCAAGGGCGACACCGTTTACGTTCTTGAAGTCAACCCCCGCGCTTCGCGTACCGTTCCCTTTGTCAGCAAATCCATCGGCGTTCCACTAGCCAAACTCGCCGCAAAAATTATGGCGGGCAAGACCCTCAAGGAACTTGGCTTCACCGAAGAGGTCAAACCGAAGCATTACTCGGTCAAGGAAGCGGTTTTCCCGTTCGCGAAATTCCGCGGCGTGGACATTCTCCTTGGACCCGAAATGAAATCGACCGGCGAAGTCATGGGCATCGACGACGACTTCGGCACCGCCTACGCGAAATCGCAGATGGCCGCCTCACCCGCCTTGCCGACCAAGGGCAACGTTTTCATCAGCGTGCGCGACTCGGACAAACCCGAGGCTGTCCGCATTGCCCGCGAACTGGTTTCGTTGGGCTTGCACATCTTCAGCAGCGCCGGAACTCACAAGGCCCTGCGCGCCGCCGAAGTTCCGAGCCAGCCGCTCTTCAAGATCACCGAAGGCCGCCCGAACATCCTCGACATGCTCAAGAACGGCGAGATGGGATTGATTATCAACACGCCGTACGGCCCTGTTGCGCGTGCCGATGAAATCAAAATCCGCACCACTGCCCTCTACAGCAAGGTTCCCGTTATGACCACTATGGCGGCAGCTTCCGCAACAGTCGAAGGCATCCGCTCGCTCAAACGTGAACCGATCACCGTCAAGTCGATCCAGGAATATCACGCGCAGGGTTGAGGTCTGGTATTCTTGCGAAAGCTAAAAGCAAAGTAAGTTGGGGTTTGATATGGGTATTGGCTGGTTTCTTGATGACCTCTGCGTCATTATTGGCATTGTAGTTGTTTGGACAATCAGAGGGTGTAAGTATAGCCTTTGGGAAGAATTGAAAGGCATTAAGCCCTTGGACTTTTTTCATCGTCCAGAAGGGGTGATTGGATTGCTTACTCTTTTTTTGCTTTTTTGCGGTGTGATGTGGTTGGTCGATGCTTTGCATGCTCAGTAGTTTTTTTTTACTCACGCCGCACACCAAGCCTAACGTCCCGATTTAGCTAAAGGCAGGCTAATCTGGCTCTCTAATGGAATGGGGGGGCACTTTCAGAGGCTATTTTTATCATGCCTTTAATTCTAAAAATTCCGTTAATTCCGTCTAAAAAAAGCCTTTTGTCTTTTCAGGCGTGAGTCAGTTCAGGAGCCGGGCGGATCATCGTGCCTTTGAAGGAACCAGGGGCTTCTTCGACGCCAAAGTTGCTTGCGGCGAGTTCGCGGATACGGCCGAGTTCCGCCTCAGTCAATCGCGCTGTGTCGGGCGCTGCGGCAAATTCACGGAGTTGTTCTTCATTGTAGATATTGGGCAGACAACTGGCGATCCGTTCGTCGGCGAGGAGCCATTGCAACGCCGCCTGTCCGAGTGTGCGCGTGGGCGATTCGAGGAAACGGAGAGTCTCGATTTTTTTGATCCCGTTGAGGAGCCAACTGCGCGGGCGGTGGCTGCGGTGGTCGGTCGACGGAAAAGTTGTCTCGGTGGTGTACTTGCCTTCGAGCATGCCGCTGGAATGAGGCACGCGGATGAGATAACGCGTATTCGGGCTTTGCGCATTGCCCTCGTCCATGAGTTGCTTGCCGGGGTGCGGCTCAAGAATGTTGTAGATGTGTTGGACGATGTGTGGCTTGTGGCGGGTGACGGCGTCGATGCCCTCGTAAAGCCAACCGATGGCGGGCCCGAGCGCCGCGCCGTATGAACGGATTTTGCCTTCGGTCTTGAGGTCGGCGAGCAGTTGCCAGAGCGCGTCGTCGGCGACCTGTTCCATGCGGATATTGTGGAGTTGAAGGACGTCGATGCGGTCGGTGTTGAGACGCTGCAAGGCGCGGTCCACCGCCTGCCGGATGAAGGGCAGGGAGAAGTCGTGCGGGATTTCGCGCTGGCCGCGGCGTTCTTCGCCGTAGGAGTAGAAATTGTAACCGACCTTCGTCGCGATGACGACTGAGTCGCGTTGCGTGCCGGGGAACGCCTTGGCGAGCAACTCCTCGCTCAGGCCGTTGCCGTAAGTGTCGGCGGCGTCGAAAAAAGTGATGCCAAGATCGCGCGCCAGTCGCAGGAGATCGATGGCCTGCGCTTCGGTGAATTGACCCCACCACCCGGTGGAAACTGTCCAGAGTCCAAAACCAATTTCAGAAACCGTGATGTCTGTGTCGGGCAGTGTGCGAAACTTCATAGTCCTCCAATTTACGGGAGGAAAAGGAGCGCCGTAAACTCGAATTGAGGAAATCTACAAAGTTAAAAGTATTTCTAATGAATCCTACGCAACGATCAATTGTGAAGAAAATCTGATAAGGCGGAGGTATTTTAGACGGGCATTAACGGAATTAACGGCCTTGAAAATACCAAGGCAGGAAGACTTATCACGAACTCAGGAAATCAAGAAACTGGAAGAGGTAGCGGTTGCCGTACTGATTCGCAGAGGTTCCGATCTCTATTCTATCCCTTCATGAGTTCCTGATAAAATCGGTTTGTCTTTAATGCCCGTCAAAAAACCCGTATCAGATCTTCAGCCCGTAGGAGACGAGTTTTTTCATCGTCGACTGATAATCCATATGGTGCAGCCCGCGGATGCCGAGATCGGCGGCGACTTCGACGAACATCTCGCGGTCTTCCAGATAGAGAACATTCTCGGGCGCGGCCTGGGCGATGTCGAGAGCGACGCGGTACATGTCGGCGTCGGGTTTGCGGAAGTGGACGTAGCTCGATGAGATGTAGAAATCGACGATCTGGTTGAGCTTGAAGTGGCGGATGCGGTAGGCGTTGAGTTCGCGGCCTTCATTGCTGACGACGGCGATCTTGAGGCCGTTGCGGGCCTTGAGGCGACAGATCAGGTCGATCATTTCGGGGTAAGGTTGGGATTGCTCGAACATGAAATTGCGGAACTGCACCGGAGTGAAGGGACGTTTCACATAGAAAACGGTGCGCTTGAGATATTCGTCGAGAGTGAGCTTGCCTTCCTCATAAGTATCGAAGGTGAGGTGGTGGCGCTCGGAGAGTTCGTCCTGGTCGAGGTTGAATTTCTTCGCGGCGAGCTTGCGCGCGGCGCGATCCCAACCGTTGGTGAGAAGGACTCCGCCGATGTCGGTAAAGAGAGTGGTGATGGGAGCGTGCTTTTTCATGCGATGAAAACATGTAGACCAAATCGGCGCGATTAACGACACAAAAGACGAGGCGGGGAAAAGAGAAAGGCTTATCAGGAACTCAAGGAATCAAGAAAGGGAATCGGCAGAAAGCGTCGACCACGCTGTGCTCCGGGCTCGACATGCCTGGGATGTCCGGGATAATAAGCACTACCCTACGCGCCTATGACCAACCTGCCCACCGAACCTTCGACAACGGACAAGATTTTCATCGTCCTGAGCCACGCCTCCTATTTTTATCTTCCGTTTATCTTTCCGCTGATCGTCTACCTGGTGAAGAAAGAGGAGTCGCCCGTCGTCGCTGAAGCGGCCAGGGAAGCATTGAATTTTCACATCTCCTGGCTGGCCTACTTGATTGTCTGCTGCCTGCTTCTTCTTATCCTGATTGGCCTGCCTCTCATGATCGCGCTCGGTTTCTTCGGTCTGATACTCTCCATCGTGGCGATCATTAAAGGCATTGAAGGCAAATCGTACCGCTACCCGGCGATCTTCCGTCTGATCTGACGCCACAGCTCACAGCGAAGAGCCGACAGGCAAAGGCGAAAGAGGAAAAAGGGAGTGTGACCCCACCCAGAATTGAACTGGGATACTCGGTTTAGGAAACCGATGCTCTA
>DBTH01000178.1:4242-4598 GCA_002306945.1 Methylacidiphilaceae bacterium UBA1321 | reverse complement strand
TTTAGGAAACCGATGCTCTATCCATTTGAGCTATAGGGTCGAGGAGGGCCGACTACGCAGGCCTGGCGTGGTCAGGCAAGCGACATTATGCGTGCAGCCCGCGCTCCGACGCAAGCAAATCGAGCATAGCCTTAAAACTTCAGACCTTGCCTTGGCCAACATACGGGACAAAGACATTGAGCGTCGATACAATCGAAAATACGAATTAGCATTGGAAAAATAGTCAACCATGCTGGCTTGCAGTCCAGTGAAAACTTCCGCTCCACAGAAAGCATGGCTCCGTCACCCTCGCCTCTTTCCAGGGAGAGGGTCAGAGTGAGGGTGTTCCACAGCGGCTACAGAATTATTTAATACGC
>DBTH01000178.1:0-3997 GCA_002306945.1 Methylacidiphilaceae bacterium UBA1321 | reverse complement strand
CGGCTACAGAATTATTTAATACGCCTCAGATCCTACAACCTCTAACTGAAAACTTTCTACAATCGCTGAAGCGCATCGACAATCAAGCGCACACCGAAACCGGTTGCACCCTTTTCGATATACGGCTTATCCGAAGTCGTCCAGGCCGTTCCTGCAATGTCGAGATGCGCCCAAGGCACGTCGCCCGCCCAAATCTTGAGGAAACTGGCTGCCGTGCAGGCCCCGGCCCAACGCCCGTTGCCGGTATTCTTCGCGGTCGCCACGTCGCTTTTCACGTCGTTATCGTAATCCTCCGCCAGCGGCAATTCCCAGAGCGAGTCGCCGGTTTCGGCTCCGGCCGCCAACAGGCTTTCACGCAGCGCAGCCGTGTCCGTGAAAAGACCGGCGCGGTTCATTCCGAGAGCCACCACACAGGCACCGGTCAACGTCGCAAAATCGACCATGTAACGCGGTTTGTAGGTCAAGCGAGCATAGGCCAAAGCATCGACCAAAACCACCCGGCCTTCGGCGTCGGTATTGAGCACTTCGATCGTTTTACCGTCGTAAGTTGTCACGATGTCCCCCGGTCGATAGGCGCGGTCGCTGGGCATGTTTTCCGCGGCGGGAATGAGTCCGACCACATTGATCGGGAGGTTCAGACACGAAATGGCCTGCATCGCTCCCAACACGGCGCAACCGCCCATTTTGTCGAACTTCATCTCGTCCATCTGGGCGCCCGGCTTGAGCGAAATGCCGCCCGTGTCGAAAGTGATCGCCTTGCCCACCAGCGCAACCGGCTTTTGTTTTTTGCCCGCACCCCAATATTCCAAAACAATGAGCCGCGGCGCGGCAGCCGATCCCTGCCCCACGGCCAGAATGCCACCGAACTTGTCGCGTTGAAGCCGTTTCTCGTCGAAAATCGTGCACTTGAGATCGCAATCGCGCGCCAGGGCTCGGGCTTCCTCCGCCAGGGCTGCAGGAGTCATTATATTGGCAGGTTGATTGCCGATGGAACGGGTAAAATTGGTGGCTTCGGCAAGAATCTCACCCGCCGCGACAAACTTCTTCACCCGCGCCTGATCGTTGGCGCTTGTGACGAGTAGCAGCCGTTTCAGGGAAACCTTACGGCGGCTGTCAGGCGTTTTGAAATCCTCAAAGCGGTACGCGGCAATCAAGGCACCCTCGACAATCGCCTGCGCCTTGTCGGTCCAATTATCGAGTTCGATCGCGATTTCTTCCGCGCCGATCTTGAGGAGTTGCTTGACCGCAACGCCCGCAGCGCGGCGTAAGGTATCGGCCTGGATTTTCTCTTTCGTCCCGAGCCCGACATAAAGAGTTCGCTCGGCTCCGTTGCGCAGGAGAACGCTCGTCAGCTTTTCTCCCTCGAATTCCGCTTTCGCCACATCCTTGGGCCATCGCAAACTCTCTTTGGTGACAAAAATAACGCGATTGGCGGGATTGGCCGCAACGGTGACAACTTGAATACGTGTGTTACTGCTCACTTTTTTTGAAATTTCCTTCCGCTCAAACCATCTAAACTCTTATCGATTCACCACAGCGCCGGGTTATTGACCGGCGGATTCTTCCAGTCCCGCAGCCTTCTTGTAGTCGGACGGCAAGAGGGTTTCCACTTCAATATTACGGAATTCGAACAGTCGGTGAATTGTCTCCTCGATCAAATTGTTCGGGCAGGACGCGCCCGCCGTAATGCCGACCACGACGCCGCCGTCTGGCAGCCAGTTCTCGGTGAAAACCTCGTGGTTTTCATGCTGGTTCCAGTGCGAAATCTTCTTGGGTGAAATCAATTTTTCGGAATTCTTGATGAAATAAGTCGGCAACTTCGCCTCGCCCATCTCGGCTAGGTGCGACGTATTGCTGCTGTTGTAACCGCCCACGACAATGAGCAGATCCATTTTCTCGAAGTTGAGCAACTGGTTGAGCGCATCCTGGCGTTCCTGCGTCGCTCCGCAGATCGTGTCGAAGAAACGGAAATGTTCGTGCAACTGCTCCCGTCCGTAACGGTCGATGATCGCCTGCTGAATGCGGCGTTGCACTTCCTCGGTTTCACCGCGCATCATCGTGGTCTGATTGGCAACGCCAAGAGCCACCAGATGCTGGTCGGGATCGAATCCGGGCGAATAGGCTCCAGTGAATTTCTTCAGAAATTCCTCCTTGTTGCCGCCGTTGCGGATGTAATCGCAAACGTAGTCTGTCTCAGCCAGGGTAAAGACCACCAGATAATGGCTGCTGCCACTCTCACTGATAGCGCGGGATGACGTCGCCTTCGTCTCTTCGTGCCAGGCCTTGCCGTGAATGATCGAAGTCACCCCTTCGCGGGTGTACTGCCGGACCCGTTTCCAGACCGTCATCACGTCGCCGCAGGTCGTATCGACCAATTGACAGCCAATCTCCTTCAGGCGGTTCATGACCTTCACCTCTGCACCAAAGGCGGGAACAATGACGACGTCATCCTTGGTCAGATCATCGAGTTGATAGGAACCACCCACTTCCTTGAGCTGTTTGATACCCATGCCACGAAGCTGGTCGTTGACTTCGGGGTTGTGGATGATTTCGCCCAAAAGATAGATATTTTTGCCCTTGAAAACCTTCGCCGCCGCATAGGCCAGATCGATGGCGCGCTCAACTCCGTAACAAAAACCGAACGCCTTGGCCAGTTTCACGGTCAGGCCCGACGCCGACAGGGGGGCGCTGGTATGCCGGAGATATTCGACAATCGGACTGCGATAATGGCTTTCCACCTGAGCCTGAACTTCACTCATCACTTCAGGGGTTCGCAAATTCACTTTACCGGCAGCATTCACAGTCATTGACATAATCTTATACTTTCACCTAAAGCCCTAATCGAGTCAAGGCAACGTCACAATAACCCGATTGACGGCAGAGCGTGTCTACTGGACAAGATTTTCTCAAACAGGAGCTTGAACAAGATGTCACTTTTGCCATTCTTGGCAGATGAACCCGTCAGCGGACATCGGCATGAAATGGGCGTTGGGCAGCATGATCCTCAATGCTTTCCTCGCCGTGATCAAAATCCTTGCCGGCTGGTTCGGTCATTCCTTCGCCCTCATTGCGGACGGACTTGAGTCCACCGTCGACATCTTCAGTTCCGCCATCATCTACAACGGCTTGAGAGTGGCCAAGGAACCCGCCGACATCAATCACCCTTACGGTCATGGACGGGCCGAAACCATTGCCGCAGCCGCCGGAGCCCTCATCCTGATGGCAGCCGCCGTTTTCATCTGCATCAATGCCGCGCAAACCCTCTTCGCCGACCGTCCCAGCCCAAATCCCAAAACCCTCATCGTCCTTTTACTCGTCATCATCATCAAGGAAACTGCCTTCCAGGTTCTGAACCGTGTCAGCAAAAAGATCCGAAGTCAGGCCATCAAAGTTGAAGCCTGGCATCACCGCAGCGACATGTACACCTCGCTGGCGGCCGGCATCGGTATTGCTATTGCCATCGGCACCGGCTGGAGCCAGGCCGACAGCGTTGCCGCCATTCTGGCCAGCCTCTGGATGGGCTGGAACGGCTTCCACCTTCTCCGCCCCTCGGTCGATGAACTGATGGAATCCTCCAACGATCCCGCCCTGATCGCCAAAATCCGCGAACTCTGCACGCGCTGCGAAGACGTTCGTGGCGTCGACAAAGTTCTCGTCCGCAAAATGGGCTTTCAACTCATGGTCGATCTCCACCTGGAAGTCGATCCCGAGGAATCCGTCCGCGTCGGCCACGAAATTGCCCACAAGGTCAAAGACATCCTCCGTTACGAAATTCCCGCCATTGCCGATGTGCTCATCCACGTCGAACCTTATCCTCACCACGTCTACGATTACAAAAGCGAAGCCGCTCCCCACCGGGAAAAGTCGTGAACATTCCCGACGACAAACTCCGCCAGCAACTCGAAGCCCTTGGAGTGAACATCGGTGGCGTTGAGGAAAACTTCGTCCGCTCCCAGGGCGCGGGCGGCCAAAACGTCAACAAGGTCTCCACCTGCGT
>DBTH01000336.1:13208-20650 GCA_002306945.1 Methylacidiphilaceae bacterium UBA1321 | reverse complement strand
AGTGTCGTCACGAGATAGCGAGCCAGAGGGCTGCTCACGGACTGACTACAAAAGGATGCGGCGGATCGACCGGAATCGGCGGAGTAATCGGCTGGGTGGGCGGAGTCAACCCCTTGGCGTTTCCCGTATCCGGATCGGTCAAGGTAGCGAAATCGGTCGTGGGTAACGCATCATACCACTCGCGCTGCGGGTCTGTAAAAACGCTGACCTGGTAGACGCGAATCGGCTGGCCATTCGAAGGCCCCGACGGAACCCAGCGCATCAACACAAACCGGGCGCTCTTGGTCGGAAAATCGACCGCCCCGTACGGTTCTCCCGGCTTGCTCGTGATCCGAAACGCTGCCGAGTGATCCTCGAAAAAGTCCGCCGGCATCTCCAGAACCTTGGGTGTCTGGCCAAGCAGCAACTTTGTCAGGAAGGACATCATTCCACCCGGTGTCGCCGCAAAGGGAATCTCATGCCCCGCCGCCGACCGTGCCGTGCTCGGAGCGGTCTTCTTCTTGGCCGGATCCACGCCATTGGTATCGTCAGGATTGTGATTGAGGGGGTAAACATCCCAAGCACCCGGAGGTGCCTGATAAAAAGCGGTTACGCGGCAAATGGAGCGGAGATTGTCCAGTGCGATCAACATCGTCGGACGCTCGTCGGCTGCATCGAAGACATACGACGTGTTCACATCCTCGTCGATCATGTTCACCGCCGCCTGAGGTCGATCCAATCCCGAGGAAACGTGCGTCACCCGGCCGTTGGCGGCAGCATGAGCGACATTGACCTGCTTGGTCGTGAGGGTCGGCTCCCCGTGATTGGCTGCATTCTGGGTCGTAGCAGGCAGGACATCCCCTTTGTGGGCCACCGGCACCACCTTCACATCTTTCATCGTCGGCGCTCCGAAGAGACAGAACGGAGCCAGATTCCCACCCTTGCCCAGATCAAACTCGATTTTGACGTAGTGGACGTCGGCCCAGGCCCAATCGACCGCAAAGGGCACTCCCGGTACAAGGGGCGTCGCTGCCGACAAGGGCTGCCATCCCTTGTTATCCGCGTCGAGCTTGGTGCTGGAACCATAAATGCGGATTGTTCCCTCTGCTTTCTCCAAAGCGACGGAAAAACGGTTGGTCGCCGTGTTCTGCGGCAATCCGATAATAAATTGGGTCTTGCCCGCCTCAATTTCAAAGCGGAAAGCATCGTCGTCCCGGATCAATCCGGGAATCCGTGTCTCGGCATCAAGGACTTCCGCTGGCGTTTTCCGCTGCTCCTCCTTGATCCAGATCAAAGCCCCCAAATAAGTTCTCGCTAAATTGATCGGTATTTTTTTAGAGTGAACTTCGTCTCCGGAAGAGGCGGGATATAATTCGACTTGGGATTTTCCGGACGGAACCGAAGATAGAGTAGAGTCCGCAGCCAAAACTGCGGACGGCAGGATCAAAACTATTAGCAAGAATACTGCACATCTTCGCATACTTAATACCTGAATGCTATTCGCCACCTCTTGAATTGCAAGTCGGAAAAGATTTAAAACTGTAAAAAAATTTTGCAAAAAGATAAAGAGAATCAGTCTTATATAAGCGAAGATATAAGTAGAATAAAATTGTTAATTACCCGATTTCAATAATACTAGATTCATGTTTATAAAAACTATTGCCTTATCTTAAGTATCATAATAAGTACTTCCCTTCGTTTTAATTCGAGCTATAAAAAACAATTTGATAGAGAGATCAAAGTGCGCTTTTTTTCCTACATATTTGTAACAATATTAATCGCTGTATCTCATTTAGAGGCCCAGGATATTGTGCGCTCCTCTCTTGCTGGCCCCACTGCCGCTGCATCGCGAAATCAGTCATTCGATATGCCTTACAACCTTAAGGCGGGCCCGATACTCTTTGACATGTCGGCAGGCACCGATTTCAGCTTTAACGACAATATCGCCTTGTCGCAAAATAATCGCGAATCGGATTTAATCATCACTCCGCACATTAATGCATCGGCACACTGGCCCGTGACCGCGATCAACAGCCTCAATCTGACGCTCGGCCTGGGTTACTCCAAGTACATGAGCCACTCCGAATACGATACCCACTCCATCTCCATCTCGCCGGATTCAATGCTCGATTTCATCGTCTTTGTCGGCGACTTCAAGATCACCCTCTATGACAGCTTCTATTTCCAACAAAGCCCGATCGACGAAATCTCCCTCGCCAATGTTGCCACTTACGACCGTTTTTCCAACACCGTCGGCATCAATGTCGATTGGGATTTGAACGACCTCATTCTTTCACTGGGCTACAGCCACACCAATCTCATGTCCTCCTCCGCACAATTCGACTATGTCGACAGCGAGACTGACACCATCACCCAGCGCACATCCATCACCCTCAACCCGACGACCACCGTCGGATGGGGCAACTCCATTTCATTCACCACCTACGATCAGGATTTCCTCAACAACAACTGGACCCTGATGTCGGGCCCGTTTGCCTCCATACAACTTTCGCCCTACCTGAGCGTCTCGGCCACGGCTGGATTCGAGTACATCAACTCTGACACCAATGGCCAAGTCGGCGACAATTCCAGCGGCTTCACCTCCTGGTACGGCTCCATCACCCTCACCCACCGCATCAACAACTACCTCTCCCACGCCCTCACCGTGTCCCACACCAACCCTATTGGATTGAGTTCCAACTACGTTGAACTCAACCAGATTCAGCATGCCATCAGTTGGCAGGTTATCCGAGACGTCTCGCTTGGAACCTCCGTTTTCGCCGAGTACGGCCAGGAATCGGGTGGCGTCGAGGCCGAAAACGTCTGGCGCTACGGTGCCGGAATCAACGCCAGCTATAATCTGACCCGGAAACTTTCTCTCGGCCTGAGTTACAACTACATCTTGCGCGACTCCAATGCCGACCTCCGTGATTACTACCAAAACGTCGCAACCGTATCGGTAAACTATCATTTCTAGTCGACCTGAATTGCGATAATATAATCTCATGCGCTTGAGGCATCTACTCTTCGCCGCGGTACTGGCACTTCAACTAGGCACCGTCCTGGCCCAGTACACTCCACGTAGTGGAGCTCCACCCGTGCCTCCGGCAACCCCGCCCCAACCCATCTCAACACCCGCGCCCACGACCACTTCTGCCAATCCGACTGCCGTCTCTACCACTTCGAACTCCTCACCAGACAGCCCGACAGTTCGCACCTCCGCCATGCCTGATAGCATGGACAAGATCGACAACAAGCGCGCCCTCCTCATCGGCGACATCATCAACTACCGCGTCACTGAGGATCGCGACCCGGCAGTCTCCCTGCCCATCAACGACTCCGGCGAAATTGAAGTTCCCCTCATCGGCCGGGTTCCCGCCGCGGGTAAAACCCTCCGCAAGCTTGCCGACGACATCAAGGCGCTACTCGAAAAAGACTACTACTACCATGCCACAGTCCTGCTCTCCATGGACGTCATGTACCGCGCCCGCGACAAGGTCTACAAAGTCTACGTCTCCGGACAAGTCCGCACGCCCGGCCCGCAAGACATCCCCAACGACGAAGTCTACACCGTCGGCAAGGCCATACTCCGGGCCAGCGGCTTCGCCGAATTCGCCGACAAACGCAAAGTCAAACTCGTCCGCAAAAAGAGTCCCGACAGCAAGGAATCCATCACCATCATCGTCGACTGCACCGCCATCTTCGACAAAGGCGACACTTCCAACGATCCCGTTGTCCAGCCCGACGACTACATCATCGTCCCGCAGCGGCTCATCAATTTCTAATCCATTGCCCGCCCAAGAAACCATGAAGACCATCAACACCTATCCAGGACAAAATCGCGTGTCCGCCAAGTCTTCCGTGCCCAATTGATTCGAGACGATAAATCATGACCGATTTTTCGCCACCACCGACATTTTCCAGCTGGTCTGCCAATTTCTTCACCAAGCTGCACCGCTATCGTGCACTCGTCAAACGGCGCTGGTATGTACCGATCCTGGCCGTCTCCATCGGCCTCTGCATCGAAGCCTACCAATACACCCGCATCGCGCCCCAGTACGTTTCCAGCGGCAAACTCATGATCAGCCCCCGCGTCAATCTGCCGCAAAGCAGCATGATCAACGAAGAATTCAGCAACTTCTTCGGCACGCAGATCAAACTCATGCAGAGCAACGAAGTCCTCGAACGCGCCCGTGCCCGCGTCCAGGCCCTCAAGCCCGACCTGCCCCCCTGCGGAGTCGCCTTCAACGCCTACCAGGAACCGCGCACCTCCATCTTCGTCGTCCAGGGAACCGGCAGCGAACCCGTCTACACCCAGGCCTACATCCAGGCCTGCATGGAAGAATACATCAACCGCCGCAAGGAAACCCGCACCGAGACCTCCCAAACCGCCCTCACCGCCATCACCGAACAACTGGTCAAAACCGACAAGGAAATCAGCCAGATCGAAGACGACATGCTCAATTTCCAGAAGCAAAACAACGTCATCCTCCTCGAAGAACAGGGCAGCAAAAACGCCTCTTACCTCGTCACCCTCAACAACCAGCTCTCCACCCTCAACACCGAATACCAGCTCCTCTCCAAACTCACCCTCGACCAGAACATCGAACGCGATTCCGGCGCCAACTCCACCCAATCCAATTCCGCCACGGCGACCTCGACAAACGCCCCCACCAACCCGACCGGAGACAACTCCTCCGGCAGCCCCGTCAACGAATACCAGCAGGCCAACCAGCAAATCCTCCTGCTCGAAGTCCAGCGCAACGAGCTGGCCAAACTGCTCAAGCCGAAACACCCCAAGATGATCGCCATTGAAGCCGACATCCAACGCCAGCGCACCCTCCTGGATATGTTCAAACAGCAAAGCCAGGATCAACTCAACAACCGCCGCGAAATCCTTCGTCTGCAAATCGAAAATCTCAAGGAACTCATCAAAAACGAGGAAGTCAAAGCCCTCGACGTCAGCCGCCGCACCGCCGAATATCAGCGACTCAAGGCCAAGGACCAACGCCTCCTGGCCCAGCGCGAAACCCTGATGAGCAGCATCAACAACGTCAGCCTCAGCCAGAGCATCGACCAAGAGTACCTCAACATCCTCGAAAATGCCACTCCCGCCACCACCATACGCGCCAGCATGAGCGAAAAACTCATCCACGGCTTCTTCATGGGACTGGCCGCCGGCATCGCCATCCTCGTTCTCCTCGACCGCATCGACGACCGCATCAACTCCTTCAGCGAACTCCGAAATCATTTTGATGAACCTGTCCTCGGCCAGATCCCCCTCGACTCCGAAACCACTCATCACCGCCGCGGCGAATCCACGCTTCTGATTCCCGACGACCACCGCCACATCTACGCCGAATCCTACCGCAACGTCCGCTCCTCCCTGCTCTTCATGGCCATAGATGGCACGCGCCCCAAGTCCCTTCTCATTACCAGCGCCATTCCCAATGAAGGCAAATCCTCCTTCTCATCCAATCTGGCCATCACCATGGCACTGGCCGGCTCGCGCGTCCTTCTCATCGACGCCGACCTGCGCCGCGGACGCCTGCACGAAGCCTTCCAGGTCTCCAATACGGGAGGTTTGAGCGAAGTTCTCAGCCACCAGATTCCCTGGCAAAACTCCATCGTGCGTCCCGCCAATTACGCACTCGACATCATTCCGCGCGGGACTACACCACCCAATCCGGGCGAACTTTTCCTCTCGCCGAGCACAACCGGCCTCTTTGCGGAATTGCGCGACGCCTACGACTATCTCGTTGTCGACAGCGCGCCCATTCTGGCCACCGACGACACTGCGAGCCTCGCACCGTGCCTCGACGGCACACTCTTCATCACCCGCACCTCCTACACCTCCGCGCGCCTTTCCCGCAACGCCCTCGACCTGCTCTACCAGCGACAGATCCACGTCCTCGGTCTCATCATGAACTTCGTCGACACCAATCTCCCCGAGTACTACTACTACCAATACAAGGAATATTACTCCCGCGGCAACAAGACCGCCTCGTGATAAAGGGCCTCGTACTTTTCCGACATACGAGCGAGGGAAAACCGTTCCTCGACCGCCCGTAATCCCGCCAACGCCGCTTCCCGCAAACGATCCGGCGCCAATTCCACCGCCGACAATCCCCGGCGCGGATCGAACGGGATAACCTCCCCGTCCGTCAGGATCGACATCGATTCCAGTAAATCCTTCGCCACCACGCAGGGCAATCCCGCCCCCATTGCCTCCAGCAGGGCGAACGGCGCCCCCTCGTATGCGGCCGTATGCAAATACATGTCCGAACCGCCCAGATACGGCTTCACCTCCGCCTGCCACGGCAACCGGCATACACGCCCCTCCAGCCCGAGACGGCGCACTTGTTCGTCCCAAAGCGGTGACAAGACCCCGTCCCCCACCCACAGAAAACGGGCCGATTCGTCCTGCTCGACAAATTTCCGCGCCACTTCCAAAAACAGCAACGGTCGTTTCTGCTCCACCATCCGCCCCACACTGCACACCACAAAAGCATTCTCCTCCCAGCCCCTCTCCTTGCGCACTCGCAGACGATCCTCCGGATGAGCGGCCCGGTCGTAACGTTCCACTCCGTTATCCACGCACTCCACTCCCTGCGAACCCATCAAAAACAACCGCAGTCCCATTTCGCGGCTCTCTTCCACTGTTACATATTTTCCCTGGTAGCGGCTCAACGCCCAGCGCGCCACCCAGTCCCGCAAAAACGCATAACGCGCCTCCAGTTCGAGCGCCGTCTGGGTCAGGTGAATCGTGCAGATCGATGGCAGGCGGCAATGCCCCCCCGCTTCCAGCAAATCCAGTCCATCCTCCAGATTCTGCTTATTGATATGCACCACATCGCAACCGGAGTTCGACCATTCCCGCGCGATCCGGCGCGACGTCAGTGGGCTCCACGCCGTTGCCAGCGAACGGGCCGGGTAATCATACGTATTGCGATAGCGCGAACGCAGCACCGGACCGCAAGCGGCCTTGAACTCCGCGCACAACTCGTCCATTCGCGGATGATTCGACACCCAGAGCGCCACCTGGTTGCCGCGCGACACCAGTCCCTTGCCCAGATGAATCAGGAATTTCTCCCCGCCTCCGCGCGATCCCGAACTGCTGCTGGCCAAAAGTACTTTCATAATCTTTTTAGTTTTCCCCAAATACCGCTGCGACAATTTTCACCCAGGCCTCAGCTCCCGCCTCCGGTGATAATCCGGCCGCCCTCTCCGACGATGACGCACCCCACTCCTTCAGCCGCTCCCGATTGTCCGCTGCCGACTTCATCGCCTCATAAAGGGCCTGTCCGTCTCCGGCGACAAACACACGTCCGTTCACGCCATCAGTCACCCAATCGCGCGCGGCGCCTACCGCGTCCGACGTGAGAACCGGCAACCCCGCCCCCATCGCCTGATTAACCACCACGCCCCAGCCATCGTACCGGCTCCGCAGAATAAAAACATCC
>DBTH01000336.1:0-13049 GCA_002306945.1 Methylacidiphilaceae bacterium UBA1321 | reverse complement strand
CCCCCCCCACCCCCCCCCACAACACAACCCACCCCCCCCCCCCCCCCCCCCAACGAAAAACCCCCCCCCCCCAGGCCTGGGGAGCCGCGGGGGCAGAATAAAAGCATCCGCCTGTGCAAAATAACGAGGCAGGTTCGCAGGTGCCTGAAATCCCTCGTAACGCACCCGTTGCCTCGCTGGCTCCGGCAGCCGTTCCAGCAAGCCCGGCAACTCCGCTTCGCGCCCCACTAACATCAGCCGCACCGGATAATGCTCCGACACCAGCCGCCCAAAAGCTTCCAGGAGTAAATCGACGCCCTTGCGTTCAATCATCTGTCCACAAAACAAAAACGTCACGTCCTCTCTTGCGCCGGGAGCCTGTAATCTCGGCTCTGCGGAAAAGGCATCCAACCGGCAGCAATACGGCACCACAAAAGTCTTCATTCCCGGAAACCGTTTTGCGTAATCGCTCCGGGCCAGAGTACCGATTCCGACGATTCCCGACGCCGAACCCAGCGGAGCCGAAAGCCAATCCTGTGCCGCCGTCCTGAACTTGCCAGTCTGCGGACGCAACCGTTCGCCCCAGAACAACCACGGTTTCTTGCGCAACGCGCCGCGCATCAGCCATTGCGCCGTCACCGAAGTCAAACTCGCGTTAACCACCCACAGATCGAATGCCTCCGCGCGGGGCAATCCCCAATTCCAATGACTGCGAATCCTTCCCAGGCGCCAGTAAAAACCCGGTAACACCCGCTCGTAACTCTCCAGTTTTTCCTCCGGCCACGGAGAATCGTCCGGTTGCCGTTCCTGATAAAACACCGACAATTCCAACTCCGGACGTTTCGCCAGCGCCTGAAACAAATCGCGCTGGTACGGTGACGGAACGACTGAAAAAATAGCGACCCTGGAACCCTTCATGGTCGACCCCCCGTTTGCGGCAAACCACCGCCGGGCCGGGCCTTGCCCTGACGCATCATATATTGCCCCGCCACAAGCGCGGCGATCGTCGGCAGGATGGCCGTGGTAAAAACAAACATACTGCGCATTGAGATCACCGCCGCAAAGAATCCCGATGCGTACACCAGAACCCCGAAATCCGAATTTCGCGGTGAGGCCAGCATCCCCCACCAACCAAAGACAATTCCAAAGAACATCCCCGTCAAAAACACTCCCACAAAGCCGTACGAGATATACGACTCGCCGACGAAACTCGACGCGAGGGTCAGTCCTTCCACTCCCAGGACTTCCTCAAAGCTGATGCTCAGACCTTCCGGTTTTTGCGGCCACAACGCGCGCGGGATCGGGCGGATCAGGGATTGATACGGCACCTCCCAGCCCAGATAGTGATAACGTTCCGGGAAGACTTCCGTCATCTGACAAATGACGAACAGGTTGTAATCGACGAAGAATTTGCTGTCGTCGGTTCCCGTGTCCCGCTCGGCCTGGATTTCCTTGAACGAGCTGATATAGTACCGCAGCCCAACCGTGCGAAACTCCAACATCACCCGCGTCGCGACCAGCAGGGCCACCGCTACACAGGCCGTCACGGCAATCAACCGCTTGGTCTCTTCCCGCTTCAGGGAAAACGCGTAGCCGATCAGGAAAGTCACCAGATAGCAGGCAAACACATTGCGCGTTCCACTGGTGAATCCGTAAAAAATCGTGAAGGCAAATACCAGAATGACCTGCATGACCTGCGATTTCGTATACCTCTCCGGCCGCGCCAGCACCACCCCCGCAATGGCCGGCAGGACATAAATCAGAAGCGCAAACTCGCCGAGCAAAACCGACCAGCTTCCGAACCGCCCACGCGTCCACGACTGCGAGAACCGCGCGTCCAAAAATTGGGAGACCATCTCGATCGGATTGAAATTCACCGACATCAACATGTAAAAGTAGCCGATGACAAAACAGGACCAGAAAATCCGTATAATGAAGGCCGGTGAAACCGGATAGGCGAACATCTCGGTAAAATGCCGGTTTCCCATCACCATCACATGCCGCCCGATGGCAATCCCCGCAAAGCCCCACATGCAGGCTTCACACCCCGCGCTCAAACTTTTCGGCGACAACATCTGATCCAGATTCGATTGCGGCAATAAAAACTCGAACAAGGTCAAAAAGAAGAGAGAACACAGCGCCATGACATCCGGGCGCACCAGGTTGCGCAAGCCGTTGCGCAAATCGACCAGAATGCTCGCAGCAAGGCTCAACGCAACGCCGCGCGCGGCAAAAGCAGCGATCTTCGAAGCCGAATCACCCGTCAGATTGACCATCGTCAAAAACAGTCCCAATAAAAAAATCATCGTCCCGAGTGGACTCGCCTTCGGTACCTGTTCCTCATCGCGAGCCTTCGGCTTCAGGCCCGGCACGGAATAGCCCGGTCTTCTTTTTTGAGGAAAATCGCCTGCCGGGTTCATGACTCCAAAATCTCCCGGCTGATACGGATCAATTTTTCCGCCGGCTCTTCCCAGGGATAGAACACACCGGGGCTTTTACGCTGACCGCTCCACCAGCGCAATTCCTCCGCCAATGCGTGACTGTTTCCGCTGGGGAAGCGCGAACCGTTGACCCGCTGCTCGATCAAGTCTGCGGCACCCACGCAATCGCTGACCACGCACGGAATTCCGCAATTGAGCGCCTGCACCACTACCAGGCCGAAGCCTTCCTCAAGCGACGGCAACACCAGCAGTGAACTATTCCGGAACACTTCCGCGAGTTGCGGTGACGGAATCGCCTGATGAAACTCCACTGGGCATTTGATCCCGTCCGTTTCCAGCCGTGGGGTAGCGCCGTCCCACTGCGGCCCATAACAATCCAGCCGCCAGCCGGGTTCGGCCACTTCCGCCAACGCCTCCATCAGAAAACGCAGACCCTTGCGCAAGGTGTATTGTCCGGCGTAGATAATCCGGAAATCCTTCGGCCCTTCCCCGCGCCGCGGATAAAACACGTCCTGATCGGCACCATAAGGAATAACCCAGATTTTATTCACGTCGATTTTCTCGTCGCGAACTAATTGATCCCTGACGATGGTCGAGGCGACACAATGAAAATCGGCCAACTCCATTTCCTCGCGATGGCGTTTGCGCAACGTCTCGTCGAGATAAGACAATTCACCGAGGTCGAGACCCGCCCGTTCATATTCGGCCTTCAAAACCTGCACCTGGTTTTTGACCGGACCGGTCGCGTGGTTCAAGACGGTGCGAATGCCTTTGTCCTGCGCCTGCCGGAATATCTCCAGACATTGACCGGGCAATCCGTGGACAAAATCGGTCGCATTCAATTGAGTCGACACCCAACGATCAAACGCCACGTCCTGCCATTGAAACAGCTTTTCCGACTTCGGGCGCAACACCTGCGGCAGAAACTTCAACGCGCCGTAAACCGCCAACGTCCTCAAGCTGTGGGTCTGCACCGGAACCGCGTCACTTCCGGGAAGTTTCCACTTCGGATAGCCGGAATAATAAGCGCTCAATACACCCTCACGAGCCAGGACGCGCGCCATCGGATAAAGATGGCAGGGATTGGTCGCGGCCATGGCGATTCGCGGCTGATCCATCTCCGACACTTCTCCACTTCCATGGGAAATAAAGCGGCTCTGAAACCGGCGCCAGTCGGCTTCTTTCGAAATCGGATGCCGCATCAATTTCATCCAACTGCGATACGCCCCCCAATCGAGAGGTCGGCGTACGCGCCAATGATTCGGAATTTCCCGCAAGGCGATTTTCCACCATTCCGGCTCCCGTTCCAGCCAATGCCAGCCGCGTTTCAACGCGTATTGCCCTTGCCGGACAGCCCGGAACAGCGAGACCGCGATGGCTTGCGGCATCGGGCAGTGCCGCCACAGACTGGCCTGTTCGTAACGGGCGTGCAACTGGTGCATGCGCACTTCGTCACGGTTGACGGACGAAAAATGATGCCGGATCGTGAGATTCGTCGGCTTGTAAATTTCATAACCCGCCGCCACGACGCGCAACGCGTAATCGATCTCGTCATAGGCGTGGTAGAAATCGAGATCGTAACCGCCCAGTTCCAGATAGACAGCCCGCCGATGAACCGCGCTCGCGTTCGAATAAGACGCGCGAAACGTTGGCGGGCCGAAATCGATCCGGTCGATCGTGTCGGGGAATTCGTCCGTCCACTGCTCAATCGAGGCGACGGCCAGCTTCGGTCGCCAGACAAACAATTGCCGCAGCCGCGCGATAAAATCCTTTTCGACCGGATAACTGTCATCGTCCAAAACAAGAATCAGAGCGCATTCGGTCTTGCGCACGATTTCATCGCGGGAGCGAACATGCCCCTGCGAGGACGCATGCTCGATCAGATGATAGCGCGGGTAATTCCGCCGGATAAAGTCGACCGTATCGTCCGTGCAACCATCGGCCACCACCCAGACTTCGTCCGGAGCCGGTTCCAGTGCGTCGAGCGCGCGGCAGGTCATCTCCAGTTCTGCCCGGCGATTATGCGTGGCAATCGACACGGCACAGCGAAGAGGCGATTCGGCGGCAGGGGCATTCATGTCCACGGTCATGTCCAGATTCCGATCAATTCCTGCACCCAGTCTTTTCCGTGCCCGCGCAAAACGCTCACCGACGCAAACAACCGGTGCACCCAGAATTTGAATTCAAAAAGAAAACCGGATTGCCCCATCACCTGCTCCGCCACCACCCGCTGATTGAGCAAACGATGTCGGGCCAGTTCGCGGCGAAAAACCTTGAACGGACTCGGTGCGTCCTCGTGCCGGTACATCGCCCGGGTGTGAAAGAAAAGCGGATGCGTCCGCGCGATTCGCGCCGACAGGTGCACGTCTTCCATGAAGCTGTAGCCATCGAACTCCGGGAACAACTCCCGCTTCACGCATTCCGTCCGGTACAACACGCAGCCCGTCGGCAACCACTGCGAGGGGATCAAATCCTCTTCCTCCCAACCCTCGTAGCAGGCCAGACAATTGATTCCCGGTCCAAAAAGTTTTCCACCGTAGGTCGCATCGTAATAACCCGACTGCCAGCGGTAATAAAGCCACAACAAGGGTCCTGGTTTGCGGTGCGAAAAACCCTCCATCCGGGCTCCAACGCCGCCTATCGCCTCTCCTTTTGCTTCATAGGTTTCAAACACCGACGCGAGCCGTTCCAGTGTCGGAGGCCGCAGGGTCGAATCGTCGTCCATGAACAACACCAGCGGCAAATCGCAATATTCAAGACCCGCGTTCCGCTGTCGCGCCGAACTCGGCGTCTGGCTGCGCAGATAGGTCATCTGGAAATCGCCGATAAATCCCGCCGCGACCGTTTCCGAATCGTGATCGATCGATGCATCAACTACAATCACCCGTTCCGGCTTCAACGTCTGGGCGCGAAGACTCTCCAGGGCGCGGCGCAAAGGGCCGGGCCTCTGATACGTGGCAATGACGACAGCGCAACGGGATTTACTCATCGCAAGACACCCGCCAGTCTCTCCGAAGCCTTGAATCCGAGCAAGCGATAAGCAACCCGGTAACGCAACGGCGCGGAAGGACCGGAAACCTCCAGCATTCCCCGTTTCACCCGTCCCCGGTGATAGACTGCCGCGCCCGCCAGATCGCGTTGTGCGAAGGTTCGGCACATTTCAAAACACGTCCGTCCTGCAATCTGCCGGTAGTCTTCGTTCCAACGGCCCGACTCACGCAGAAAATCGGCCATCTCGTCGATCAGTTTCGTCTTGTATTCGATCAATTGCAACGGATCGCGGCGGCAAACGGTTTGCTCCGACCAGATGCGGTAAACACTTCCAGGCTGCGAGGTCCAGCGAGTCGGCACGCCCTGCCGCAACGCGCGCGCATACAGTTCGTAATCCTGGCAGCACGGCATCGCCTCGTTCCAGCCGCCGATCCGCCGCAAACAATCGGCTCGCCAAAGTCCGCCCTGCGTCCCGGGCATTTCCCAGCCCAGCCATTGCGCAAACAAATCCCCGTTCTGCGGCACCGGTTTCAATTCCGGCTCCAGCGGTTTTCCATCCGACCACCGCTGCAGAAGTTCCGGCGACAGGATCAAATCGAGACCACTTCCCGTGCCGGTTTCGTCGAACTGGCGTTCGATTTTGTCCGGAAGCAAATAATCGTCCGCATCGAGAAATTGAATCCATTCCCCCCGCGCCAGCGACGCGGCAAGGTTGCGGGCCGGATTGCCCCCACGAGGTTCGGTGACCCGGTAAACGATTTTATCGCCGTACGATTTCAGGATTTCCGCAGTTCCGTCGGTCGAACCGTCGTCGACGACAATCACCTCGCATGCCCCCCAGATTTGTCCCAGGGCGCTGTCAACGGCCTCCCCAAGCCAACGTTCGGTATTGCGCGTCGGAATGCAAATGCTTACCAGCGGTTTACCCATTCCACAGTTTACCCAGCCGTTTCGCCAAAACTCAAGCCTTCCACTGACTTCCAACGCAAAACGACGAGTTCCGGCATTGCAACTTTTAAAAATTTGGGCAACATTGCACCGCGGTCGAGACTATGAAAAAATACGACTTCGTCATCATCGGTTCCGGCTCCGGGGGCGGCACGGCCGCAATCCTGGCGGCACAGCACAAGACCAGCGTCGCCCTGATCGAGGGCGGCAACATTGGCGGCACCAATCTTCACTGGGGCTGCATTCCGATCAAGAGTCTGGTCTCCAGTTCCAAGATGTTCCAGCACGCCCGCCATGGCGAGGATTACGGCGTCAACATTCCCCAAGTCAACGCCTCCCTGGCCACCTGGACCAACCGCGAACGCCTGGTTGTCGCCAAACTCGCCGAGGAAATGGATCGCTCCCTGCGCAAACACGGCATCACCGTCCTGCGCGGCACCGCCTCTTTCGAAACCGAAAACACCATTCGCATCCACAACGACAAATCGACTGAAATAATCGAAGGTCGCAAGATCATCATCGCGACCGGCTCCGTTCCCTTCACTTTTGAAAACACCTCCGCCGAATCCCGTAAACTGGTCGGCACCAGCAACGACTTCGTCCACCTCACCCACCTGCCCCCGCGCCTGCTCATCGTCGGAGGCGGTTACATCGGATGCGAACTCTGCGGCATTTATAGCTCCCTCGGTTCGCAAATCACCCTCGTCGAAGGCGGTAGCCACCTCTTGCCTGAACTCGAAACCGAGGCGGGAGATTATCTCCAGAAGAAATTTGAACAAAGCGGCGTCCGTGTCATTCTCAACACCAAGGTCACCGGGGTCACCCATTCCGAGGACGGCAACCGCGCCGTCGCCCAACTCGACAACGGCCAAACCATCGAAGAAGACCGAATCCTCGTTGCCGTCGGTCGCCACCCCAATCTCGACGACTTGAATCTCGACATCGTCGGCATCTCCCACGACCGAGCCATTATCGTCAACGACCAGCTTCAGACCAACCTGCGCCACGTTTACGCCATCGGCGATTGCAACGGACGCTGTGCCCTGGCCCACTCCGCCTTCGCCCAGGCCGAAGTTGCAGTACTCCACGCCATCGGCGAATCCGCCACGATGGATTTTCGCCACATCCCCTTCTGCGTTCTTACCAACCCCGAAATCACCGCCGTCGGCCTCAACGAGGAATCCGCCGTCAAGCAGGGCATTCCCATCAAGGTGAGCCGATGCTCCTTCCGCAGTGTCGGACGCGCCCTGGCCATGGGCGAACTGGACGGCTTCGTCAAACTCGTCGCCGAAGAACACAGCGGCCGCATCCTGGGAGGTCTCATCATCGGATCGAACGCGTCCGAACTCATCCCCCAGATTGTTCTCGCCTTGAAATTCGGCGCGACGGCGCATCAACTCGCCCACATGACCTGCCCCCGGCCTTCACTCTCCGAAGCCATCCAGGAAGCTGCCCGCCGCCTCATCTCCGACCCACTCAACAGTCTTTGAGTGGTCACGAAGAGGGCGAAACGACTCGGCCCATGAAGAGGATATTGCCGGTGAAAGTATCCTCTATCAGGAAAAAGAACGGGTGATCCGCCTTGAATACTTTCGGCAGATGTGTGGGCATAGCCGATTTTACCATCACCACAGCGGTTGCCGCGGCGGCTTCGGTTCCGACTTCGTTCACGTCGATGAACGCCTTATGCAGGACTGCGCCAATGTAAATCTCATGTGGCTTGCCACCGATGCCGGAGAAGTCGGCTCCTGGGGTCAAGGCCAGTGGCATCCCCAGATTCTTGAGGACATCGCCTAATGGGAAGGTTCCCCATTCCATTTTGAATTTCGGAATCTGGACAGCCACACGCTCCGATTTTAAGGCGGCTTTCCAGTTGAACGACTGGAGAGTCGGCTCGACATCAGCGAGCGATTTCTTCGGAAGAATCACGACCATCGCCAAATCGTTTCCCTTGTAAGGAAGCTTCAGATATTGCGCCGAATCGTTTTCCGCATACTCGAATGTTTCGGTCTGGCGCATGAACGACACCTTCACCGCCTTACCCGCTGCAACGTGAAAATCCCCTTCGCCCGTTGCTTGCGGGTCAAAAGGCAATGCCCAGTTTCCTTTGAAATAGATGGCATTAACGAGAGTCAAGACGACCGACGGATCGAGCACCTTGGGGCCGATAAGATCCTTGATCTTGTCCTGGGTTTTCCCCGCCACCCAATCGTTGATCTGTTTGCGCGCGTTCTCTTCATTCGAGTAATCCAGTGGCGTCACCGAAACCGAGTAGAACTTTCTGGAGAGATCGAGATAAGCCGGCTGGAGCGCGAACCGCTGGCTAGGCCAGAGCGAATTGGCCGAACTGAGCTGAACATTGCCTGACTTTTGAACTTGATCGAGCCGGGTCTGAAGCGCGGCAAAATCCCGGTGAACCTTTTCCGGTTTTTGCGTAAAAGCCAGCGCCTTGGCCATCTGCTGTTGCGTTTCGCCCCGCGCCCCGGCATACGTCATCGCCAATGCATCGGAAATGCTGAACGGCGAGAAAAAGAGATTCCCCTCCTGAGCTTTCAGTTTGTCGTAGAGGTTATAAGCAAAAGTCGTGTTATCCCGGACTCCCTGATCCCAGGGCATCTGATCTCCCGATCTCACCGGAACAACCGGCTGTATTGCCACAACAAAACCAATCGCATACACACCCAAAAGCTTCTTTCTCATGGCATCTCCCCTTTTTTTTGATTTCCTGAGTTTCTGATAAAGCCCCCGCCCAAAAAGCCTTTTGCCTTTTCCTAAAAAAAACTCCCCATAAATTTCGTCAAACGCTTTTAAGCCTTGTACCCTTCAACGGAAAGCCGGTCTCCGATCTGCGTACCGGTTGCCTGGATGACACCGGAAGGTAATTCGAGCACACTCTGCGCGCCCCAAACCATTTTCGATGCGCGCCACGGGCCCATGTCCTCGATCAAATGCAGCACCTTGTAATCGCGATCCAGAAACACCGCGTCAAAGCGGAATTTCATAAAGCAACTGTGGATCGAATTGCACGGGACGATGAGCAAACCGCGCCCCGGTTCGAGCCCGGTTTTGCCCATCAGCCCAATCACGCGCGTCACCATGTTGTCGGCCACAGAGCCCGTTTCCACCAGGACGGAGTTGCGGGCCGGATTAGAGACCTTGAGAACAGGCGGCGTGCTCATGGAATTATTCCGCGAGGATGCGAGCGATGTCCTTGGCGAAGTAGGTCAGGATGAAATCGGCTCCGGCGCGTTTGATCGCCAGAAGCGATTCGTCGCGGGTCGATTCCAGATTGAGCCAACCCTTTTCCGCCGCAGCGTGAATCTGCGCGTATTCCCCGGAAACCTGATAAGCCGCCACGGGAAGATTTGTCTGCTGGCGCATTTGAGCAATGATGTCGAGATAAAGGCCCGCCGGTTTGACCATCAACATGTCGGCTCCCTCCTCCTCATCGAGTTGGGCTTCGAGCATCGCCTCGCGGGCGTTGGCGGGATTGAGCTGGTAATTGCGTTTGTCGAGAGGCGGCGCATCGGGTGATTTCTTGCTGCCGACCGCATCGCGGAATGGCCCGTAGTAGGCCGAAGCGAATTTGGCGGAATAGGCCAGGATGCCGCGATTGATGTATCCGCTCTCATCAAGCGCCGTGCGAATCGCCCCGATCCGTCCGTCCATCATGTCCGAAGGCGCTACGATGTCCGCACCCGACTCAACTAACGCGACGGAAAGTTTGCAGAGGATTTCAACCGTGGCGTCGTTGACGACAATGCCGGTCTTCTCATCGACGAGACCGTCGTGGCCGTGGTCGGTGTACGGATCGAGAGCCACATCGGAGATGATGACCAGTTCGGGATGCGCCTCCTTGACGGCCTTGATAGCGGCAAACAGAACGTTCTGCTCGGCCAAAGCGTAGGAACCGACATCATCCTTGTGCTTATCCGAAATCTGCGGGAAAAGCGCCACAGCGGGAATGCCCAGGGCTTCAAGTTCGCCACATTCCTTGACCAGATCGGCAACGTTGTAACGGAACTGCCCCGGCATGCTGGTGATGGGTTCCGGCTCGCCACCGGTTTCCTTGACGAAAAGCGGCGCAACGAGATCGGAAACCAATAAACGGGTTTCCTGGGTCAACGCACGAATCGAGGGAGAGAGGCGGTTACGGCGCGGACGGCGGACGATATTAAGGGAATGATCTGAATTATTCATGGCGTTTTATTCACATTCAAACGTCGTTACGGTAAGCCTCCCAGGCCCTATCGACAAGCGTTTGCTTTCAAAAGGGCTTCTCCCCCAAGACAGAACGCAGAGATAAACAAAAGAGATAAAAATTGCGAATTATAAACTTGCTTTATTGCTAAGGAAACAAAGCGGAATAGGAAGAAAAATTCATATTTCTGAAGTTGCGGCGCACTACCCGTCAGTAGTAGAAACGGACTCATTGTGCAAGAACCGACGCCACCTCTCCGAAGCCATCACGACGCCTTGTCCAGCCGTCAACTTCGCGCCCTGGGCGAAATCGCCAGCGGCGTCGCCCACGAGTTCAACAATCTCCTGGCCCCGATGATGCTCCAGACGCTCTCCATCGAAAAGAACTGGAATCCGGACAAGGAACTGGTCGAGGAGCTCCAGCCGCTCAAGCAGGCGATCCAGCAGGCCACCGAGTTATGTCAACGCATCCTCCTGCTGGGCCGCCGCTCCGCCGACACCCGCGAGCGAATCTACCTCAACGATCTCGTCCGCAATACCCTCAAATTGATCGGCAGCACCATCGACCGCCGCATCCAGATACAGTCCGTCTTCGACGAATCCCTCCCCCGCCTCCAGACATCGAACGCGCTGGTCAGCGAGATGATCATCAACCTCTTTTTCAACGCCCGGGACACCCTGCTCGATCGCCTCGCACAGAATCCCGACCCGAACTGGGTTCCGCAAATCCGCGTCGAAACCAGCGGATTCTGGACCAAGGACGACGTTCCCCTTTTCTTCCAGCGGATCGCCATTTCCGACAACGGACTCGGCATGACCGAATCGGTTCGCCAACAGATCTTCCAGCCATTTTTCACCACCAAAAAAACCGGACAAGGCACCGGTCTCGGACTAGCCGTGGTCTGGAGTTGCATCAACTCCCTCGACGGCAAGATTGAAGTCGAAAGCACTCCCGGCCAGGGCTCGACCTTCATGCTCGACCTGCCCGCTGAAACGCATGCCGGACGCCGCGCCCGCAAACGCGCACCTGAAACCGGCATGCTGCCCGCAACGCCGGTGCACCGCTCGCGCATCCTGCTGGTCGACGACAACGAACTGGTCGTGCGCAGCTTTGCCCGCTACCTCGAACGCGCGGGACATCAGGTGACCTCGATCCGCGACGGACAGGACGCCCTGCGACTGATCGAACACGATTACGATCAGTATGACTTTTTACTGACCGACTTGAACATGCCGGGACTCTCGGGCGCGGATTTGATCAAGGCCGTACGACTGCTCCCGTTCAAGGGCCGCATCGTTGTAATGAGCGGCTTCGTCACGCCGGAGCAAAAGGATGCCCTCCTGCTGCAAGGCGCTGCCGTTGTCCTGAGCAAACCGATCACTCCGGATCGCTTGCTCAAGGAACTTTCCATCGATCCACTTTTCTGGCAGGGCACCTCTAATTCCACCACCCCTTCGGGTACGCCCCAGCCGCCACAGGAATTGCCCATTCCGGCAAATTCGGTCACGTAACGATACGGTCGAACCGCTTACGCCTGCCCGTAGTACGCATGGGCGCCATGCTTGCGCAGGAAATGCTTGTCGATTTGCGCCTGCTGAAGCGGCTTGGCCTTGGGATTGATTGAAACAGTGTGCAGGGCCATTTGCGCCACGATTTCGAGAGCCACGGCCGTCTCCACCGCCTTCTTCCCGGACGGGCCCCAGACAAACGGACCGTGACCATGAACCAGCACGGCGGGAACTTGTTCGGGATTGAGTTTTTTAAAGCGTTCGACAATGACGTTGCCGGTTTCCCATTCGTAGGCAGTCTTGATTTCCTTGGGCGTCATCGGTCGCGTGACCGGAACTTCCCCGTAGAAATAATCCGCGTGCGTCGTGCCGAAACACGGAATCGGCCGCCCCGCCTGTGCGTAAGCCACCGCTTGCCGCGAATGCGTGTGAACCACCGAACAGATCGTAGTGAACGCCTGGAACAATCGCCGATGGGTCGGCGTGTCGGAAGAAGGCCGCAATTCACCCTCAACGATCTTGCCGTTGAGATCGAGCAACACCATGTCCTTCGGCTTGAGCACGGTGTAATCGACGCCGCTCGGTTTGATGGCGAAAACGCCCCGATCCCTGTCAATGACGCTGACATTGCCAAAGGTCAGGTCGATGAGACCGTATTTCGGCAACAGCAGATTGGCTTCGTAGCATTCTTCTTTTAGCGAGCGGTAATTCATCTTTTAAAAGGTTTTTTGACGGGATGAACGGAATTTAAGGAATTATAAAAACACAAGGCGGCGGACTCAATTCACAGAGATTTTAAAAAAGGGATTTTGAAATCCTCTTTTTCTGAGTTTCTGATAAGTCTTTCAGTCTTTGTCTTTCCAATTCTGTCAATTCCGTTAATTCGGTCTAAGCCGTATCTATTCAAAACGTCATGTCCGAGATTGAGAATTTCGAGAGGTAAGAGCAAGGCGCAAGGAGGGAGTTTATTGCTCATCAATA
>DBTH01000345.1:1614-5022 GCA_002306945.1 Methylacidiphilaceae bacterium UBA1321 | reverse complement strand
GAGCGCGTCGTCGTATTTCTTCTGCTCACGGCAGTTGATCGCTTCGAGCAGGCAGATGGCGGCGGATGAGGGGAATTTCTTTTGAGCGGCCAGCAGGGGCGCTTCAGCATCGGCATTTTTCTTTTGCCGAATCTGGGTATAGGCGACTTGGAGGAACGGGGGCGGGGTCGCGGAATCGAGGGCGAGGGCCTGCTGATAATTGACCTCCGCCCTGTCGAGGCGTCCGATCCGTTCGTAGAGATCGGCGAGGTCGTTGTAGAGATCGACGCGGGTCGGCGTGCGGGTGATCATTTGTTCGAGAACGTCGATGGCCTTCTGCGTTTGGCCCATGCCGATGTACATTTTGGCCAGCGTATTGGCCAGCCAGCCGTCGCCGTAGTCGGGACGCAGGTCGTAGGCTTTTTCGTAATATTTGATCGATTCCTCGCGGTGGCCGGAGAGGAATTCGAGGTTGGCCAGGCGCAGGTAAATGTCGACGCTCTGCCCGGCGATGCCACGGGCCTGTTTGGCGTATTCGATGGCTTTCGGGATATTGCCGAGAGTGGCCTGGCAATCGGACAACTGGAGCAACAGGTCGGGAGTCGGGTTGCCGCAATCGAGGGCTTTTTCGTAGAGGGGAAGCAGTCGGGTGGCGACGTCGCGGGCGTGATCCCTGGAACTGGCGCGCAGCGGGCTCTGGCGTTCCTCCTCGTCGAGGAGATCCTGGTACAACTTGGCGAGATTGACCCAGAACGAGGCTTTGCCGGTGTTCTGTTTCACGGTCGATTCGACCATCTTCATCGCCTCGTTGAATTTGCCTTGCGAGGAATAGACTTCGAAGATGACGCGGTAAGCAGTGATCTGGTCGGGAGTGTTGGCAATGACTTCCCTGGCCAGAGCAAGGGCTTCATCGTTGCGGTGGAGCAGGCGGAAGGCGTAGGCCATGGCGGCCTTGATGTCGGGGGAATCGGGATTGGATTCGAGGGCGTACTGGAGATAGGAAATCGCCTTGTCGACCTGGTTTTTCTGGAGGAAGTAGAGCGCGAGCTTGAGCTGGGCCTGGATGAAATGCGGGTCGAGCTTGGTGATGGCGATGTAGATCGGCAAGGATGCCGGGAAGCCTTGTTTTAATTCGACGCGAAGAGCTTCCGCGTAAAGGGCGTGGGTCTTGGCCTGTTTTTCGCCTTCGGGCGAGAGGTGAGCCGGAACGAGCGGTTCCGGGTTGAGGCCTTCTATATAAACAAGTGGCGCTGAAGACGTGTTCACCGCAGGCAACGGCACCGGTGCAGCGTCCAGCTTTTTAGTAGCCGGACCCACGATGATGCTTTTGTCTGGTGTCGACGCTTCAGCGCCAGCCGAATGCGCAAGGGTCGGTGCCAAAGCAATCAGCGCCACCCACAAGGCAATTATTGGAAGCCTCTGGATCACGCTGATCAACTTAGACGCCTAGGCCTTGTAACGCAAACGCTTCTTGTGGCGATTTGCCTTCATGCGCTTACGGCGCTTATGCTTGGCAATCTTCGCCTTCCGACGTTTTTTAATGGATCCCATAGTGTAACTGTCTGATTAAAAAGAGTTTTTTGTTAATAGACAACTTTATTCAGAGGGTATTCGATGATTCCCTCCGCGCCAAGTTCCTTAAGTTGGGGAATGATTTCTCTCACAACTTTCTCATCGAGAATCGTCTCAATAGCCACCCAGTCGAGCTGCGACAGCGGCGAAACCGTGGGGTTGCGCAAGGAGGGCAGTCCTTTGATCAACTGGTTGAGATTGTTCTTCGGAACATTCATCTTCAAGCCCACTTTGTGCCGGGCATTGAGTGCGCCTTGCAGGAGCAGCGCGAAATTGGAAATCTTCTTGCGACTGGCCGGATCGGCCCAGACTTTTTTGTTGGCGATGAGCTGGGGATAGCTTTCCATCAGCGTGTCGACGATCCGCAGGTTATTGGCCTTGAGAGAAGAACCGGTCTCGGTCAGATCGACGATGGCATCGACCAACTCGGGCACCTTGACTTCGGTGGCGCCCCAGGAAAATTCGACCTGGGCCTTGACCTTGTGTTTGCGCAGGTAGGCTTTGACAAGATTGACCGCCTCTGTGGCGATGCGTTTGCCCTGAAGATCCTTGACCGATTTGATCCTGGAATCTTCCGGCACGGCCAACACCCAGCGGGCCGGTAACGAAGTGGCGCGGCTGTAGGGCAGGTCACAAATCACTTGAACCGGCGCGGCGTTTTCGGCGATCCAATCCTTGCCGGTGATGCCGAAATCGAGAAATCCCTGAGCCACGTAACGGCTCAATTCCTGCGGGCGCACCATGCGGGAGTCGAAATCCGGGTCGTCGATGTACGGCTTGTATCCGCGGCTGGATATCGTCACGGAGAATCCGGCCTTGCCCATCAGTTCGATGGTCGGCTTTTCCAAACTGCCCTTCGGCAATCCAAAACGGAGCGGTTTCTTGAGTTTCATCGGGAAGCCGTCCAAAGTGAGGTCAAGCGCGCCTTTTGTAAAGAGCAAACTGCTCCCAGGATGCGCAAGGTTCTATCGCAAAAACAGAGGGATAAGCAAGGTGCAAGGGGGTTGGGCTCGAAGTCAAAGCTCAAAACTTTTGGCTTCCAATGTCTTTAAAGGTATCAAGTAGTCCTGGAGTAGCGCTGTCCAGACCGGTTCCACCAGGCGGCAATACTTTTGAGTTTTGACTTCGACTCTCTTTTAAAATTGCATCTCTACTCCGCTGAAAACGCCGAGAGATCAGGCGTCACTTCATCCGCCGTTGCGGACTGTCAATGCCGGTCAAAGGCTGCTCGAAATGGCGGAGACCAGCCCCTTCGGGCCGCTACCGCCGAGATCGACATCAATATCTTCCAGCCGCCGGATCAAATCAACGACATCGCGACGTGGATACGGCCCACCCGCTTCCACGCAAAAATGGGTGCGGCAGGCGAACGGTCGGTCGGCATAGATCGCGCACTTGCCCTGACCTTCCGGCCCGACGAGCAACGGACAACCACCATCGTCACGGGCCTTGAGCGCCTTGCGGCCCGTCGCTTTCCACGCCCGCGCCGCCACCATCGCTTCGCCTGAGGTCAATTGCGGCGTCAACCCGGTGCGCTTGAAATAGCAACATCCGGTTCGCAATTCGCATTGGCGTTCGGCGGGGATTTGCTCCAAATCGGCATAGACTCCGCGGACTTTTTGGAGCGATTCTTCGATGATTTCCTTTTTTCGGTACGGTCGCATCCAGATCTTTTAGACGGAATTAACGGAATTCACAAAATTTAAAGACAACGGATTTTATGAGGAAAGACGGAAAGGTTTGTCAGGAAATCAGGAAACGGGAAGAAAACGAATTCCTCTTTTATGAGTTCCTGATAAAATTCCCCTGTCTTTCTCCAATTCCGTCCATTCCGTTAATTCCGTCTAAAATCCCCCC
>DBTH01000345.1:1213-1367 GCA_002306945.1 Methylacidiphilaceae bacterium UBA1321 | reverse complement strand
CGTTAATTCCGTCTAAAATCCCCCCGGCCTGTGCTTCCCGTAAATTTCGTTTCCTAATTTCGTTAATTTCGTCAAAATAGCCCTCCCATGTCCCTGTCCGATTACCTACCCAAAGACCGGCCCGCGTTGGTGCTCGCACCGATGCAAGACATTA
>DBTH01000345.1:0-950 GCA_002306945.1 Methylacidiphilaceae bacterium UBA1321 | reverse complement strand
GATGCAAGACATTACCGATCTGCCGTTCTGGCGCGTGATTCACGACTACGGCGACGCCGACCTCTACTACACCGAATACTTCCGCGTTCATGTCGACTCCCGACCCGAGCGCCACATCCTGCGTTCCATCGACGAGAACCCGACTGGGAAGCCGGTCGTCGCGCAAATGATCGGGCAGGACATTCCGGCGCTCGTGCGCACCGCGATGCAGTTGCAAAAGCACAACATCGTCGGCATCGATCTCAACCTCGGTTGCCCCGCCCCCATCGTCTGCCGCAAGAACGCCGGGGGCGGACTCCTTCGCCATCCGAAGCAAGTCGAGGACATCCTCACCGCCCTGCGCCCGTCCATCTCCTGCGCCTTCACGGTCAAGACCCGCATCGGATACGACTCGCCGGACGAATTCAGCGAACTGCTCGACATTTTCACCCGTCACGAAATCGATGCTCTCACCGTCCACGGCCGAACCGTGCGCGAGTTGTACAAGCCCGTTCTCCATTACGACAAAATCAAGGAGGCTGTCGCCCGGATGCACTGCCCCGTCTTCTCCAACGGCAACGTCATGAACATCGCCAGTGCGCAACACACCATGGAAGTCGTCAATCCCGCCGGGCTCATGATCGGACGCGGTATCATCCGCAACCCGTGGCTATTCCGCCAATTGCGCGAAACTTACGAAGGCCGTCCCGTCGTCCAACCGACCCGTCTTCAACTCCGCGAATACATCGAGCGGATCTTCCGCGAAACCTGGCTGCCGGAATATCAAGACAAGCTGCATGTGGCGAAAATGAAGAAATACGTCAACTTCATCGGCCTCGGACTCGACCCCGACGACGCCTTCCTCAATGACATCCGACGCACGATCAGTTCCAGCGAATTCTTTGCCGTCTGCGACAGACACCTCCTGCGCGAACAAGCCGTTAGCTTCTAAGCCGTATCTATTCAAAACA
>DBTH01000138.1 GCA_002306945.1 Methylacidiphilaceae bacterium UBA1321 | reverse complement strand
ACGTCGAAGAATCGGTTCAACTGCCCATCTTCTATTTCAACCGCTCCAGGAATTGTCAAACTTCGGGAGTCCTCCAGCAGAGCTGGAGGATTACCTTTTGGATTTACGAGATTAAAATACAAAGGCGAAAGACTGGATAGCCTTTCAGTGAAAGACGACGATAAATACGCAGTTTTTCACTCTTGAAACTCAGTAAAAAATATTTCCATCCTCCCCCTTCTTGATTTCCTGATTTCCTGATACGCCTTTTGCCTTTATAATTCCTTAAATTCCGTTAATTCCCGTCTAAAAGCCTTTTGTCTTTCCGTCTTCAGACCGTGATCCACCCGTCGGCTCCGAGCTTCGGAACCAGATCGAACTTGTCCCGCTGGATGCAAAATTCAATGTCCCCGACCCGGTTGGCTTTCTGCAAATTGCGACCGTTGCGGGTTTCGCTCAGGACATCCGGCAGTCGTGGAACGATGGATCGATAGATCGAACGGGCCGGGTGTTCGATGTCGAGTGCATCGATGATTGCCGAGGCCAACGTCGCGTCTTCCAAGGCAAAGGCGCGGCCCGTTCCGGCGCAGAGCAACAGCGTGGGCCGGTTCTGTTCACGGATGAAATTGACCGCCGCGCTCAAATTAAGCCACGCCGCCGTAATGACCTGGCGCGCTCCGCGAACGGCGACGAGCGCCTGAGTGCCGTTGGTAGTGGTGTGGAAGATGCGTCTGCCGCGAACACGCTCAGGAGTGAATTCGCGCGGGCTGTTGCCGAGATCAAACCCGGCGGGCGGCTCGCCCTTGCGTTCACCGGCCAACAGCGCATCGGGCTGTTGCTGCTTGAAGGCAAGACCCTCTTCGACGGTGGCAATGGGGAAAAAAGCGGTCGCGCCCGATGCCAACCCGGTCACCACGGTGGACGTGGCGCGGAAAACGTCGATGGCGACGGCGAGATGGGACGAGAGGTCGCGTTCGGCAAGGCGCGCGATGGCTTGGGGCGTATAAACAACTTCGACTTGTAACATGATCGTCTTCTTCTAACAGGAATCGCGCCAACCCGGAAGAAGGAAGTCAAACAAGACTATACAGCCGCGCAGATTTTGCTAGAGTGGCAGAATGTCTCACGATGCTACACCTCAAATGACCGATATTGAGCGCCTGCGCCATTCCGCGGCGCACGTCCTGGCCACGGCGATTACCCGCCTCTGGCCCGAGGCTCAATTGGCTGCCGGTCCCGCCGTTGAAGGCGGTTTTTATTACGACATCGACCTCGCCCACCGCATTACCCCGGAAGATTTCGCCAGGATCGAAGCGGAAATGAAGGCCGTGACGAAGGCCAACCAGACTTTCGAACGCGTCGTTGTCTCCCGCGACGAAGCCATCCAGATGGGCAAGGCGGGCCGCCTCGGCGCCCTGACCGAACGTTCCACTCCGAGCCGTTACAAGCTCGACATTCTGGAAGGCATTCCCGACAACGAACAAATCTCCCTCTACAAGAACGGCGACTTCATTGATCTGTGCGCCGGGCCGCACGTCATGCGCACTGGCAACGTCGGAGCGTTCAAGATCACCCACGTCTCCAGCTCCTATTATAAAGGCGACGAAAAGAATCCCCAGCTCCAGCGCGTCTACGGAACGGCCTTCAAGAACAAGACCGAAATGGAAAAACATTTCGCCCTGCTCGATGAAGCCAGGAAGCGCGACCACCGCAAGCTCGGCAAGGAACTTCGCCTGTTCCACATCGATGACGAAGTCGGCCAGGGTCTCGTCCTCTGGACTCCCAAGGGCGCGATCATCCGCCAGGAATTGCAGAATTTCATCAGTGAGGAATTGCGCAAGCAGGGCTACTCGCAAGTGTTCACCCCGCACATTGGCAAGCTCGACCTTTACCGCACCAGCGGCCACTTCCCGTATTACAAGGACAGCCAATACCCGCCCATCGTCGAACGCGAAACCCTCGACGCGTTGGCCAAGGAAGGCTGTTCCTGTGGCGAACTCTGCAACCGTCTCGATCAGGGTCTCATCAGCGGCTACCTGCTCAAGCCGATGAACTGTCCGCACCACATCAAGATCTACGCCAGCGAGCCGCATTCTTACCGCGATCTGCCCGTCCGCCTCGCCGAATTCGGCACCGTCTACCGCTGGGAACAATCCGGTGAAATCGGCGGCATGACCCGCGTGCGCGGCTTTACCCAGGACGACGCCCACCTCTTCGTCACCGAGGAACAGGTTCCCGCCGAAGTCAAGGGTTGCCTCAGCCTCGTCAAATTGATCTTCGGCAAACTCGGCATGCAGGACTACCGCGTCCGCGTCGGCCTGCGCGATCCAGACAGCAAGAAGTACACGGGCGAAGCCGCCAATTGGGACAAGGCCGAACAAGCCTGTCGCGATGCCGCCTCCAGCCTCGGAGTCCCCTTCTCGGAAGAAGCGGGCGAAGCCGCCTTCTACGGCCCCAAGATCGACTTCGTCGTCAAGGACGTCATCGGCCGCGAATGGCAGCTTGGCACCGTCCAGGTCGACTACAACCTGCCCATTCGCTTTGATCTCAATTACATCGGCCCCGATGGCAAACCCCATCGTCCGGTCATGATCCACCGCGCGCCTTTCGGCAGCATGGAACGCTTCATCGGCTGCCTCATCGAGCACTTCGCCGGGGCCTTCCCCGTCTGGCTCTCACCTGAGCAAGTGCGCCTCATGCCCGTCACCGAAGCGCAGAACGAATACGCCCAAAAGCTCCACCAGCAATGCATTGAAGCGGGCATCCGATCGGTTCTGGACGATTCGCGTGAGAAATTGGGAGCGAAAATTCGGCTTGCCCAATTGGAAAAAGTTCCCTACATGCTCATCATTGGTGAAAAAGAAGTTAACAGTGAACATGTCGCCGTGCGAAGCAGAAAGTTAAATGATGAAGGCCCCAAGCCGTGGGCTGAATTTTTCACCCGTTTGAAGAGCGAGATCGCCAATCGTCTTGCTTGATCCAACCAACGGCAAAAACCCAACAGGAGTGCAGTTATTCACCACTATATCCGCGTAAATCAAAAAATCCGAGCCCGCGAGGTCATGGTCATCGGCCCCGATGCCAAGCCCATGGGCGTCATGCAACTGGGCGAAGCCCTGGCTACCGCCCGCCGCATGGGTCACGATTTGGTCGAAATCTCACCCAACGCGAACCCGCCGGTTTGCAAGATTTTGGATTACGGAAAATACCGCTACGAACTAGCCAAAAAAGACCGCGAGGCGCGCAAGAACACCTCCGCCACCAAGGTCAAGGAACTCAAGTTCCACATGAGCATCGACGAACACGACTACCACGTGAAGATGCGTCAGGCGGAAGGCTTCATGCTCAAGGGCATGAAAGTCAAATTGCTCATGATTTTCCGCGGCCGCGAAATGATGCACCAGGACATCGGCGTCAATCTGATGAAACGCATTCGTGTCGATTTGTCCCATATCGGAACCGCCGATGCGGAACCGAAAATGATTGGCAAAAGCATCAATATGATGTTAACTCCCAACCCCATTCAAAAAAGGGTTCGTAAATGGACGCTTGAGGATGGCCCCGATTTACCTGAAGAGGGTGATGAGGAATCCGATTCCACCGGTGACGAGAATACGCCCGGGGACGGTCAAAATTGATAAAAAGAAGAGACTAGAAAAATGCCGAAATCTATCGCCCGTCGCAAGACGAAGAAAGCTGTCGCCAAGCGCTTTAAGGTTACTGCCTCCGGTAAAGTGATCACCTCCCAGTCGGGACGCCGTCACCTCGCCTCCAGCAAAAACCGCAAACGCAAGCGGCATCTGGCCAAAAGCAAACAAGTTGACGATACCGATGTGTATCGCATCAAGTCGAACCTCCCGTTCGCTTGATTAACAAACCGCTGTCGGCGTTCAGCTATCAGCCGGCGGCTTAATAATACCCAACAAACCATAACAAAGAACGTTCCGCCTGGTGCCGTGAGCTGACGGCTGACGCGGAAATAAGAAAGTAAGTCTATGCCTCGTGCAACTAACGCGCCGGCCTCTCGTGAGCGCCGTAAACGTGTCGTCCAAAAAGCCAAGGGTTACCGCGGTCGCCGCAGTAAACTCTTCCGTTACGCCAAAGACGCGACCATGAAGGGCCAGTACTGGTCCTATCGCGATCGCAAAGCCCGTAAACGCAATTTCCGCAACCTCTGGGTTGTCCGTATCAACGCGGCCTGCCGCGCCGCCGGCATCACCTACAGCCGTTTCATCGAAGCCTTGAAAAAAGCCAAGGTCGAAGTGGATCGCAAGCTGCTGGCTGAAATTGCCGTGAACGAACCCGCCACTTTTGCCGCGATTATTCAGTCGGTCAAATAACGCCGGAAATTTCCACAGGTTCCAAAAACAGCGTGCGCGAAGTTTGCCGGGTCGACCGACCAGGGCGGACTTCGCGCACTTGCTTTTTACAGACCAAACAACGGAATTTAAAAAATTGACCGACTGAAAAACTCTCACCTTCCCCCTTTCAGAAGCCTTTAAATTAATTTCGTAAATTCCGTTAATTCCGTCTAAAATCCCCCCTTCCCATGAAAGACCAGATCGCTTCCCTCCAGGCCGAAGTCCTCGCCGCCATCGACGGCGCTGCCGACGCGGCCGCCCTTGAAAACGTCCGCATCGCCTATCTTGGCCGCAACGGCAAGATCCCGGCGCTCCTCGAAAAAATGCGCGACATTCCGAAGGAAGACCGCCCCGTCATCGGCAAGCTCATCAACGAATTCAAGACCAAGGTCAACGACGCTTTCGAAGGCCGCAAGAACGCCCTGCAAGACAAGGCCGACGACGGTTCCGTCGATACTTCCCTGCCCGGTCGTACAACCAATTTCGGTTCGATCCACCCCGTTCAGCAGGTCATCGAGCACAGTATCGAAATCTTCCGCCGCCTCGGCTTCGCCATCAACGAAGGCCCCGAGATCGAGAGCGAATTTTACAACTTCGACGCGCTCAACACACCGAAGGATCACCCCGCCCGCGCCGAGCAGGACACTTTCTACATCCTTGAAAGCGCCCTCCAGCCGCTGGCCGAAGGTCAGGGCCGCCGATTGCTGCGCACGCAGACCTCACCCGTGCAGATCCGCACGATGAAGGAATGGAAGCCCCCCATCCGCATCATCGCCCCCGGACGTTGCTACCGTCGCGACGAGATCGACGCGACCCATCTCATGTCGTTCTTCCAGATCGAAGGTCTCGCCATCGGGGAAAACATCACCGTCGCCGACCTCAAGGGCACGCTGGAATATTTCTTCCGCGAACTCCTCGGACGCGATTTGCAATTCCGTTTCCGCCCGCACTTTTTCCCGTTCACCGAACCGAGCTTTGAAGTCGATTGCGCCCGCGCCACCAAACCCGGCCAGCCGGTCAAATGGCTCGAAATTTGCGGTTGCGGCATGGTCGATCCGCAGGTGCTCATCAATGTCGATCTCGACCCCGAAAAGTACAGCGGCTGGGCATTCGGCTTCGGGCCGGAACGCGTCGCGATGCTGCGCCACAACATCCCCGATCTGCGTCTTTTCATCGAGAACGATGTGCGCTTCCTCAAACAATTCAGCAAAGTCGCCTGACAGACCTAGACCGAATTAACGGAATTAACGAGATTACTAAAAGGGCATTTCTCCATCACAAAACCATTCCTTAAATTCCGTTAATTCCGTCTAAAAACTTCTTCTTACCATGGAATACAAGAACACCATCCACCTTCCCAAAACCGATTTCCCCATGCGGGCCGAGTTGCCCAAACGGGAACCGGGCTTCCTCGCCAAATGGCAGCAGGAGGACATCTACGCGAAGATCCTCAAGGCGCGCGAGGGCAGCCAGAAATTCATCCTGCACGACGGCCCACCCTTCGCCAACGGCGACGCGCACATCGGCCACGTGTTGAACATGACGCTCAAGGATATTGTTCTCAAATCCAAGAACATGAGCGGCTACTACGCGCCGTTCATCCCTGGATGGGACTGCCACGGTCTGCCCATCGAACACAAGGTTGCGAAGGAACTCAACGAGCAAAAAGCCCGCACCAGCGACCCCGTCATCATCCGCCAGAAGAGCGAAGAGATGGCCCGCAAGTACATCGGCATCCAGCGCGAACAATTCAAGCGCCTCGGCGTATTCGGTGAATGGGACGAGCCTTACCTCACGCTCAATCCTGCCTACGAAGCGGACGAACTGCGCAATTTCGCCACGCTCGTCGAGAAAGGTCTCGTCTATCAGGGCCTGCGCCCCGTCTCGTGGAGCTACGGCTGCCAGACCGCCCTCGCCGAAGCCGAAGTCGAGTATCAGCAAAAAACCGATCCGGCCATTTACGTTAAATTTCCTCTCACTGATGAGAGTGCGAAGAAATTTGCCGATAGCGGAAATTCGCCCATCTCTCTCCTCATCTGGACAACTACGCCTTGGACGCTTCCCGCCAATCTCGCCGTTGCCTATTCCGCGACAATTCCGTACGTCATTGTCGAGTTCAAGGGTGAACGTCTCATTCTCGCCGCGACCACGCTCGGCACCATCCCCGGCTTTGCAGACGCGAAAGTCGTTGCTGACAAAATCGAAGTCAACGCTCTCGAATACAAGCACCCGTTCCTCGACCGCACCGGAAAAGTTTATCCCGCCGATTTCGTCACCGCCGACACCGGCACGGGCCTCGTTCATATCGCCCCCGGCCACGGCCAGGACGACTACATCCTCGGCAAACAGGTCGGCCTCGACATCCTTTCGCCCGTTGACGATCACGGTTGTCTCACCGCCGAATGCGGCGTGCCCGAATGGGTCGGATTGAACGTCTTCAAGGCGAACCCGATCATCATCGAGTATCTCGAAAAGAACAACATCCTCATCGCCAAGCAGGATTACACCCACGACTATCCGCATTGCTGGCGCTCGAAGACCCCGATTGTTTTCCGCTCGGTCAAACAGTGGTTCATCAAGATGGACGCCATCCGTCAGGACGTGCTCGACGCCATCGACGATATCGCCAAGCACAACGGCTGGATTCCCGACTGGGGCCGCAACCGCATCTACGGCACCGTCTCGAATCGTCCCGACTGGTGCATCTCGCGCCAGCGCACCTGGGGCGTGCCGATTCCCGTATTCTACGGCGAAGGCGAGCAACCGCTCATCAACAAGGACATCGTTCTCAAGTTCGCCGACATCGTCGAAAAGGAAGGCACCAACGTCTGGTTCAATTCCACCGCCGACGAACTCGCCGCCCGCCTCGGTCTGCCGAAGGGTTTGCGCAAGGGCAAGGACACGCTCGACGTCTGGATCGATTCCGGTTCGAGCTGGGCTTCCGTGCTCAAGAAACGCCTCGAATACTTCCCCGCCGATCTTTACCTCGAAGGCAGCGACCAACACCGCGGATGGTTCAATTCCTCGCTCTGTCTGGCCGTCGCCGTCACCGGTCAGGCTCCGTACAAGAACGTATTGACCCACGGTTTCATCGTCGACGAATCGGGTAAGAAATATTCGAAATCGAGCGGCGCCACCGACCTCATGACTCTCGTCAACGACAGCGGTGCCGACGTCTTGCGGCTCTGGGTCGCCGGACAGGATTACCGGGGCGACGTTCCGTTCTCGAAGAACATCTTCTCGCGCGTGTCGGATGTTTATCGCGGCGTCCGCAACACACTGCGCATTCTTCTCGGCAACCTGCACGATTTCAATCCCGCGACCGATTCCGTTCCGCGCGAACAGTGGACCGAACTCGACCGCTACATCTACGCCCGCCTGCAGGAAGTCATCAAGGAAGCCCGCGACGGCTACGACACGTACGAGTTTCACCGCGTTTACCACGCGATCAGCCGCTTCTGCACTGTCGATCTTTCCGCGCTCTATGTGGACGTATTGAAAGACCGCCTCTACTGCAACGCCGCCAACGATTCCGCACGCCGCGCCGCGCAAACGGTCATCCGTCTCTGCGCCGAAGCCATCGTCAAGCTCATCGCTCCCCTCACCCCCTACACGGCGGAAGAGGCGTGGGAATTCCTCGGCGAAAAAGAATCGGTGCATTTGCAGTTGCTGCCGGAAGTGGACGAAGAATTTCTAAATCTTCCTTGGGCAGGACAGTTCCAACTTGTACATGGGGTCACACCAATCTTTGACAAAGAATTTGTTTCGACATCCTCTGTTCCCCAAGAAAAACAACGCGATCATTATAATTTTATGACCCGCTGGACGAACCTCATCGCCCTGCGCGGTCAGGTCACCGAAGCCATCGAACCCGTCCGCCAACGCAAGGAAATCGGCAAGAGCCTCGAAGCCAAGGTTGTTCTCCAGAGCAACGACTGGAAGACCGAAGACGCCGAACTCATGGCCGAACTCTTCATCGTTTCCCGCGTTGAGATCAAAGCCGAAGGCGAACCCAAGATCGCCGTTTCCCGCGCCGAAGGCACCAAATGCGTCCGCTGCTGGAAGTATGACGAAGGCACTATCACCGACGCCGACGGCGGCCATCTCTGCCCGCGTTGCGCGAAGGCTGTCGGACTCATCAAAGTCTAATGAAACGGAGTCCGGAAACCGGAGAACGGAGACCGGACTTCCCGTTCAACCCACCCATTCTTTAGATCGACTTCCTCGACTCTTAACCTTAAATTCATCACTCTTATGGGCCGCCAATGGTTACTCTCTAAACGTGAAGTCACATCCCTGCGCAAGTCGCAGGCTACCGGGAAACTCCTGAAGGAAATCATGGTCGCCGCCAAGCAGGGCGGAGCCGATCCCGATAGCAACGCGCGACTGGCCGCCGCCATCGCCAAGGCCCGCAAGGACAGCGTTCCGCGCGACGCCATCGAACGTGCCACCAACAAGGGTGCGGGCGTCGGCAGCGAAAAGATGACGATGGAGCACATCAATTTTGAAGGTTACGCTCCGCACAAGGTTCCGGTCATTGCCGAAGTCGTCACCGACAACAACAACCGCACCGCACCGGAAATCCGCGTTCTTTTCAAAAAGGGCCAACTCGGCGCGGCTGGCAGCAACAAGTTTCTCTTCGACCACGTCGGTCTCGTCGAAGCACACACTCCCGACCTCAATGCCGACCGCGAAGCTGCGGCGATTGAAGCCGGAGCCAACGAGGTCGAGACGCTCGATCACACCCAGAATGATGACATCCCCGAGGGCGCTTGCGGCGCGCGTTTCATCACGGATCGTGCCGCCCTGCATGCCGTTTCCCAATGGCTTTCCAAGAACAACTGGACAGTGGTTACAAGCGAAATGGGCTATATCCCCAAGACTTTCCCCACCCTCACCGAAGCGCAAAAGGCCGAAGTCGGGGAATTCCTCCAGGCTCTCTCCGACCATGACGATGTTCATCGCGTCTGGGCTGCCGTGAAATAAAAGACGACTGACCTTAAGTGCCGTCTGACAAAATTAACGGCTCACATTACCAGCAGGGCGATCACGCCGATCAGCAAAGTCACGCCGAGACTGGCGAGCATTTCACGACGCAGATCGCGCGAACCCGCCGCCAGGGCAAACGCCAGCTTGAGGAGCGTATTGCTTACTGCCGCCAGTATGATTGCCTTCGCTGCAATCGACTGGAGCAGCGAACCTTTTCCCGACATCTGGGACAACGAAAGCGTGATCGCGTCCATATCGGTCAGGCCGGAAATGAATGTCACCCAATAGATGCCGCTGCCACCGGTTCCGTAAGTGGTCACCGCTTTGACCAGATACACAACCACGGCGTAAATCGCCGCGAACTTGAACGCCATTGAGAGGCTCAACGGATTGGAAATATCGGGTGTTTCGATCTGCGCCGCCTCCGGGTTGCGCCGAAAACGCCACGTCCAGGCCGCGTACAAACTTCCCGGCAAGGCCAGCACCACGAGCCACGGCAGCAGCGCCATGAAAAGGGAGAAATCGAGCATCGCCACCACAACAGCCACGCGTCCCAACATCACGGTGCAGGCCAACACAATCGCCAACGCAAAGCTGGAGGACAATTTCGGAGAGTCCGCGCTGCGGCGGCTGAAAGCGATGGTCGCTGCCGTGCTCGACGCGAGTCCCCCGGCAAGTCCGGTCACCGCGATTCCCGCCCGTGCGCCGAGCAGGCGCATGAGCACGTAACCGACGAAACCGAGGCCGGAAATCAGAACCACCATCAACCACGTTGCAAAGGGATTGAATGCCTGCAATGGCCCGTAGCCTTTGTTCGGCACCAGCGGCAGGACGATGCCCGTGATCGCGGCAAAAACCAGCGCGCTGCGAATATCCTTTTGCGTAAAATGCTTGGTCCAGCCGTGAATTTCTTCCTTGCTGGCGATGAGAATAATCATCGCCACGGCCAATACCACCGCCACGCGCATGCTTCCAAGATAGACCAGTCCGCCGACAATAAACGTCAGCAGCGCGACCGTGAACGTCGTGAAGCCGGGAGTCTTTCCTTCGCGGATTGCGCCCAGTTGGGAAACAGCGAGATAAAGCGCCACCGCTCCAAATGCGGTGATGAAAAAATACGGGAAATGTTCTTGTTGCAGGAATGCCGAAGCCACTCCCATCATCCCCCACAGAGCGAAAGTGCGCATCCCGGCCAAACTGCGGTCATTCTCCTGCTGATCTTCCCACTGCCTCACCAGACCGATCAACGCACCGAGTGACGCGCTGATAATCAGAGATCGTAAAAGAATGTCGTCGTTCACAAACTGTGAAAAAAGGATGCGCCGCTTGTACGGCAAAGAAAAGCAATACTTACTATCAGAGTGTAGAAATCAGGAGTGCATATCCACAAGATGCACTTACAAATTTCAAACCATCGATCTCCCTTTTTTCCAATGAATCTCTACCAAGCTACCGGAGGAATAACTGCGGCCAGGGAATAGAGTCCCAAGACGTTGGAAGGCGGGAGAAGTGACGATTTTTTCGGGTAAACGCCCTTTGCGCGCGGACGTAACGGGTATTGAAGAATCACCGTTTCGGCCGGTTGCTCCGGTTCGATCACCGCAGTTTTATCACTGGAGGAATGGGTCACTGTGCTCGCCATATGCGTAACAATTAAGATGTCAGTATTGCCCTATCAAACTCAAAAACAAGCTTTTAATTTCATAAGCGTTAAATACATAGACTTGCGTAAATATTCACTTATCTCCTCTAATTCAACAGGCGAAATTTACCACTTTCATTCTTCGCGATTTTACCTCCTCCATTTGACAACGGTAAAATATGCCATACCCTTTTTAAAATCATCCACCCGATCTGTGAGTACTTCTCTCCTACGTGATTTCACTTCGCCCGGTCAGGGATTATGGTCCGACATCCCCGCCGATCAATGGAACGACTGGAGTTGGCAAATGCGTCACCGCATTACCAGCCTCAAGGAATTGGAGGGTCGTCTCAACCTGACCCGCTCCGAGCACGCCGGAGTCCTCCTCTCCAATACGAAGCTGGCCATGGGCATCACGCCCTACTTCTTTAACCTCATTGACCGCGACGATCCCGCCTGCCCGATCCGCACGCAAGTTATCCCTCGCATTGAGGAGATGAATTACGTCTCCGGCGACATGGCCGATCCTTGCGGTGAAGACAAGGACATGGCTGCGCCCGGCCTGGTTCACCGCTATCCCGACCGCGTTCTTTTCCTCGTCACCGACCGTTGCGCCTCGTATTGCCGCTATTGCACTCGCAGCCGGGTCGTCAGCGGCGTGGGCGACCAGGAGCTTGAACTCGATTTCGACCGCGCCATCGCTTACATCCAGGAACACACCGAAGTACGCGACGTCCTGCTTTCCGGCGGTGATCCGCTCATGCTTTCGGACAAAAAACTGGGCGAACTCCTCGGCCGCTTGCGGGCCATTCCGCATGTGGAATTCCTCCGCATCGGCAGCCGCATTCCGATCTTCCTGCCGCAACGCATCACGCCCGAGCTTTGCGCCATGCTGAAGCAATTCCATCCCCTCTGGCTCAGCGTCCACGTCAATCACCCGAAGGAACTCACCGTCGAATCACGCGACGCGCTGGGCCGCCTGGCCGACGCGGGCATCCCCCTCGGCAACCAGTCAGTTCTGCTGCACGGCGTCAACGACGACCCCGCCGTCTACAAGATCCTCGTCCAAAAACTGCTCCGTTGCCGTGTGCGGCCTTATTATCTCTATCAAGCCGACCTCATCCAGGGCACCAGCCACCTGCGCGCCCCGGTCACCAAGGGCATTGAGATCATTGAAAGCCTCCGCGGCCACACCAGCGGTTACGCCGTGCCGCAATTCGTCATCGACGGCCCCGGCGGCGGCGGCAAAATCCCGGTCAATCCCGACTACGTCATCGCCCGCACCAACGACCGCATCGTGTTGCGCAATTACAAGGGCGAAATCTACGAGTATCCGGAAAAATCGAAGACTCGCCGCGTCGCCCCGTCGCATCCAGATCTCGTTTCCGAGGCGTAAATTCCTCCAGCAACCAGCCCCGACGCGGGCGATTTACCGTAGCGCCGTCTCAAGCAACTCGTTGGCCTGAATCAGCCGCAACGTCACAATGCGCGCCAGTGCTTCGTGCAAGGCCGCAACCACGCGCGGATCCTCCTTCTCCATCCGGGCAAGGAAATCCGGACTCAACCTCCAAATGACGCTGTCCTGATCCGCGATGAGTGACGCGGTGCGCGGCGTGTTCAGATACATGCCGATCTCACCCACAATCGAACCCGCCCCCAGCGTCCGCAGCCGGATGGTCTCCCCATGTCCGACCTTGAACTGCGCGCTCACCTGCCCCTCCTCGATCAAAAACAAATCCCGCGTCCTCTCCCCCTGTACCGCCAGCACCGTTGCCGCCGGCACTGGACGTCGTTCGAAATAGGTCATCAACCGCGCGGCAATCTCGCTCCGACCCTGTAGTAAATTCTCCACCACTTTGGCAAAAGGGATTTGATCCCGCTTCAATTGCTCCTGATGCGGCGCCAATATCTCCGTCTCGCACCACTCCACGGCCCGATCCACGTCGGGCTGCAGCAACAACGGACATTCGCCTTCCAATATCTCCGGCTCCCGCCTCAATGCCTGCGCGATGCGCGGCGGCACGCTGCAACAGAGCACACGGAAATTCAGTTGCCGCGCCATCCGCTTCAATTTGGCAAAAGACTGCAACGCCGAACTGTCCAGCCCCGTCACATGCCGAAAATCGACGATCAAATAACCCAGCGGCAACTGCGACGCCGCATGCACGCGACTCCGCACCCGGTGTAACAGACCATGCGCCGTTCCGAAAAAAATGAATCCCTGCAACTTGAGAATATGAATCGCCTCCCGGCGCTCGCGCAGTAAATCCCGTTCGCACTCCGGTCGATCCACATTGCTTCGGTGGCGCGCCCCGCTCATTTCCAGCCGCACCACTTCGATAAGGCTGTAGCGCAACGCAAAGAGAACCACCGCCATCACCAGTCCAATCCCCACCCCGGGAATATAACCCATCCACGCGATCACGAACAAAATCAGGACAATGATTAAATACTCGCTGCGGGGCACCCGCCCCCACGAATCGACCAGCCACTCCCAGAGAAAATTCAATCCGAGATAACACAACAATCCTCCGATTACCGGCAGCGGCAGATACGAAACCACGAAAGGCCCCGCATACAACGTCATCCCCACTCCGCCCGCCGTCAACACTCCCACCCAACGGCTGCGCGGTCCCAGCTTCAACGACAAACTCGACAGCGACAACGAATGCATCCCCACCAACCCGCCACCGCAGGCCGCCACCAGATTGGCAATCCCCGCCGTCTCCAACTCCCGATCCGCATCCACATCGCCTTGCACGGTCAGTTCCAATGCGCTGGAAATCATCAGCAGGGAAATGGCGCTCACCAATAGCACCGCCCCAAGCGTGTCCGTATTCTGCGCAATCACGTTCCAGTTGGCGGATTGAATCGCATCGAAGTTGACCGGATGCCAGGTAATCGCATCCGGGAACGGCCCCGGCAACCAGCCCGTCGCGCGGAGTTCCGGCAGCGAAAAGGAATAGAATCCGGTCACCAGATAAAACAACGCCACAGCGCCAAGCACCAACACCGGCACCGTCGCAAAGTGATGCCAGCGTTGCATCGCCAACAAGAGCACAACAGCCAATCCCACCGCCGGAATCCATCGCCACAACAGCGCAGGTTCAAAAAGATGCCACACACCGGCAAAGGTCGGTTCCCGCCCCCAGATCACCGTCAGCGACCCCTTCACCAGGAGCCAGCCAGCACCCGCCATGAACCCGCCCACCACGGGGAAAGGCAAAAAACGTATCAACCGTCCCAGTCGATAATGCCCCAACAACGCCAGCGCCACACCCGTCAGGAAGGTGGAAAAAATCAACCCCGCCATGCACGTGGCCAGCAGATCGCCCGCGTTCGGATGTTGGGTAAAAGCGGCCACCATGCCGCTGGCAAACACCGCCAGCAAAGGTGCCGTTCGATCACTGCAAATCGCAATCGAACCCGGAACCGTTCCAATAAATGTCACCACCAATCCGGTCGCCAGAGCCGAAAACAGACTCATCCCAATTCCCACCGAAAGATACGGCTCCAACGGCCCGCGAAAAATAAGCGCCGCCAGGGAAACCGAAAAAATTACCGTCAGGAAGTAACACAGGAAAGCCGTTGGCAAGGCTCGTCCCAGGCTCGAAATGGGAAACTCTTCACGCCACCAATCACCCCAACGGGTCAATACGCCGGAAACAGTAGCCATAGTTATAAACCACTTGATATTCCCTTATAACTCACCCCCATGCAACGACCTTCGCCCGTCGTCACTGAATCGTAACATTTCCGTTGGCGCGACCGTCCATGCTTAAAAATTTAAAATAGTGTGCATGATATTTTGAAATGCTCTAACGCATGGAAGTCAAAGCTCAAAAGTAAAAGGTCAAAACCGCAATTCATGGCTTCGTTAGGTTGACGCACATGGGCTTTGCCGGAGGCTTGGCAGAGGCAGAGC
>DBTH01000135.1 GCA_002306945.1 Methylacidiphilaceae bacterium UBA1321 | reverse complement strand
CGCGGCAATGCGATCTGATGATCGTGGCCGGAACGGTCACCTACAAGATGGCCGTGGCTACCAAGCGCATCTGGGATCAGATGCCGGAGCCGAAGTGGTGTATCGCCATGGGGGCCTGCGCCAGTTCCGGCGGCATGTACCGCAGCTACGCGGTGTTGCAGGGCATCGACAATTTGATTCCAGTGGACGTTTATATCTCGGGGTGTCCGCCCCGGCCCGAAGCCCTTTTGGAGGGCTTGATGCGGTTGCAGGGCAAGATCATGACCGAACGTTCCACTTCCATGCTCAAGGGTGAACGTCCCCCCATTTCCATCCAGGGTTAACCCCCGCTGGATTCTCAAAACCATGCCGACTGCCAATACTTCCAAATCCATTGAATCGCTCCGGGCCCGTTTCGCCGGGAAGATACGCGAACCGAAAGAATACCGCGGCGAGTGGACTGTCGAAATCGACAAGACCGAAATCGCCGCCGCCGCCACCCTGCTCAAGAGCGAAGGATTCCACTATCTCGTCGACCTGTCCGGAGTCGATAATTTCGGCGAGGAACCGCGCTTCGAAGTCGTCTACGAATTTGGCTCGATGGAAAACGACCAGTACCTGCGCCTCAAGGTTCGCGCCAGCCTGGACGATCCCACCGTCCCGACCGTAAGCGGCGTTTACCAGACGGCCGATTGGCACGAACGCGAAGCCTTCGACATGTACGGCATCAAGTTTTCCGGTCACCCCGACCTGCGTCGCATCCTCATGTGGGATGGCTACCCCTACCACCCGTTGCGCAAGGATTTCCCTCTCGAAGGCAAGCCCAGCGAATTGCCGGACGGCCCCTTCACCCGCCCCGCTCCGATTGTCGGCGGCCCCTTCACCACCACCTCGGCCTGCCACACTGCCGAACGCGAACCACGCGCCAATCCGCCCGAACTCGATTGACCCGGCGATTGCCCAAAACTTTCCAATCCTATGTCTACGGCCTCCACAGAATTTCAGAAACCCGACAGCCTCGCCCGCGCGCAGGAAGGCATCGACCTTGCCGGTGACAAGCTCATCCTCAACATGGGCCCGTCCCACCCCAGTACCCACGGCGTGTTGCGCATCGAGCTCGAACTCGACGGCGAAATCGTCACCCGCGCCACACCCGATGTCGGCTACCTTCACCGCGGCGACGAAAAAATCGCCGAGAACATGACATACAACCAGTTCGTGCCCTACACCGACCGGCTGGATTACCTCGCGCCCCTGTCCAACAACGTCGCCTACGCCTGCGCGGTCGAAAAGCTCATGGGCTGGGATGTTCCCCCGCGTTGTAAAGCCATTCGCGTCATCTGTTGCGAACTGGCCCGCATCTCCTCGCACCTTCTCGGCCTCGGCGCCATGAGCCTCGATCTGGGTGCCATGACCGTTTTCCTCTACGTGATGACCGAGCGCGAAACGATTCACAATCTCATCGAGAGACTCACCGGAGCCCGTTTCACCACCAGCTACACCCGCATCGGTGGCGTCACCCGCGACATCCCGCCCGGCTGGATTCCAGATGCCCAGGCTTTCATCAAGCAGCTTCCCGCTAAAGTCAAACAGATCGACGATCTCCTCACACGCAATCCCATTTTCATCGAGCGCAACAGGGAAGTCGGCGTCATCTCCCGCGAGGACGCCATCGACTTCGGCATCACCGGCCCGAACCTGCGCGGTTCCGGCGTCGAATACGACGTCCGCAAGGTTCACCCTTACCTCGGCTATGAGAACTACCAGTTCGACGTTCCCGTCGGATCGATTGGCGACTCTTACGACCGCTATCTCGTCCGCATGGAAGAGATTCGCCAGAGCGTCCGCATTCTCGAACAGGTTCTCGGCAAAGTTCCCGAAGGCCCGTTCCACATTCAGGATTTGAAGAATTACCTCCCGCCCAAGGCAGGCGTGTTGACCAAGATGGAAGACCTGATTCACCAGTTCATCCTCGTCACCGAAGGCCTCAACGTTCCTCCCGGAGAAGTCTACTTCGGCGCGGAAAATCCCAAGGGCGAACTCGGCTTCTACGTCAACAGCCACGGCGGCGGCATCCCGCACCGGCTCAAGATTCGCGCCCCTTCCTTCGTCAACCTCAGCATCCTGCCCAAGCTTCTGCCCGGACATGTCATCAGCGACGTGGTCGCCATCCTCGGCAGTCTCGACTTCGTCATGGGCGAATGCGACCGCTAGGCCCCCAAAAAAACCAGAAAGTAAAAACCATGAAAAATCTCGTTCACTCGATCAAGTTGTTGATGCTGGTCTCCGTTATCGGAATGCTGGTGGCTTGCGGCTCCAAGCTCACGCCCGCCAACCTCGACAAGGTCCAGAACGAAATGACCACCGCCCAGGTCGAATCCATTCTCGGCAAACCGACCGAGATCAAGACCAGTGGCTTCATGGGATTCACCGCCACCACTTACGTTTACAAGAAGGGCCGAACCGAAGTCGACATCAGCTTCGTCAACGACAAGGTCATGACCAAGTCCGGCTCCTTTGAGAATTAAAAACAGAGCATCGATTTTAGAAATTTCACGAAAATGAGCACCTGTAGTTCCGCCCCAAGCAACGCCAAAGACCAAGTGGAGATCACCGCCGATTTCACCACCAAGGTCGACGAGCTCGTCAGCCATTACCCCGTCTCCAGGCGCAGCGCCACCCTGCCCCTGCTCCACCTCTGGCAGGAAACCCACGGCTACATCAACGACCAGGCCGTCAAGTGGATCGCCGCCAGACTCGAACTCAACGCCATTCAAGTCCTCGAACTGGTCACCTTCTACCCGATGTTCCGCCAACACCCCGCGGGCAAATTCCAGATCAAGGTCTGCCGCACCCTCTCCTGCCAGCTCGGCGGCAGCTACCAGTTACGCGAACATTTCATGCGCCGCCTCGGCATCACCCAGGTCGACGAGCACGGCCTCGGTGCCACCCCCGACGGCAAATTCTCCGTCGAATTTGTCGAATGCCTCGCCAGTTGCGGCACCGCCCCCGTCATCATGATCAACGACGACTTCTATGAAGGCGTCACCCCCGAAAAAGCCGACGAGCTCATCAATAAATATAGATAAACAAAGAATTAGACCGAATTAACGGAATTAACGTGATTAAGGAATTGGAAAAACCTAAAGCTAGCGCGGAAGAACTGGCAAAGACTATAATCGGTCTTGCCATGAAGGTTCATCGTGTACTTGGGCCGGGATTCCTTGAATCCGTTTATCATAGGGCGCTGTTGTACGAGCTTGCCCAAGCCGGTTTGAAAACAGAGTCAGAAAAACAACTGGAAGTCCATTATAGCGGCATTGTGGTGGGTGAATTTGTCGCGGATATTCTTGTTGAAGATCAATTGATAGTGGAGTTGAAAGCCGTTCAGGAACTTATCCCCGCTCATTCCGTGCAACTGGTTAATTATCTTTCTGCCACTGGATTGGAGTGGGGCGTCTTATTGAATTTTGGTTCGAAGAGTCTTGAATTCAAAAAACGCTCGCGCATTTACAAAGAGACAACGCGAACATTACCGAGATCTTTTAAAATTTAGTTAATTCCGTTAATTCCGTCTAAAAAAGCCTTTTAAAACATATGCCTGCTCCCGCCGAATATCGCCTCGTTTTCAAACACATTGACGAGCCTGGTTACACCAATGACATTGACTGTTACCTCCAGCATGGTGGTTACGCGGAGCTGAAAAAAGCCGTCACGATGCAGGGCCCCGACATCGTCAACGAGGTCAAGGCCTCCGGCCTGCGTGGTCGCGGCGGCGCGGGATTCGGTTGCGGCCTCAAGTGGAGCTTCATCGATCCCAAGAAAAACACCAAGCCCGTCTACCTCATCTGCAACGCCGACGAATCCGAGCCCGGCACGTTCAAGGATCGACAGATCATCCACAAGGACCCGCATCAACTCCTTGAAGGCATGATCATCGCCTGCTTCGCCAACAACGTTCACCTCGCCTACATTTATATCCGTGGCGAATTTCCCCTTGGCGCCAAGATCCTTGAAAAATCCATCGCCGACGCCAAAGCGAAAAATTTCCTCGGCAAGAACATCCTCGGTACCGGCTACGACCTGGAAATCTACATCCACCGTGGCGCGGGTGCCTACATCTGCGGCGAAGAAACCGGCCTGATCGAATCCCTCGAAGGCAAGCGCCCCTATCCGCGCATCAAACCACCCTACTTCCCCGCCGTGCTCGGTCTCTACATGTGCCCGACCATCGTCAACAA
>DBTH01000068.1:570-3685 GCA_002306945.1 Methylacidiphilaceae bacterium UBA1321 | reverse complement strand
GGTTTTGAATAGTTACGGCTAAGCCTTTTTTGGGAAAAAGCCTTGTGCGTTTCTGGAGGATCGGGTTTGATACGACAATGGCCAACGAGTTTGTACCCGACATTTCCGTGATAGAGAACCGTCTTGCGCAACTGCGGAGGTTTCTTTGACTTACCCGGACTTAATGCCCGCCTGACGGAATTGGAGGCGCTCATGTCAGCGCCCGAATTCTGGAATGATGCGATCAAAGCCCAGAAGCTGATTGGCGAGGCCAACAGCATCCGCAATAAACTCACCCCTCTGGCCAAACTCGAATCCCGCGTTGCCGACTGGAAGGTGCTGCTCGAACTCGTGCAGGAAGAACCCCACGAGTCTGGCTATGCCGAATTGCGCACCGAATACGCCTTGCTCGAAAAGGACATTGCCGATTTCGAAATCCAGGTTCTGCTCAACAATCCGACCGACCGCAATAACGCCATCATCAGCCTGCACGCCGGTGCGGGTGGAACAGAAGCCTGCGACTGGTCGAGCATGCTCCTGCGCATGTACCAGCGCTTTTGCGAACGCTCCGGCTTCAAGGTGGAACTGCTCGACATCCTCGCCGGTGAAGAAGCTGGGGTCAAGACCGCCACGCTCATGGTCAAGGGCGAATACGCCTACGGCAAGCTCAAGGCCGAACGCGGCGTGCACCGCCTCGTTCGCATCTCGCCGTTCAACGCCGCGGGCAAGCGCCAGACCTCCTTTGCCTCCCTCGACGTACTCGCCGAAATCGACGACACCATCGACATCAAGATCGAGGAAAAAGACATCCGCGTCGACGTCTACCGTTCTGGCGGTCATGGCGGGCAGGGGGTCAACACGACCGACTCCGCCGTCCGCATCACCCACTTGCCGAGCGGGCTGGTCGTCACCTGCCAGAACGAACGTTCCCAGATCAAGAACCGCGCCTCGGCGATGAGCGTTTTGAAGTCCCGCCTGTACGAAATCGAAATGGACAAGAAACGCGCCGAGATGGATCGCCATTACAGTGAAAAAGGCGAAATCGGCTGGGGCCACCAGATCCGTTCCTACGTCCTGCAACCGTACCAGATGGTCAAGGATTTGCGCACCGGCGAGCAGACCGGCGACGTGCAATCGGTTCTCGACGGCGAATTAACTCCCTTTATCGAAGCGTTCCTTCGTGGTAAAAAGAGAACAGATACCAATGACGATGACGTCGATGAATGACAAGCTGGCCGAAATCATCGCTTCCAAGGAAGCGGAATGGAAACGGCTCGAACCGCTTGCTGCGCAGTTGAAGAAAAGTGCGCTGGCGAGAACGGATTTTCGTCCCTTTCGCACGGCCATTCACGGCATTGAACAGCTCGCCATTATCGCGGAGGTGAAGAAGGCTTCGCCCTCAGCCGGAGTCATCGCGCCCAATTTCAATCCGCTCAACCAGGCCCGCGAATACGCCCGCGCTGGAGCCAATGCGCTGAGCATTCTCACAGACGAAAAGTATTTCCAGGGCAAACTCTCCTACCTCGAAGACATCCGCACGCAAGTCGATCTACCGCTGTTACGCAAGGATTTCATCGTCCACGAATGGCAGGTTTACGAGAGTTCCTACGCCGGAGCCGACGCGATTCTGCTGATCGTCGCCGCATTTGAGGACGACACACTCCTCCAACATCTCTACGACACGGCGCGTTCCTGCCATCTTGACGTTCTGGTCGAAGTACACAACTACCGTGAAATGGATCGCGCACTCGACCTCGGCGCGGACATTATCGGAATCAATAATCGCAACCTGAAGACCTTCCAGGTCGATCTGAAGACGACGGAACAACTCGCCGAAGAAATTCCCGGCGATTGCGTCGCCGTCAGCGAAAGCGGCATTAAAACCGCCGAAGATGCGACATTCATCCACAAACAGGGCATCAACGCCATTCTCGTCGGTGAAACCCTCATGCGTGCCGATGACGTCACCGCCAAGATCGCGGAACTGACGCAAAGAGACTGAGCGGGAAGGCGTGAGAAAAGTTTTCAGTTCGAGGTTTTCAGTTTTCAGGGAAAGGCGGGAGAACGGCAGTACGAGGTGCTAAGTACTAAGTTTTTGCTGTCCATACTTCATACTTTTCTTGAGTTCCTGATAAAACGCTTTTCGTTAATTTCGTCAACCGCCTTTTGCCTTTTAATCCCGTCAATTCTGTTAATTCGGTCTAAAAGTTCGCCTTTCTCTTTTTCTTCCCCCGGCGGAAGATCGTGCTAATCTAGCCCATACTTATGCGAGTCAAAATCTGCGGGATTACCAGCCAGGAAGACGCCTTTGCCGCGATTGACGCAGGCGCCGACGCGTTGGGATTTGTGCTCTATCCCAAGAGCCCCCGTTACATCACCCCCGCGGCGGCGGGGCGCATCGTCCGCCAACTTCCTCCGTTCATCCAGTCAGTCGCCGTCACTGTCAATGCCACGCCGCCCGAAGTCCGCGATATTGAGACCGTGGCCACTTTCGACATCTGGCAGCTCCACGGGGATGAACTTCCCGACCGTTGCCGCGCGCACTATCCGCGCCGCCTCATCAAGGCCGTCTCGCTCCCGTCGCCGAAGATTTACCACGACCTGTCCGAGTACAAGGTGATGGCTTTCCTGCTCGACACCTCGTCACCTCAATACGGTGGCTCAGGCAAAACCTTCGACTGGAAACTGGCCGCCGAATTCAAGGCCAAGACCGACAAACCCATTGTCCTTTCCGGCGGATTGAACCCCGAAAACGTTGCGCAGGCCGTCGAGGCCGTGCATCCTTACGCTGTCGACGTCTCCAGCGGCGTCGAATCGGCTCCCGGAAAAAAGGATCACGACAAGCTGAAGAAATTTTTGACCCTATGCAAAACACTTTGACCTCCATTCCCGACGCCACGGGCCATTTCGGCCAATTCGGCGGCATGTTCGTGCCCGAAACGCTCGTCGCACCCCTCAACGAACTCAGCGACGAATACGAGAAAGCGAAGAAAGACCCCGCTTTTCGCGCCGAACTCAACGCCTTGTTCAGCGACTACGTCGGTCGTCCGTCGCCGCTCTACTTCGCCCAACGCCTGACCGAACACCTCGGCGGCGCGAAGATTTACCTCAAACGCGAAGACCTGAACCACACCGG
>DBTH01000068.1:0-309 GCA_002306945.1 Methylacidiphilaceae bacterium UBA1321 | reverse complement strand
CCGGCGCGCACAAGATCAACAATGCCCTCGCACAGGTTCTCCTTGCCCGCCGCATGGGCAAACACCGCGTTATTGCGGAAACCGGGGCGGGACAGCATGGCGTGGCTACAGCGACCGTTGCAGCGCGTTTTGGACTGGAATGCGTAATTTACATGGGCGCCGAAGATATGCGCCGTCAGGAATTGAACGTCATCCGCATGCGCCTGCTCGGCGCGACGGTCGTCGCGGTCAATGCCGGACAGAAGACGCTCAAGGAAGCCATCAACGAAGCGATGCGCGACTGGGTGACAAACATCCGCACGACGCATT
>DBTH01000285.1:2666-2793 GCA_002306945.1 Methylacidiphilaceae bacterium UBA1321 | reverse complement strand
GCACCCTCGGCCTCGGCTACGCGAATCTCGGTTCGCTCCTGATGAGCTACGGACTCGGCTACGATAGCGACGAGGGCCGCGGTCTGGCCGGAGCCATCACCTCCATCATGACCGGCCACGCCTACGA
>DBTH01000285.1:2084-2421 GCA_002306945.1 Methylacidiphilaceae bacterium UBA1321 | reverse complement strand
CATCATGACCGGCCACGCCTACGAGGTCAGCGCCGAAATGTCTTCCGTCGTCGGACCGTTCCCGGCCTACCACGACGCCTCCCTCTACTGCGGCAACCGCACCGAACCCTCCGGCGAAGCCGACAACGTCGGCTCGATGCTCGGCGTCATCCAGGATCACCTGGCCTACGTCGACAAGATCGACGCGACCTGCCCGGCCAATCTGCGCGAAGCCGCCCGTGAAGTCTGGCAGAAGGCCCTCGTTCAGGGCCGCGAACACGGCTACCGCAACGCCCAGGTCACCGTTCTCGCCCCGACCGGCACGATCGGTTTCCTCATGGATTGCGACACCACCGGC
>DBTH01000285.1:0-1771 GCA_002306945.1 Methylacidiphilaceae bacterium UBA1321 | reverse complement strand
CGGCGGCATGCTCAAGATCGTCAACCAGACGGTTCCCTTCGCCCTCAAGTCGCTCGGCTACACCGAAGACCAGGTCAAGGACATCATCGATTTCATCGACAAGAACGACACCATCGAAGGCGCGCCGCACCTCAAGGACGAGCATCTCTCCGTCTTTGACTGCGCGTTCAAGCCCGCCAACGGCACCCGTTCCCTCGGTTACCGCGCTCACATCAAGATGATGGCTGCGGCCCAGCCGTTCCTCTCCGGCGCGATCTCCAAGACGGTCAACATGCCCCACGAGGCGACCGTCGAAGACATCATCAACACCTACATCGAAGGCTGGAAACTCGGACTCAAGGCCATCGCCATCTACCGCGACGGTTCCAAGCGTTCCGCCCCGCTCAACACCAAGAAGGTCAGCGATTCCTCCGCCAACGAAGCGGCTCCCGTGCCTGCCGAGGCCGATGCCGCCGCCAACGTCATCCCGCCCATGGCCCGCCCGATCCGCAAGCGCATGAGCGACACCCGCATTTCCATCACCCACAAGTTCGACATCGCCGGTCACGAAGGTTACCTCACTGTTGGTCTCTTTGAAGACAAGCAGCCGGGTGAACTCTTCATCACGATGGCCAAGGAAGGCAGCACCATCGGCGGTCTCATGGACACCATCGGAACCCTCGTCTCCCTCTCCCTCCAATACGGCGTACCGCTGGAAGCGATGGTCAAGAAATTCGCCCACGCCCGGTTTGAACCGAGCGGTTTCACCAGCAACCCGGAAATCCGCATCGCCAAGTCGATCCCGGATTACATCTTCCGGTGGTTGGGTAACCAGTTCATCTCCGGTTACCGCGAAGCCAACTCGCCCAATGCGGGCCAACAGGAGTTACCCCTAAAAGAGTTATTCGAAGAAGAACGCAAACGGACCAATAAGCCCGTGACCGATCTCGAAGTTTCCGATGACGGGGCGACCGCCAGCACGCATTCCCGCGCCGATCAGTTGATGGATGTCAACGGGCACGGAGCCGACACCGAAGTGGCCAACGAACTGACCGTTCGTTTCCGCGACGGCCTGACCTGCCCCGAATGCGGCAGCAGCCGGATCAAACACACCGGCACTTGCGCCACCTGCCTCAACTGCGGCTCCAGCCTCGGTTGCAGCTAATCAGGGCCAAACGGCCTTGGATCCATGCTCCGCATGACCTGTTACACAGGTCATGCGGAGACCGGACGAAAGCGAAGCCGTTTTTCGGAAGTCGATTGTTCGCAACTCATAGCTTCGTTAGGTTGATGCTCATGAGCAGAGCTGGAGGATTGCCTGTTAGCTTTATCAGCGCCCGGGTGTGTCAACCTCCACTCAAGTTCGAGCGGTCATAGTTTTACTTAAAACGGCTATCGTTGAAATGTTAAACAAAATTACTATAGAGCAATTCAAAATATCATGCACACAAAGACTGGGGGCGTTGTCCTCCATTCTAATTTTTTTCGACTGTAGGATTTTGGGGAAACAAAAAGGCCGATCACTCTTTCGAGTGGTCGGCCTTTCTGGCTTTTTAGGCGAACGTATGGGGCTCTCGGGTTGCGGCCCGGTTTGACGGGCCGCAGTGAGAACCGTTTTACGGTCGGCTTATTTCTTCTTGGATTTTTTGCCAGCCTGGATTTCTTCGAGGGCTGCTTGTCCGGCGGCCAGTCGGGCGACGGGCACGCGGAAGGGTGAGCAGCTGACGTAGCTGAGTCCAACTTTGTGGCAGAACTTGACGGAATCGGGGTCGCCACCGTGTTCGCCGCAGAT
>DBTH01000337.1 GCA_002306945.1 Methylacidiphilaceae bacterium UBA1321 | reverse complement strand
TGGAGGATTACCTTTTGGATTTAAGGAATTATAAAAGGCAGGGGATTTTATCAGGAAATCAAGAAGGTTTGGGATGGTCGATTCGCTATGAATTGTTGATGGCTAAAACCTGGAACTGAAAACTTGTCCCCATTCCTTGATTTCCTGAGCTCCCGATAAAATTCATTGCCTTTAATTTTCGTAAATTCCGTTAATTCCGTCAAAAAACCTTTCCGATAGGAAAAGAACCCGCAACTTTTCAGTTGTCGTTTTGACATTTACTCTTTTACTTTAGTATTTAGCCCATAACTTATCACATCATGAACCCAATGCGTTTCAACGAAGAAGAAGACGACGAGCCCAAGAAGGAAGGCGAGGAAAAGGAGAAGGAAGGCAAAGGCCCCTCCCCCATGGAGAACCTGTTCCTCGAAACCCGCACCATCCTCATCTACGGGGAAATCAACATGAAGCTGGCCCAGGAAATCACCGGCAAGCTCCTCGTCCTCTCCCATAAATCGGATGACGACATCAAGATTTACATCAACTCGCCCGGCGGCCACGTCGAATCCGGCGACACTATCTTCGACATGATCCGCTTCGTCAAACCGAAGGTCAAAATCATCGGCACCGGCTGGGTCGCCAGCGCCGGAGCCCTCATCTACTCCGCCGCACCGGTGGAAGACCGTTACAGCCTGCCCAATACCCGCTACATGCTTCACCAGCCCAGCGGCGGCGTCGGCGGCCAGGCCAGCGACATCTCCATCGAAGCGCAGGAAATCCTCAAGATGCGCGCCCGCCTCAACGAGACCTTCCACCAGCAAACCGGTCAGCCGCTCGAACGCATCGAACGCGACACCGACCGCAATTTCTGGATGAGCGCCGAAGAAGCCAAAGCCTACGGACTCGTGGGCAAGATCATCAAGAGCTCCAGCGACCTCTAAAAGTTCACCTCTTCTTCGAAAAAAGGCGCGTCCCCAATCGGGCGCGCCTTTTTCTTTTACGGTCACTTCAAGCATTTATACTTTCGTATAAAAATCGAAATTGACTTCTCTTCCCCGCATTTCAAAATCGCCTCATGCCGTTGCGCCGTCTCTTCGTTGATTTCAACTCCTACTTTGCTTCCGTTGAACAGCAAAGTCGGCCCGACCTGCGCAACAAACCCGTCGGCGTCGTCCCCGTCATGGCCGAGACCACCTGTTGCATCGCCGCCAGCTACGAGGCCAAGCGCTTCGGCGTCAAGACCGGCACCCGCGTTTGCGACGCCCGCAAGATGTGTCCCGGCATCCGCATCGTCGAAGCCCGCCCGTCGCTCTACGTCCGCTACCACGAGCAACTCGTCACCATCGTCGACTCCTTCCTGCCCGTTCTCCAGGTTCTGTCGATCGATGAAATGACCTGCGACATTGCCGGGAAATACGAACGCCGCGAGGACGCCATCGCCATGGGCCTCAAAATCAAGGCCGCCATCGCCGCCAAAATCGGCCCCTGCATGCGCTCCTCCATCGGTATCGCCCCGAACACCTTCCTCGCCAAGACCGCCTCCGACATGCAGAAACCCGACGGCCTCGTTGTCATCGAAGACCGCGACCTTCCCCACTGCCTCTACAAGCTCACCTTGCGCGACTTCTGCGGCATCGGCAAAAACATGGAGCAACGACTCCTCTCCAGCGGCATCACCACCGCGAAAGAACTCTGCAACGCCTCGCCGCAAGACCTCGCCCGCGCCTGGGGCAGCATCGACGGCGAACGTTTCCACGCCAAGCTCCACGGCGAAATGATCTACGAGGCCGAGACCGAGAAAAGTTCCGTCAGCCACTCCCATGTTCTCGAACCCAAACTCCGCAACGACTCCGACGCCTACGCCGTCCTCAACCGTTTGCTGCAAAAAGCCGCCGTGCGCCTGCGCCAGTACGAATTCCTCGCCGGCGGAATGGGCCTTTCCCTCCACTACACCAACGGCGGCGCGTGGCACCAGGAGATGCGCTTCCAGGAAACGCAGGACACGATCCAATTCCTCCACGTCTTCGACCAACTCTGGGCCAAACGTCCCCCCGGCTTTGCGCCGATGAAAGTGGGCGTCTACCTCTGCCACCTCACCCACATCCAGAATTTCACCATGCCCCTCTTCCCCGAAGGCAAGGCGCGACCGGAATTAAATCAACTCGTCGACCAGATCAACCGCAAGTTCGGCAAGAACACCGTCTACTTCGGCGGCGCCCACACCGCGCTCCAATCCGCTCCCATGCGCATCGCCTTCAACCGCATCCCCGACCTCGAAACCGAAGACGACGATTGATTGCCTTTCCCCCTGCGATTTTGACGTGCCAAACGGCAAATTTTCTCCACGCTTGTCCCATCTATGGGGAAGGAATCATGGCGTATCGTATTGGGGACAATTCTCTGCGGTTTTGCGCTATCCGGTTTTGCGCTATCCGGTTTTGCCCGAGCCGAAACCCTCTCGCTCGACGAACTCGTCCGTAACAAGGAATTGCTCAAGCGCGTCGCCCTGACCAAACCGGCGCACCTGTCCACCTCCTACGCACCCCCCGGAACCCTCGTCACGGTCACCGGTACCAAAGGGAAAAAACTCCTTGTCTCCTACAACGGTAGCAACTCTCCGCTCGATCCCGATCAAACAGATCTGGCCGAACGAGTGGAGCTTCTTCATTCGTATGTAAAAGAAGCCGAAAGCGCCTCCCCTCCCAGTTTCAAACCCGCCAATGCCGATGTCCCTTACACACCGCCCGATCCTGCCGCATACAATCCGCCCGCGGCCGATTCCCCGCTGGCCAAGGTCAACGTTCCCACCGAAAACAGCAAAGCCGCCTGGAAAGACTACGTTTCCAAAGTGGTCGCCGCCTTGAAAGGCAACACCCCGCGCAACGCCCGCAAGGACGATCCCGGCCTCGGAGCTTTTGTCAAAGTCGGCCCCACCAACGTCGATCTTCTCATCGACGCCTTCGACAAAGGCAACTACATCGTCGACTATTACCTCCTTCGCGCCGTCGACGCTCTCGCCTGCGAGGACAACCGCACCGTCATCATCGGCCAACTCTCCAGCCACTCCTCCCTCATCGACGTCGTCAGCCGTGTCGGCTGGTTTGCCGATGCCAAACCCATCCTCGTCGATCTCCTGGCCCGGCAGCCGGATGATTTGCCCAACGAAGCGTTCGTCCTGGCGGTCAGCTATCAGGATCCCCAGATCAATCTCCTCGTGCGCCGCTCCCTCCTCGAATGCAACAGCCCAAGCTTCCGCCTGCGGGTGCTATCGCAAAAAACCCAACTCGACATCTCCGGCATTCTGCTCCTGCGGCTGAAGGAAATCCGGGTCAATCCCGGAGTCTACCTCGACGAAGCCTATTATGTGGGAGAAATGGCGGGGGGAATCGGACAGATCGACGGACTGCGCCTGTTGGTCTCCATCTTCAGCGGAACCTTCGACGAATCCCGGGCCTTCAGCCCCGAAAGCGCCAAAATCTACCAAAACAAATCGCGGGAAACTTTCATTCGTCTCACCGGTGCCACCGGCTCCGATGCAGAATTGGTCTCATGGCTCAAAGACAACGAATCCAAAATCCGTTTTGATCCCGCCACGAAGAAATTCGTCCGCGCGGAATAGAGTTTTAAAGTATTGTGCACCCAAAGAATGGGGGTGCTGCCCCCATATCCCCGCCAAGGGTATGATACCCTTTAGCCGTAACTATTCAAAACCTCA
>DBTH01000104.1:11695-25042 GCA_002306945.1 Methylacidiphilaceae bacterium UBA1321 | reverse complement strand
CCATTTTGGAGCCTGAACGTCGACATATCCGGGATGTCTACCGGTTCCCCGGATTTTGCCCTCAAGTTCATCTGAAGAGGATTCCCGGCGAGGACTGTTCGTGGAAGCTTCGGCTCCGACGGCGGGGAAAAAACCAGCCTTTGCGGCACCTGCGGCAAAGGCTGTCGAGGGTGGTATGACCAGAGCGAACGTCTGGTCCGGGATCTCGATTGCGGACCGTGGAGGATCTACCTGCGCATCGCCGTGCGTCGCGTTCGCTGCCCAAGGTGTTGTGCCGTGAAGACGGAACGGCTGGAGTTCTTGGCCGACATCAACCGCTACACCCAGCGTTACGCCCAATGGATCGGTCGGCAGTGCCGCGAGAAGTCCATCAAGGCCGTGGCAGAAGAGACGAACATCGGCTGGGATGCGATCAAGGAGCTGGACAAGCTCTACATGAACCGACAAATGGAGGCCAATCCGATCGAACCGCCTCGACGAATCGGTATCGATGAATTGGCCATCGGGCGTGGCCATTCCTACCGGATTCTGATCCATGACCTTGATCGAAGGCGTCCCAACTGGTTCGGCGACGACAGAGGCAGGAGCCGCGAAGCGATCGACAGCTATTTCCAATCGCTATCGGACACGGAACGGGTCGGCATCGAACTGGGCGTGATGGACATGTGGGGTCCCTACCGCGCATCCCTGGAGGCCAACTGCCCCAACGCTGTGGTGCACTACGATCACTTCCACCTCGCCAAGCACCTGGGCGAGGCCATCGACAAGGTGCGCAAGGCCGAGTACAAGCGCATGGAGGGGAGCCAACGCCGCTACATCAAGGGATCGAAGTACATCCTGCTCTCCCATCGGAACAACCTCGACGCCAAGGGGCGGCGATCCTTGGACGAATTGCTCCGGGTCAATCGGCGCTTGAACAAGGCGTACCTCCTCAAGGAGTCTTTCAGCCGGATCTGGACCTACAAGTCGGAAGGATGGGCTCGTCGGTTCTTCGACCAATGGAAGGCGTCGCTGAAGTGGCAGCGCCTGGAACCGCTGGAACGATTCGCTCGACTGGTCGAGGGACATTGGGATGGAATCGTCCGTGCGCTGGACCCCAATTGCAAGATCCCCATGGGCTTCGTCGAAGGGATGAACACCAAGATCCGAGCCATCCAGAAACGCGCCTACGGCGTCCGTGACGAAGACTACCTGCGGCTCAAGATCCTGACGTCCACGCTTCCGAAACTGTGATCATAGACAGATATTGACCCACATAAATCCCGGAAGAGCCCAACTTGTCGGCGCTGTCTGTATGCGACATATTTTGTCGTCTTCCGGCGAACATTGCTCAAAAAGCGAGCCTTGCAAGAAGTTCAGGTAGGTATATTTTATAAGCTCCCTGACGGACAATCGTGCGAGTTAGCGTACGAATGTCCACTTTTAGGAGGAATACATCCCAGACGCACTGGGGATGTATTTGTGATTACTCGTAGGAGAAGATATGCCCGCGTATAGATCTTGGTGGATCCTCGTCACGGTGATAGCAACTCTTTCGGGAATTGCAGTAGCGGGAAGTCCATTTGTACAAGCTACAAATGAGCCTGTAGAAGAATTATATGATCCCACAAGTGCATTTTCTTTGCCAACTGGATACCCCACAGTAAGCTCTCAAAATGTGAATGTCGCAGCTAGGGCTATGTCCACTCAGAGCTGCCCCACATGCTGGATATCAAAATATCCATTTGCATTACCAATTCGAGGAAGATATCCAAGTCAGTTGGGAATAAAAACAGGAGTGGTCGCCGCAGCACCAATTGGAAATTATCGTGCTAACTTAAGTTTAGCGAAAAAATTCGAATCGCCTGTTCTCTCGAGCTCTGATGGGTATCTGGAAGCAGGGGTTAATACAATGACTGGGCGTCATTCACAGGATATCACATTGGGAGCAATCCAAGCATCCGGAGGCGCCTCGTACCCCCTCACCCTGCGCTATTCTGCTCCGAATCCATATGGATTTGAGATGGATCAACGAATGACACAATCATTTGATGCAGGATATGGGTGGAGTATCGAATTTCCTTACGTCGTAGTTGACCATAAAGGAACAACCCAAGCTTGGGATGATGATTTTTATGCCTACTTAGGGGTGTGGGGAGGCGGAAAACTTGTACCAGTTACAAAAGAAAATGGACAAGATGTATTTCAGTTAGCGAATAATCCAAATATTGAAGTTCACTACACTTCTGCATCAAATAGCTTAAATGTTGCGGCCTGGGTGGCTAAATTTCCTGACGGCTCTGTAATGGTTTTAGGAGGCAGAAGCGACGCAGTGAGGATGACCTTAAGAAGGGGCGCAAAAGTTGGGCTTGCACCTGACCTAGCTCAGGCAAATGACGCTGGGTACATTCCCGTCCAACCTGACTTTGCATACCGTTGGGATGTAACAGAAATTCGTTCCCCCGCAGATCGGGGGATCATTCAATTTGCATGGAATCAAAAATCCAGTAACGCATCATGGCTTTCAACAACCAAGAGCTTTGTAAGCGAATCTTGGCCTTCGGTAATCTGGTCTTCATTCCCGAATTTCAAAATCAATCCAACAACGGAGATGGCGGAATTTGAACAAGAGAAAATTATCGATAAGGTTACTTTGGATTGGGGGGATAAAACACAGGCTGAGGTTTTTGCTCCAGATGTAGTCTCGGGTGGTAGCTATCAACCCGGCTCTGAATTGCAAACCAAATACCTCGCAAAGATCGTATTTTCATCGGAGAATATTGAAACAAAAGAATTTGACTTAAAATACGATCTTAGTACAGCCACAGTGGATGCTGTGAATTTTGTAAAAAGGCTGCTGCGAGAAGTTATTGTTGCCAATAATGCAAATTCATCGGAATCAGATAAATTAAAGTGGTTCATGAAATATGATATTTACACCGGGTGGCTTTCAAGCGTGTTGGATCCAAATCAAAATGAAACCAGCTATGAATTTCACGCATTAAGCCAAGTTGGATCTGGATCTAATGCATTAGATCCAGATCCATTCATCGGAAACCTTACTCTAGGGATTGGCAGAACTTACACGCCGTCCCCGCCGCCACCCTCCGCAATTACAACGTTAAGACTATCTCAGGATTTTTCAAATTCAGGAATTATTCGAGATGAATCCACTTGTGCAGGCGAATTCTGTTTCGTTGTAAGTCGTATATCACCAATAAGCACAGGAAATACATCCTGTAGGTTCGGTGGCGATATTCCAACATGCTGGGCTGACCCTGCTGTTCTAAATTCCGGAATAGCAATTGAGGCATACAAACGCTCTACAGGTGGAATGAGGAAGGTTTTTAGCAAACAGTTTTCGAGATCAAATTTTATTGCGCAAAATGATTATTTTATCATCAGCGACTCTATCACGAATGACGTATCTGTCTATCAATGGAATGGATCCGAATTTGTAAGTAATAATCCGTTTATTAACGATCCTATTTTTGCATCCGGATCACCTAAGGTTTACGGAGCACTGTTATCGATCGAGCAAGTTATTCCGAGTGGCGGAGATTATTTTTTAGTAAAATACAAAATCCCGACAACGAGTGGTTCAAACGGTGGTGGATGGGATGTGATACCAGTGGTTCGGAATATCGATGGATCATGGAGCTCCATAAACCGCAGCATTTCAGCCTGTGATGTAAGGAACGATATTTCGTATTCTGTAGATTTAAACACTTTCCCAGCGGCCACAGATTACGCTAGCATAATGCGTCCAAATGGCGGGCAATGTATGGAATTCACCCCAGGGCTTCCAGGCTGGAGTGAATCATATTTCGCTCAATTAAATCTGACTGCACAACCTGATTTTTTTGTGATTAGTCACAATTTATGGAGAGTAAATCAAGTATATCGTAGATTAGCAGGTGGCAATTCATTTGTAAATGAAACAGCGAAGATGAGTAGCGGATCTGGTGCAGGAAATTTGCAATTTCAATATTTCCCCCCATCAGGCCCTAGGTTGCCATGGACATTTGATGGGCAGCTACATGGCTTTGGTATAAGTTCAGGCAAGAATTATTTCGCAATGTGCGTCGCTGCTTGGAACCCATTAAATGGAGTTATTTCGGATGGAAAGGAATATATATGGAATTGGGATGGGATCGCTTGGACACCTTCACTTGTTCCAAACTCGGGATTTGCTCAACTTTGGAGCTTGTTACCCTCAGTTTCACCATCTAGAGATGGGATGATGGTATTTAATCCTTATGCGGAACAAGCTATTCGAACGACTCGCAATGCAATTACATATTCTAGTCGATTTTCCTTCACATGGTTTGGTAACGTTCCGCCAATCCCAACAACATATGTATATCAAAATTCTTCGGGTGGATTTCCAATAGACGCTAATATTCGTCCGCGCATTAGTGGGCAAGATAAGTACTCTTCCATTGAGCTAGATGATGTAGATGCTAATGATGTTACTCAAAGTGACGGAAAAAACAATTCGTTCCTCTACTATAAAACCAGAGGTGACATTACGTCAGGCTTGTCAGAAGGAATGCCTAATCGCCTTTATGATTTAATCATTTCCCCGAATGAGGATTGGATTGTCGGAAAAGTACAGAATGGCAGCAATTTTGACTTTTACTATGTGCCACTAGCACGTAATGCGGCTAGTGCATCCGCTGGAGTGATTCCTCCAAAATCTGCCTGGACTCTTTTGGCGTCAAAGCCAACGAATGGAGTTTTCCCGCCTAAAATTACGATCGGGCCAGGGATATGGATGCTTACGTATGGCGATGTGAATGGTTTAAAGTCTGAATTTCATCCAATGTATAGTTCAGGCCCAGTGGCACGGATCCCGTGGAAAGAATTTCAAGTTGTTTCAAAAGTCACGATGAAGTCCCTTTACACGGATCGTTTCGCAAAGCAATACAAATTTACCTATGGATCAGGATCTGATGTCACTTACAATGGATTAACACAGGCTCCGGAATCAAAGGTGACGACTGTCACTCAATACGGTAAAGATTACGCTACACCTTCTCCTGTACCATTGAATTCCAAGACTATAACCTATCTATCGGAACGCCTGAGCAATCCGCTGGATGGATCTGCCCCGAGTCCGGCGTCTACCTCGAACTTGTCTAACCTCCCATCAAATTCCCAGTTTCTTGCTGGACATGTTGCCAGTATGGTGACAACATCTGTGGATGGAATAGTTTCAACATCAACACCGATCTATCAACTTCGGATGAAAGGGCTTTCAACCGAAAATGCGGGATGGGCACAAGGGGCGTTCCAGATAGCACAAATTGGAGAAACGACTAGCTTAATTGATCGTGGCTCAAAATCTACGACGACAACTTGGTCTGGTGGATTTGATCAAGTTTCAGGTTTACCTCAGGTTTCTTTGAAATTGATTGAAAACTCCGCTGGAGAAGGTACTCAATTTCGCCATTCAGCTCAAGTAAACACTTATAACTCCGCCGGAAAAATCATTGCTTCACATTCTGCGCTCTATCGAGCAAGAGCTGATGCAAAAGCCCTTCTCTTAAGTCCAACCCCCTCAACTCAGATCGCACTGGATTGCACGCCAACAAACGGCATAGTAAAAGCCACACCGATCTCCGTTTCGTCAAATGAATATAGCTCAAACTCAATCGATTTGTTAAAGACTTACCGCTTAGGAGTAAGAACTAGAAATGTGGATCCGAATGCGCTTGGTACAGGACAAGTCACATTGCCGTCGGACTTTTCAAAAGCTGCGCAAGAACTTGTTTCGACAATTTCGCCATTCACCCAAGTGAATGGGGGGACGACCTCGCTGCGCTCGCCAACGGGTTCCCCTCTGTTCTCCCAAGATAACACCACAAATATTACCACCTCATTTATTTACGAGGGGTTGCGTGGATTGCCATCGGCGATAGCATGGAATTCGGAACCAAACAATATCGCGGTTCTAACTGGCGAAGATGGTGCCCTAGGTATCAACGGCACATTCGATGGACTTTGGAATGGTCAAAATTTAGGTGTCGGGCAATGGGAGCTAGGTTCATCAACATTTGATGTTTCTAACCCTCATTTGGGACGGTATTCCATGAAGCTTAGTGGTCCAGGCTCCCAAGCTGACGATTATTGGTTGTTCGGACCAACGCACAATGTTTACCTGAAGGATATTGCCAACCTAACGAATGGTTTGACTGTATCGGCATGGATTTATTCAACCGGTGTTTATCCAACATTAGGAATTGAGCAGCATCTAGCAAATGGAACTGGCGTTGGAGGCTTCAATGCGCAGCCCGTTGGAGGAGCGGGAAACTTCAAGCCGAATACTTGGCAACAATGGAAAATTATTATCCCTTATTCGTCCTTGATTAAGGCGAATGGTGGCGGAGGGCAATCGCTATTTACCGCTGATGTTAGTGGCGCTAGTGGGGATTTCCTGCGCATTTGGATTGGATATAATTCACAGGCAACGGGAAATATTTGGGTCGACGACTTTGTGATCGCTCCTTCCGACGCAAACGTTGCTCTTCAAAGCTATGATTATGCGGGACGGCTGATTGGAACCCTTGATCCTGACGGACATGCAGTAAAAACTGAATACGGAGCCCGTGGCGAGATTCAAGCGGTAAGAGATGAGCGAGGACGAATTTTCGGGCAGTCGTCAGTTCTGTCGGCGGGGGAGGAATAATATGTATAAGTCCCAATCAATTCTGCTTGCTATGGCGATGGTTGTTTCTGCGCAGATGTCACCCACTGACTTCCCTGCGGTAATCGCTGCTCAGGCTCCGCCTGCCTTTCCAGAAAATTCGATTCCATCCACTGCAAATCCAATTCGAACAATCGAATGGTCTCAACCAATAGGCGGCAATCTATTAGCGAATTGGAGCTTCGAAAATTCACAACAATTTTGGTCGCCGGGTCCTTCACTTGCTGGAATTCCTCGAGTAAGATCGATCATAACACCAGCACATTCTGGGTATTTTGTGGGGCAAGCTAGCCCAGGTAAAAGTGGCCCTGGATTGATTTCAGAGAAAGTCCAGCTTAAGGCCGGCCAAACTTATACACTTTCGCTTTATTACAGTGGAATAACTGCCGCCTCATCAGGCACCTCGGCTTCAGTATTTCCTTCAATTGTTTTCTATGACCAGAATAAGCCGCTTCTGCAGACGGTTACAGGAACTAATTATCCTCTTGCCACGAATTGGACTGAATACAAATTGACGTTTACGCCTCCAACGCCATCTGGCGGGGGAGATTGTTTTGCGAAAATCAATATAATTACTGGAACCGTGCCAGCCTCATTTACAAACCTGATTTTTGATGACGTTGTTTTGGCCGAGGGTACGGGTACTTCACCTGGGCTGAATCGTTCGAATATCCTAACAAGTATTTCCGTTGCCGATCCAACTGGACCAGTATTACAATCTGCGATTAGTAATACTGTAGACAATAAATATTTGACTCAATCTGTAGGGTATGATAATTATGGTAGAGCGGAAACTCAATTTTTGCCATATTCGGTTCCGAATACCGCAGCCTTGTCGGAGGTTCTGAATCCAATTACAAATGCAAAGTCTGCATGGCCAAGTACAGGGAATACACCATTTACACAGGTCGTGTATCCGAATGCAACGGCTGTTGGTCAAACTCAGCAGGCATTGAGTGGTGATGCTTGGTCTATTGGCTCATCTTCTTCCAATAATTCTCACACCTCTGCATCTGGTTCTGTCTTAGTCGGAGCTATTCCTGTCGATGGAAGTCAATTTCCAAATCAACCTTTTGAGACGTTCGCTTTGATTGGTTCAATTCCGCAAGAGATGCCTTTTTTTATGTCTTGGAGTCGTGATCCAAACAACAATTATTCTGTTTCATGGAAGGATGCACAAGGGCAATTACTGAAAACCGCAAAGCTGTTGAGTAAAGCAGGGGGGGAAACTCCTAACCTATGGAGTTGGGCAATCACGACTTATCAGTATTATGAAAATGGCATGTTGAAGAGCGTTACAGCTCCTACGCCAACTGGATCAGGAAGTGGACAAGTCCCTCCGACTATCACTAGCTATGACTTTCAAGGCCGAATTGTCGCTAGGTCGAGTCCTGACGAGGGGTTGACTCGATACTGGTACGATCAAGCTGGGCGACTGCGATTTTGGCAAACATCCACAATGTCCGATGTTAAAGGAGAGTGGGTGGCATGGAAAGCCTATGATAAACTTGGGCGGGCTATAAAAGAAGGTGTTTGCCGACCCAGATCAATGAGTAGCCTACAAACAATGGCTGAGACATCTGGGTCAGAGCAAAGTTACAATATGGTAACTAGTTCAACTTATACGAAAGGTTGGATTTATGACAATTTGAATTCAAATGATTTTCTTCGTCGGACTTACGTTCCGCTTTGGACGGTACTTGGTGCAACCAACTTTGCTGGATCAAATGGGCAAGGACGGCTAGTTGCAAAATATAACCTTAACCCATTTTACAACCCTGGGACCGCCAACCAGCAAGAAATGACTACTCCACAAGCAAAGTTGGTTGTTGAATTTTATTCATATGACGGGTATGGTAGACCATGGGTTTCTGGAAAGTATATCGGAGCAGTTAAAGACCCAGCGGCAAACCTTCAGTCTGTAGAGTATCGGTATGATAGCGCAAGTCGTTTAGCGAATATGAGGGTTGATCGGCAAGCAACCCAGGCTCAAGCCATTTTACCAGATGGATCACTTGTTCCAGATGCGTCGCGTTTGGAAGACGCGAATTATACCTATGTGTATGATGGTAATGGTCGAGTCACCTTTATTTATGATAACGGGATAGGTGTCGCTGAATATGTATATGATGTTTATGGACGTCTATCTTCAGTAACTTTAGGTGATCACATCACCTTAACGGGCACATTATTGCCGTTGAAAACTAACCTAACTTATCATCCACATGGACAACTTCTTACTTCCATAACTTATGCGGATGGGAAAGTCTCCTATTTAGAGAGGCTGGGATATGAAGCTCCGCAACTGGATCCAGTAGCAACCGGGATTACAAATCCGGATCCAAGTTACACTGGTCAGATTACACAAGCGGTTCATCAATTTGGAACGGACTTAAATGTCATGGATCCGAGTAAGACCGCGGGAACACAGACAGTAAAGGCATTGAATTACGCTTATGATCCAGCCGGAAGAATGACTCAGGTACAGACCTACCTTCCTAACCAAGATGTAACCTATGCAAGTGAAGGTATGGCAAAGCTGAATGTCCCTTTCAATACAACCTCCGTTTTAGATCACTCAGCAACTTATACGTATGATGAAGATGACCGTAAATCGAGTGTGAAGTGGGGCTCGGTCGGGGCAACAACCACATTTAACTACGCTCCCGGGAGTAATCGGTTAGATAATGTCTCTGGGACAATCCAACCTAGTAGTTTCCGAGACGCTAGTGGTGTTGGGAATTTCACATACGATGCAGCTGGCCGAATGATCAGTGACAAGTCGATAATGAGGGATATCACTTACGGATATGATGGTTTCCCTGTATCGCTCCACACTTGGGGTAATGAGACCATTTACCCCCTTTATGATGCAGACGGACAGATGGCGAGCTATGCCTCAACCTTTAACAGTCCCTATGGACAGGGGATTGGAAACAAGTACCACTATTTCAATATTTCAGGATTTACCCACAAGGAAATCAATGAAAGTTGGACTTATGGGACGAATACTATTCCAAGTACATGGAACAGCGCATCCGTAATCCTGAACTACCGTGGCCAAAACAGCGTAGTCGGGCGTAAGTTACTGGGTTCAACAATAAAACGACAGTTCTTTGTAAAGGATCATCAAGGCTCGACGATCCGCATCGTCAATGATGAAAACAGCTCCACGGGTGGCGCCTTTGACTACGAAGCCTATGGCGACGTGCGAACTCTCAAAGGCGAAGCAACGAATGCCACACAAAAGTATACGGGGAAAGAATATTTCCAATCGTTGGGGCTCACTTACTTCGGCGGTAGGTGGTACGATCCACAAATTGGTGTTTGGACATCACCTGATCCAATGCACCAGCATATTAGTCCGTATGCTTTTTCGAATACACCGGTCAACACTACCGATCCCGATGGACTTTGGGATGATGGGAATGTTTGCAGTGACGATGCTAGCGGTGATTGGTGGGGGGGCGATAATTGGAGCGGAGATTTTGTTGATGCTTCTGGAAATTATGCATCGTATTCAAATCTGTTAAATTCAGTAAATCAGTTCAATGATTTGTCACAATATTATGCGGGTATTGATAACTACAATCAATCAACTAGTCTCTCCAGTTTTCAAAGCTCACCTTATCTAAATGAAGTGGGTGGGCAAAATATTGACTTAGGCAATTACTCTCTTAGCCTTTCAGAAGGTAGCCTAACTGAATCCTCTTTACGCAATCAAACTCTTGATGCAACTGCCTTTGGAAATGCTATTGAATTGGGTTTAAATGCCCTTTCGATTACAGGTTCACCGCAAAGCATGGGACTGCCGCAAAGTGCCGGGTCAGGGGCCCCTATGCTTGGCGATGCAATTGAGATGGGGGCTGGTGGAGGGCGCATACCCAATGGCAACACTGGTGCATGGGATCCACTCATTAACCTTGGAGGTGGAAAGCTCTTAACGGCAGGCGCTGGTCTTATTTGGAGAGCGGGGGAAGGCGCAGGTATCGCAGCTAAAACTGCTTATTCTGTTGCCTTCGAAACTTCAATTCCAAAACTTGGAATAGGAACGCGTAAAGCCCATTTCAAAGCTGCGAATGAGGCATTAATGGTGGAGATGGAGCGAAGTTCGGAATTTGCCGCTTCAATGAAAGGTCTTGGTATCGAAGTCCCAAAAAACGGCGCTGGAACGGCATTAGGGAAATCGCCAGCAGACTGGACTTGGCATCACGTACCAGACCAGCCTGGAATGATGCAATTAGTTGTGAGATCTCAACATCAAAGCAATGGTGCTTTGCAAACACTTTTTCACCCAAACAGGGTTGGCGGATTTAATATTTGGGGCAGTAACTACTAGATGAGGGAAATGAAAATGACGCTTCGAGAAGCCGTTCGTACTCTAGATCAACAGAATGATGATGCAATCTTCTGTGTTCGGTGTCCTTGGACTCCAAACGCCGATTGTGTTGTCCCTCTGCCTAATGAAGTCCTTGGTGTTCCAACTGAAATTAAACAACAAGGCTACATTTATTTTCTTGAGGTTTCGGTTGCTCGCGAAGTTCTTGAAGTTCTGCAAGGGAAAGGCAATTCTATTGAAGATCAGGTATCATTGCTAATATATTACGCCGAAAATGACGCCTTTCCTGATTGGGTTTATGGATAAACTTCAGTAAGTCATTTTCCTGGTTTATCTATATTGTGTCGCGCTGATTTGTGCTCATAATAGAAAATAGATATCAGGGATAATGTTGCATTTTTTAGAGTAAATAGGATTACTTAGTGTGGACAGTTCTGTCTGAGCTAGATCTGTTTTTCAAGAAACCTGAAATGACTTCTCTCCTTCACCGCCAAATCAACCGCATTCTTGCAGAGCCCATGGATTCATTGGATTTGATCTCTTCAAATCCCACACGATTAGTGCAGGAGCTGATGGACCGCGCCGTGCGAGATAAGGTTTCCGATCTGCACTTTGAGCCCACCGAGATTGGCATCACGGTGCGGTTCCGGTTGGATGGGATCTTGAAGGTGGTGCAGGAGATCCCTTTGCGCATGCGGGCGGAGGTTTTGTCGAGGCTCAAGGTGATGGCTACCCTGGATATTGCCGAGAAGCGGCGGCCCCAAGATGGGCGAATCCGATTCCAGCATATGGGGCAGGGGATCGATATCCGTGTGTCCACCCTTCCCACGGAGTTTGGCGAAAAAATCGTGCTACGCGTGCTAGACCAGTCCTCTGTTGATCTGGATCTCGACCGGCTCGGATTCGGTCAGGACCGATTGGAGCAGTTTGAGCGGACCTTCCGGTTACCATACGGCATGATTTTGATCACCGGTCCCACGGGTGCCGGCAAGAGCACAACGTTGTACAGCGTACTCAAACGGCTGCGGTCGCCTGAGGTCAACATCACCACAGTGGAAGATCCCATCGAATACCGGTTGGAAGGAATCGTCCAGACCGCAGTGAAGCCCGACATCGATCTCACCTTTGCGAAGGCGCTGCGGACTATCCTGCGACAGGACCCCAACGTGATCATGGTAGGCGAGATCCGCGACTTGGAAACCGCTCAGATTGCTGTGCGCGCGGCTCTCACCGGGCATTTAGTCCTTTCAACCCTCCACACAAACGATGCTCCCAGCGCCGTGACCCGGCTGATCGACATGGGTATCGAGCCCTTTCTGGTGAGTTCGGCGGTGAACCTGATTGTCGCTCAGCGGCTGGTGCGCCGAACCTGCCCGGATTGCGGTGTTCCAGATCCTCGCACCAGCTCATTGCTGCAGGTGCTGGACGAAAAGAACCTGCAAGGCGAATGGACCCGCGGAACCGGTTGTCCCACTTGTGCCCACGCTGGATACAGAGGACGCATGGGGATCTTCGAGATGATGCCCCTATCCGAGTCGCTGCGTGATTTGGTCGCAAAGGGCGTGGACGCCAACCGGTTGCGCGAACAGGCTCTGCGGGAGGGGATGTCTACCTTGCGGCAAGAAGCTATATCCAAGGCCCGTGTTGGGCTGACATCCCTGGAGGAAGTGTTGCGGGAGACAGCATCTTGAGACGCACATTGGTCCTTCTCTGGTGCGCAGGCATGGCAGCTGCGCAAGTGATCCTTCCGGATGGACGTAAGGTCGACACCACAAGCCTTCTTTGGCAGCAGCTGCGTGCCAAAGGCCAGAATCCCATCGCCACACTTTCCATCATGCCGGATATTTCGGACGCCCAATTTCCACCGAGCATGGGTGCCGTTCCTTCCGTAAACCCGGCGCTTTCGGGCACACCACCTCAAGGTACGACGGCTTCCCTGAACGCTCGCTCCGCCGTCAATTCAAATGTCCCTGTGGGAACGGTGCCGCAGACTCCTACTGTCGTCATTCCTGCGGCTCAAATCCAACGGGATTCCCTCCTCAAGATCTTGATCCCCGATTCCCTGATGCTGCCATCACTCAACCTCCGCGGCACCGAGGTACGAGATGCCCTGAGCGCATTGGGACTTCAGTACGGGGTGAGCCTCCTGATCGATCCATCAGTGACAGGTTCCGTTACCCTGAATCTTAGGCACATCAAGCTGCGCGATGCGCTGCGGCTGATCGTGCATGAAAGCGGACTTTCCATGGATCCGCTACCTGGGGCCGTGAAGGTGTGGAAGCAGCCGCCGTCGCCCCCCCCCCCCCCCCCCACCCCAGCC
>DBTH01000104.1:0-11437 GCA_002306945.1 Methylacidiphilaceae bacterium UBA1321 | reverse complement strand
CCCTCCCCCCCCCCCCCCCCGCCTGAGCCCAAGTGTGTAGTATCCTGGTCAGACGCAGCCTTGACCCTGGATGCTCAAGATGCTCCCATTGACAAGGTGGCGCGTGCTATCGGCGACGCCACCCAGACCACGGTGGTGGTCGACAAGGGGGCTTCGGGCTCGGTGGCCCTCTTCCTGCAGAAGATGCCATTAGGAAAGGCGCTGACCATGATCGCGGAGAACGCAGGTCTCCAGGTGCGAAATTCCTCGGGAGTCTACAGCTTCTCGGCGTTGCCCTGGAAACCCTCGGACCAAGGCGGTGGTGGATTTGCCACGCGTGTGACAGTGGACCCCGATTCCCTCGTGACGCTGGAAGCCAATGGAGCGCCCCTGAAGGACCTGATCCCCATGCTGGGGTCGCGTCTGGGGGTGAATTTGGTGGTAGTGGGGAACCTCACAGGAAGTGCCACCCTGCGCGTGACCAAGGTTCCCCTGTCGCAGGCGCTTGACTTCCTGCTTTCGGGAACCGATTTTACCTGGTGGAAGCGGGAAAATGCATGGTTCGTGGGTCCTGTGGGCACAGCGGGGGTCACCAACACCGAGCTGATCGTGCTCAAGCATATGAAGGCGGAAGATGTTCTGGACATAGTGCCGCCCAATGTGATCAAGAATACCCAACTCAAGTTAGTCAAGAGCCACAACGGCATCATGGTGCTGGGCTCGCGGGAATCCATCGAAGGGATCCGCCAATTCGTGGAGAGCGTCGATTTCCCTGTGCCTCAGATTCTCATTGAGGCCCTGGTGGTGGACGTGAACATGGACAAGATTCGCGCGATCGGAGCCACCGCCTTCCTGGGGGAGGCGGGGAAAGGATCCAATAGTCGGGCCATCTATCCCAACTTCGAGCAGATCTTCAACCGCGACGATGGCAACGCCGTGCTGGCGGCCATCCCCGGTATCCGCGACGTCGTCACTCTGCCCAAGGATTTCTTCGTCAAGATCAGCGCCATGGAGCAAGAAAAGCTCCTGGAGATCCGTTCGCGCCCACAGGTGGCCACGCTAAATGGTTCCGAGGCCACCATCAGCATCGGCCAGACGCAATACTTCCTCCTCAAGACCGAGACTGATTTGTCTTCCACGACGGGCAACACAGTGCAGACCTCCCAGCGATTCGAGAAGATCCAGGCCGACGTTACCCTCACGGTGACTCCTTACGTCACTGGCAAGGGCGAGATCACTTGCGACATTGTGCCGGACTTCTCGGAACCGGAAGGCTCGTTTGATGCGAATACACCTCCCACCATCAACCATCGCAAATTGAAATCCAAGGTGCGCTTGCGCGAAGGGGAGACGATCGTCCTGGGTGGATTGGTCAAGGAGACCAACAACAACGTCTACAGCCAGGTGCCGTTGCTGGGTTCCATCCCGATCCTGGGATGGCTGTTCAAGAATCGGACGACACAGAAGACGCGAAACCAACTTCTGATCTTCGTGACGCCGCATATCTACTACGGAGACGATTCCAACGTGAATCCGACCAAGGTTTTGAACGCCTTGGAGAAGTGAGGATGGACCGAATTGGGAAAATGGCGGGCTGGCTTGGCCCCTGGTCCCTTTGGGGGATGGATCTGTCTCCAAACGATGCTCGTCTGATTCGGTTGGAACGCCGCCCCGGTGGTTGGCAACCCGCTTGGCAAGAGCGTGCCAACAATTCCGACCTTGAGGACTGGGCTCGAAAGCTTCGTTTGGCTTCCCGCGGTGTTCGCGTGGCTCTCGGTGGTTTCCCTGTCCACCATGTGCTGCCCGGGTCGGACGATCCATCCCTTCCCGCCGTCCTTCCCGAAGATTTGGAGCGGATGGCCGAAACACAGCCGGTACCGCACTGGGATTTTTGGTGGCGTGCTGGACATCTGGAATCCGCGCTGCGGGCAACCGGACTGGATGAGCCGGATTCCGTCCATTCGGCGTCGGTACTTCTTCCCGGGTTGCTGAATCCTGCTTCTTGTCCTCCGGTCTGGATAGCTGTCCGGGTGTTGGCGCGGTTGGCCCAGGTCTGGTTCATGCGCGAGGATCGCATCGAACGATTCCTGGAACTGGATGGCGGCCGAGAGGATCCTGCCCTTCTTGGCACCGAATGGCTCACCTTACATCAGGAGATCCCCACAAGCCTTCCAGATTGGGAATCAGCACTTGTTGCCTACCTGGACGCGTCATCGGCCGGGCTTCTGGACGCTGAAGGCAAGGATCCGCGAAAACTGGACACACCTTGGAGCATCACAGCCAGAGCTATCCCGGAAGATTTTAGATTCGCCGCCGCCGTCGCCTTGAATCGAGGGAAGGATGCGTTGGACGAATCGGTCGATGGTTCCTTGGCCATCGACGCCCGAGGCAGAATCGAGGCGTCGCACTGGATTTGGCGCGGTCTGTCTCTGGCATTCGTGGTGGGGATCCTGTCTGTGGGGATTCTCGTTGCCACAAACGTGCAGCAACGAACAAACGTCAGACTCCAAATGGAAATCGGCAAGTACCGAAATCGGCTGGAACAATTGGACCGAATGGACGCACGCAACCGTCGCCTCCGCGAATGGGACGACGCGTTCCGTCGCAGTGGTGGGGGACTGGCGCCGAGCCTGGCCGCCGTCTCGCGCTGCTGGCCAGAAGGCGCCTGGGTGGAGGATTGGTCTGGGAAGCGCAGCGAGGACCGATTTAACCAAACTTTGACGGCGTGGACCTCTTCGGGTCCCGATGGGGTCTCGAATTGCTTGAAAGGCCTACCTGGGAATCTCAAGATCCAATCCACGGAAACCTGGTCTCCCGAACGATGGAGCCATGAGCGGGTGGGGACCATCTCCGCGCCACTGCTCCATCTGGGCATCCAATCGGGGATGCCGTGAACACCCGCTCGCTGGCTTGGAAGATTGGCGGGATCGCAATGGGCCTTTTCCTTGTTGCGCTGTCTGTGCGCGGGGGGGGGATGCCTGCCTGGAACGCGTTCCAGTCGTCGAGATCGGAACGTGATTCACTCCAGTCACACCTCGCTAAGGCCCTAAGCCCTCATTTGGATTCCATGGAACCAAGCGTTTCTGCCACTGATTTTGCAGCCCCCTTGCGTTCGAGCGCCGATCAGGCAGGTGTGGAGCTGCACGCGTTGGAAACCACGAGATCTGGCACAAATCTTGGGATCCATCTTCAGGCGAAAGGAGCTTTCCCCCAACTCGTGGGTTGGGTGGGAAGACTCGAATCGCCGGCCATCCCCTGCCGCATCCAGTCCTGGTCCCTGCGCACATTGGATCCGCGAGGCGGTCCCGTCATGGCCCAGTTCGAGTTGGAATGCAGGAGCGATTGATGCGCCGGCCCCTGTTCATTTCCTTGTTGGTGACCGCGCTTGGTGTATGGGGGTGGGCGCTCTGGCGCACAGGCTGGCTGCAAACGAAGCACGTTCAAGTCGACCAGGCAAAGTCTTTTCCTTCTCATTCCGGCTCGGATCTGTCCTTGGGTCGGGACCCGTTCCGGGGGCCGTGGGTACCTCCAGAGGATACGTCCAAGCGCGTGGCTCCAAAGAAAATTGCGATACACAAATCGCTCCCTGCCCTGGACATTCCGCCGATTCCCCTCCCTACCATCAAAGGCTTTTTGGGCGGAGACCCTCCGATGGCCATCTTGGGGTTGAATCTTGCAACGGAACTGGTCCACCCCGGGAGCTTGGCCTTCGGTTGGACCGTGAAAGCCGTGACACCGGGTGGTGTAGATTTGGAACACGATGGGCAGCGCAGGCACCTCGACCCCTGAACGCAGGGGGGTGGCTTTGATCTTCGTCCTGGGGATCCTGATCCTCCTCGGGTTCCTGGTGACAGGTGTTATGCTGCAGGTCAGGGGTACGGACAGCCTTTCCCATCGAGACCATCTGGAGGCCCAACGCGAGGCACTGCTGGAAAGTGCCCTTTCCTACTGTCGAATGCGATGGAAGGCAGACTCCCTGCTCGGACCCGAGGAATGGTCGGAGATGGTCTGGCTTGAGCCCCACCGCGCCGGATTCCGGGTTAATGTACGCCCCTGGGGAGCGCTGGTGAGGGTGGATGCGCGCCTGTTTGTGGGCCGAGACACCGACCTCGTCCGAACCGTGGTAGTCGGAGGGTCGGCGAGGGGCGATTCCATGCCCTGCCTGGGAATCCTTGACGGAGGACAGAATCTGCAGATCCTCCAAGGTTCCTCGCTGCGCGGAACCTATTGGGGGAACGGATCGGTATCCGGTTCGTTCGGAGGGACGTCCTCGCAATTCGCTGCCCGTCCCGACCTCTGGTCGCCGAACCCGGCGCTCATGCCCCGAACGGATGTCGTCGAGGCATGGTGGACGGGTGCCGACCACGCTTGGTACCTGGGTGCCCCGATCGACTCCGGCCTTTCTTTCTCCCGGTGGTCCACGGACACCTGCGATGTCACCGGTGATGTCCGGGACGCCGAGTTCCGATGCGACGGAGTCCTCCGCATCCGGGATGCCAAGCTGTTGCATGTCGTATCGCTTTCCCGCAGGCTGCTGGTGGAAGGCAAGGTGGAGGCGAAGGATGTCCTGTTCGCGTCGCGGACAAATCTCCTGATCCGCGGGGACCTGCACCTGGAAGGTCAAATCCTGTCCAAGGACTCGCTTTTGCTTCTTGCGGACACCGTAGATGCTCGGGGCGGACTTTTCCACTTGTTGGGCGCAGCGCATCCGAATCCGGCTTTTCCAGGGGATTCCATATCATCGAGCATCGTCAGAATCGGAACACGGCGAGGAACAGGGACGGTGGTGTACGCGGGGCGCCATCAGGGAAGCTCGTCCCGTCAGATGCATTTTCTGTCCGATTCGGCCATGACCTGGAAGGGTGTGTGGATTTGCCGTGGGGGAGCGGAGATCCGCGGCAAAGTTCAGGGCAGTGTTCTGGCCCAGTTTCTCCTTTACCACGACCAAAAGGGCGTTCCTTGGGAAGGAAGGCTGGACCAGGCGAACTTGTCCTCTGTCGCCGATTCCACGATGGTGATTGCGATTCCATGGACTGGACGAGGAGAGCCCGCTTCCTGGAGCGTGCGGTGACCAAGGGCCGGGGGATGACGTTGCTGGAGGTGCTGGTAGCGGTGGCCATCGCCGGGACGGTCCTATTCCCGGTTGCGAGATTTCTCTACAAATCCGCTTGGAACCAGGGCGGCATAAGGAGATTCCACGCCGAACGCGTCCTGGACTCGCTCGTGCATTCCGCGGCGGGAGCAGGGAGGCCGGGGGACTCGGCCACGGCACAACTGCGCGACGCTACGGGAGACTTTTCCGTGACGCGGCGTTGGACAGAGCATGATGGATGTCGGATACACGGCATTTGGAAGGATCGGCAAGGCGGGCCGGGAAGGGAATTGTGGCTTGAACGGTACTAAAGCCCTGACTCGGCGCCGTGTTGGTATGACCCTAATTGAACTCTTGGTAGCAATGAGTCTTCTTGGGGTCGCGATATCGATTGCGTCGATGGTGTTGCTTTCTGGCCATCAGCAATGGGTGCAGCGGTGGCAAGAGACCAAGGTCATGGATAGTGCTTGGTTAGGACGAATGGAGCTACGCAAGCGCTGCCGTGATTCGCTTTCAGGAATCCGCTTAGTCGGCTGGAACGGCAAGATCGATTCTTGCCTCTACCCTAAACCCGCGAATGCAACTACAAGGGAATTACCGGAGATAACCATTCAAAAGGAAGAGCGTCCCTTCAAAGCGTGGGTTCTATTCCCATTGTGATCTCACTTTGGCAATTCGTCTACTTTCTTACGCAACACGGAACCACCGTGCCGTAAATTCCCGGTGTCGTCCGTGCGGCATATGTCGATGTGAAGTCGGACTGAAAGGGAACGATCGGGTTACTAGTAAAGGTGGTCGAGGCAACATAACTAGGATCTAGAGTCTGATCAATCACGGAATAATCTGTGCGAGAGATGCCGAATTGAAGTTCCATTTTTCCATTGACCGGAATTTTATATCCTCGGTTGAAACTCCAGATGAGGACGACCGTCGTATCAGTCAGTTGACTTAAGGCTGGAATAGCTAGGTTCGTGCCTTCGACGCTGTACTGCCAAGTCGTATCGTGGATTTGGCAGTACCAAAGGGGGGTGTTTAGGGAAAGTGTTTTTTCATGCATGACATACTGGATCTTTGAAGTATCTAACGAAACGTCATTTGGTCCGGTATTGGAGACCAAGATACCGACTTTGCGCCATTTGCCATCATCCCCGGCCGTTGCCATATTCCGAGTCTGCACTTGGAGCACACCGCATACTGAGATCAGGAGAGGAATTAGTGAAAGCATGGATCCTCGCGATGCAAGTTTGATGTCCTGAATTCCTGCAAGGAAAATTTGGGGAAACTTCTGAGCCCAAGGCCTGCAGGTAGCAACCTCATTAGCCAACACAGTTTACTTGAAATTTAAGGCCTCTCCTACGGTCTGGCAACTGGGGTCATTACAGTGAAACGCTTCAGTTCGAGGGTGGGCAAAACGTGTCGGTACCGTTGGTGTACGTGGACGGCAAAGGTTGGCGCTACTTGGAAAAGAACTGGGGCAAAAGTGACGACGGCACCCGCACTACATGCGGTTCGGACATTACCATGGCCTTCGCGGGCATCGGCGATACGTTGTACGCCGCCGGTTGCGGGCACATCTACAAGCTCCCCTGGAGCGAAGTGCCGCAGTGAATCCAGCAACCTGAGCGACGTGGCCACATCTCCGCCGTCTTGCCGCAGGCAAGCAGGCGGACGCGCGACGGATTCTGTCTCCGCCGACATTGCCACGTGGACCGCTCCCTAAGCGGGTCCCGAGGGCGGCCAGCCCTCGGTGCGCGGGATTCTCAAGGGCCCGCGCACACGGGCCCTTGAGTCGTTAGGGGTCACGGGGAGGCCGACGCCGTCCCCGTGAATCCAGCACGCAGACGCAGTCTGCAATAAGACAAGAACCGTCAAGCGAAGCGCTGCCCTAGCGGAGCTACCCGCACCCCGTCCCCGGCTCCCGCACCTTGCCGCAGCCGCATTCCTTGCCCAAGCCCGCGCGGCGCGCGCGCAGCTTGCCCAGGTCCTTGCCGCCGTACACCGTTTCCAGCGCGTCGTCGATGAGCCCTTCCATTTCGCAGACAGCGACCCCTCGCGCTTCCAGCGCCTTGCGCGGCGCTTCGCCGGCGGCGGCCACCAAAATGGCCCGGCAGTCGGACACGACATTGGCGAGTTCCTCCCACCGCGCCGCGCCGCTGCCGCCCGAGGGGCAGGGGCGCTCGAAGGCCATGCGGAACTTGGGCTGAGCGGAGTCGAAGTCACCGTCGTCGCACCGTTCCCAGATCTGCACCCGGTCGGCCACGCCCAGGTGCTGGTTCACAAGCACGCCTTCCTGGGTCGCCACGGCCACGTAGGGGCGGTCGGCCGCCACCTCCTCGCGCGCCTCGTCCATCAGGGCGGCGAAGTCGTTGGAGCGGTCCTCGCGGATCAAGCCCACGGCGTCGGCGCGGCAGCGCTGGCAGTGCATCATCTGCTTGAGGTACTTGCCCGATCCGCGGCGCGCGCGGTGCATCATGTTGGCGTCGGGTTCCGTCAGGTTCTCGAACAGGGCGCCGGGGGCCGGGGTCATGGGGATCAGGTTGTGGACGTCGGCGCCCAGCCCCGAAACCACCCGGGCGATCTCCTCCACGTGCGTGTCGTTGATTCCCGGCACGATCACGGTGTTGATCTTGACTTCCACGCCGCGCCCCTTGAGCACGGCGATGCCGTCGAGCTGGCGGTTCATCAGGAGCGTCGCCCCTTCGATGCCGCGGTAGGTCTTCTTGCCGTCGCGGACCCAGGCGTAGATCTTGGCGCCGATGGTGGGATCCACCGCGTTGATCGTGATCGTCACGTGCGACACCTGGAGGTCGGCCAGTTCGTTGGCGATCTCCTCGGTGAGACCCAGCCCGTTGGTCGACACGCACAGGAGCATCTCGGGGGCCGTGTCGCGGATCATCCGCAGGGTGTCCATGGTCACGTCGACGTTGGCGAACGGATCGCCCGGTCCCGCGATGCCGCACACGGCGATGCGCGGTTCGGCGGCCAGCGCCTTGTGCAGGTAGCTCACGGCCTCCTTGGCGTTGAGCACGCGGCTGGAGACGCCGGGACGGCTCTCGTTGGGACAGTCGGTCTTGCGCGAGCAGTAGGCGCACTGGATGTTGCACTTGGGCGCGACCGGCAGGTGGATGCGGCCCCATTCGTGGCTTTTGGTTTCGCTGAAGCAGGGGTGCCGCTCGACGGGAAGTCTGGTTGTCGCGACCATGGCAGTTCTCCTTCTGTGCGTTCGTGTCAAGATCTGTCGAGGGACGGATTCGTCCGGCCCGGAATGCTCACAAGTACGAGTAGCCCACCGGGGAGTCGTCTTGGCGCTTCTCCAGGATGGTGTTGACGATGTTGTCCAGCAGACCCAGCGCGCCACGCCAGCCCACGTGCAGTTGGCGCTGGCCCCCGAAACGGTCGTGCAGGGGGAACCCCACGCGCACCAGCGGCACGTCGCGGCGGCGCGCCAGCTTGTAGCCCTTCGAGTGCCCGATGAACAGGTCGGCCATCTGGCTTTCGGCGCATTCCTCCATGTCGCGGAAGTCGGCGTCGGCCAGGATCCGGGGCATCTCTTCCAGGAAGTTCCGCGTCACGCGCTCGATGCCCGCCTTGAGCTTGCCGCTCTTGCCTCCCGACACCACCAACGTTGTCTTGATGCCGATTTCCGTCAGGAAGGCCACCAGTCCGATCGCCAGGTCCTCGTCGCCGAACACCACGGCGGTGCGGCCCGAGAGGTACTTGTGGGCGTCCACGCAGGCGTCGATCAGGCGGCCGCGCTCCTGCTGCCAGTCGGCGGGGGTCTCGCGACCCGACAGTTCCTCCATGGCGGCGAAGAAGGCGTCCGACTCGCGGATCCCGATCGGTGTCCCCAGCGTGCGGCGCGGGACCTTCCATTCGCTTTCGAGGAAGGCCGCTCCGGACAGATGGTCGGGGATCGTCCGTCCGAATTCGATCGAGGCCTTGCAGCCCGGCAGCGCGCGCATGGCCTCGGTCGTGGTTCCTCCTTCGGGGAGCGGACCGGCTTCGGCCAGGGCCGGTCCGTCCAGGCGGTCCGCATAATCGGGCACAAGGGTGCCGTGCAGGCCGAAGGCCGTCTGGATCTCCCGAAGGTGGCGCAAATCGGCGGGCGAGACGAAGCCCGGGAACAGGGCGATCCCGCCGTGGGGTGCGCAGGCTTCCGAGAAGTGCTCCGTCAAGGCGCGCACGGCCCCGTGGAACCCGTCCATGTGGGTGCCGTCGTAGCTCGGGCACGGGACCGCGATCACGTCGGGGTCGTCGACCTTGAGCGGGTTCGCCGCGATGTCCTTGCGCCATTCGTGCAGGAGCGTCCCCATGTCCTCGCCGGTGGTTTCGGTCAGGCAGGTGGTGGCCACGCCCACGACCTTGGCGCCGTACTTCTCGGTGACGTTGCGCAGGCCCTGGCGCAGGGCCGGACCGCCGCCCCACACGGCTTCCTTCTCCGAGACGCTGGAGGAGGCGATGTCGACGGGCTCGCGGAAATGCGAGATCAGGTAGCGGCGCATGTAGGTCGCGCAGCCCTGCGAACCGTGCAAAAACGGCACGCAGCCTTCGATCCCCTGGAACGCGACCGTGGCGCCCAGGGGGCGGCACTGGTGGCAGGGGTTCGCGGTCGAGACCCAGGGTTGGCGCGTCTTGGATTCCGCGGTCGTGACCATCTCAGGCCTCCTTCGTCGCCGGCGCTAGGACCGGGGGTTGAACAAAATCTGTCGAGAGCGGGGTTCCCGCCGTGGTGCGCCCGATCCGGCGCGGCACGAGCCTCCAGATGGGGCTTTCCACGGTGGCCGCCACTTCGCGGGCGAAGTTGCGCATCCCCAGGAAACCTTCCAGGGCGAGCTTGCGCTCGTGGTTGTGGTCGCAGAACCCCAAGCCCAGCTTGTAGGCGATGGGGCGTTCCTTGACGCCGCCCACCAGGATGTCCACGTCGTTGTTCTTCAGGAACGCGCCCAGCTCCAGGGGGTTCGTGTCGTCGACGATCACGGTGCCCGGATCGCACGTCTCCTGGATTTCGCGGTAGTCCGCTTCGGTGCCGGTCTGCGAGCCCACCAGGGTCACGCGCATGCCCAGGTGGCGGAACGCCTTGATGAGCGAGAAGGCCTTGAAGGCGCCGCCCACGTACACCGCGGCGGTCTTGCCCTGGAGGCGCTTCTTCAGGGCGCGCATTTCGGGGACCAGCTCCTTGAGTTCCTCGGCCACGAGCTTCTTGGCCCGCTCCATGACCTGGTGGTCGATGTCCTGGAAGTGGCGGGCCACGGCGTACAGCGACTCGGCCATGTCCTCGATCCCGAAGTACGACACGCGCAGGTGGGGCACGCCGTGCTTCTCCTTCATGTAGCGCGCCAGTTCCATGGTGGCACCCGAGCACTGCACCACGTTCAGGGCCGCGCCGTGGCTCTTGCGGATGTCGTCGATGCGTCCGTCGCCGGTGATGTTGGCGACCACCTGCAGGCCCATCTTCTCGTAGTATTCGCGGATCAGCCAGATCTCGCCGGCCAGGTTGAAGTCGCCCAGGATGTTGATGGACAAGGGCGAGATGCCGGTCGTGTCGCCGGTTCCCACCAGGCGATCCAGGGCTTGGCAGGCCGCGCTGTAGCCGGCGCGCTTGTTGCCCTTGAAGCCTTCCGACTTCACGGCGATCACGGGGATGGAAACGTCTTTCTCCACCTTCTTGCAGACGCCTTCGATGTCGTCGCCGATCACGCCCGCCACGCAGGTGCTGTAGACGAACGCGCCCTTGGGCTGGTACTTGGCGATCAGCTCGCGCAGCGCGGCCTCCAGCTTCTTCTCGCCGCCGAAGATGACTTCCTTCTCCTGCATGTCGGTGGAAAACGAGAGGCGGTGCAGCTCCGGTCCGCTGGACAGGGCGCCGCGGATGTCCCAGGTGTAGGCCGCGCACCCGATGGGTCCGTGGACGATGTGGATGGCGTCGGCGATGGGGTAGAGCACCACGCGCGCGCCGCAGAACACGCAGGCCCGCTGCGAGACGGCGCCGGCCAAGCTGGGTTGGTCGCAGGAGATGGAACCCGCGCCTTCGCCCGCGACGAGGATCTGGTTCTTGCGCTCCGAGAACACCGCGATTCCTTCGGCATTCATGGCTCGGGTTCTCCCGCGTTGCGCGAGCCGACATCGGCCCACGCGCATTGGGTGAATCAATGTTCGTGCCAAAGATCCGGATCCGCTATTCTTGTATTGTGGACCCGCGTATCTGCTGACACCGTCACCTTCTGTCAGATTCGCGTTTGTCACTCAATCGCGTCGAATGTCAGATGGTTGGGCGCCGCCTGCGCTCGGGCGACTGGGTGTATGGCGAACTTGCCCTGAATAGGCCGAAGGCCGTATCGAAGGGAGCCCAACGCCCATGCATCGGAA
>DBTH01000272.1 GCA_002306945.1 Methylacidiphilaceae bacterium UBA1321 | reverse complement strand
GAGGGTGGCGGCATGTTTGTCGACGTCGCTGGCCGGCCGCATTGCCGCGGCCTTGTCGATCAAATCGGATACCTGCGGATCGATAGAGGTGAGGGCCGGGTTGGCGTAGGGAGCGAAGTCGCTGTTGTCGTAGCCGATGATGGAGACGTCGCCGGGGACTTTGAGATTGCGGGTTTGAAAAACGCGCAAGGCGCCAAAGGCGATGCGGTCGTTGAGCGCGATGATGGCCTTGGGGCGTGTGCGCGGGAGCTTGAGATATTCGTGGGCAAGGGCCTCGCCGGTTTCGAAATCGTCGTTGCCAACCCCGGCGTTGATGAAAGTGATGTCGCGCGCGAATTGCCATTTCAACGCACGGGTTGCGTGCTGTAGACCCTCGATGCGCTGGCGTCCGTAGGCGGTGGAGGAGTTGATTCCAAAGGCGGCGACGCTCCGGTAGCCGAGTTCCTGGAAATGCGTGAGGGCGGCTCGCATGGCGTAAGAACGGTCGCTGGCCACTACGGAACGGTTCGTGGGATGGAGCGGGTCGATTTTGAGCACGGGGATGTTGGCTGAAGCGAGATTAGCGAAGACCGGAGCGTCCTCCGGCAGGATCGACGCGATGGAGACGACGCCCGCGCAATGCATGGCGGCGAAGAGTTCGAGCGAGGCGTTCTCACGTGCCTCGGAGCCGTTTGTCATTTGCATGACCGGCTGGAAATTGCGGGTTTCTATGGCGTCCTGCAGGCGGGAGATTTTGCTGGTGAGGAAGTAGTCGACGAGGTCGGGGAGGCAAATGCCGATGAGATTGGTTTTGCCGCTACGCAGCCCGCGCCCAAGCATGCTCGGAGAGAAGCCGTGAATGCGCGCGGCCTCACGAATGCGTTGGATGGTGCGGGGGCTGATGCCGGGATGTCCGTTGAGTGCACGTGAAACTGTCCAACGGGAAATGCCGAGGAGTTTGGCAAGCTGGGAGGTGGAGCGGACTGTGGATTTCATTTGACAAGGAGATGGTGATGAACTAACACGTGTTGGTATCAACTTAATACGAAGTCATTTCTATCACAAGTAAATTGTATGTCATCCAAAGAAGGTTTTAATTACGCCCCCTCGGGCCGTCCCCAGCCGGTGGTCAAGCCCGGAGAGTTTGTCTTTGCCGCCGCTTATCTCGATCACGGCCATATCTACGGCCAGTGTAACGGTCTTACCGAAGCCGGTGCGCAATTGAAATATGTCTACGATCCCGATCCGAAAAAGGTCGAGGCTTTCGTGGCTCAGTATCCGCAGGCCAGGCCGGTCGATTCGTTTGAGCGCATTCTTGAAGACAAGGAGATTGCTTTGGTGGCGGCGGCGGCGGTTCCGTCCGAACGCGGAGGAATCGGGTGCCGCGTGATGAAGGCGGGCAAGGATTATTTCACCGACAAGAGTCCGTTTACGACGCTCGAACAATTGAGCCAGGCCAAAAAGGTGGTTGCCGAGACCGGCCGCAAGTACGGCGTCTATTTCAGCGAACGTCTTCACGTCGAATCCACATGGTACGCGGGTGAACTCATCGCCGGAGGTGCCATCGGACGGGTATTGCAGGTCATCAATCTCGCGCCGCACAAGCTGAGCAAGGCGAGTCGCCCGGCGTGGTTTTTCGATAAGGCCAGATACGGCGGCATTCTCACCGACATCGGTTCGCACCAATTTGAACAATTTCTCGCTTACACGGGAGCGAAGGACGCGACGGTCAACTTCGCCCGCGTTGACAATTTTGCCAATCAGGACACGCCCGGACTGGAAGACTTTGGCGAGGCGAGTTTGATGGCCGACAACGGTGCTTCCTATTATTGCCGACTCGACTGGTTCACACCCGGTGGTCTGCGTTCGTGGGGGGATGGACGTCTCTTCATTCTCGGCACGGACGGTTTCATAGAAGTACGCAAATACCTCGACCTGGGACGCGATACTGGTTCGGATCTCGTTCTGATCGCCGATCAGAAACAGGAGCAGATCATCGATTGCAAGGGTAAGGTCGGCTTCCCATTCTTCGGCAAGTTCATCCTCGACTGCGTCAACCGCACCGAGAAAGCCATGACGCAGGATCATATTTTCAAGGCGGCGGAACTCTCCATGCTCGCCCAAAAGAAAGCGGATCAACAGCGCGGACAGGCATAGCGCATTTTCATTTCACTTCAATTATTCCTATAAACATATGGCTAAAAAATCGAATAAACTCTCCACTGTACGCTTGGGTATCGTCGGGCTCGGCAATATGGGCTCGGTTCATGCCGCGAACATTCTTGCCGGTAAAATTCCCGGTCTCGAACTCGCCGCTGTCTGCGACTGGGACGAAAAACGTCTCGCGCGTTATGACAAAACGCCTCATTACAACGACAGCGACAAGCTGATCAAATCGGGCGCCATCGACGCGATCCTGGTTTCCACTCCGCACTATTATCACACCACCATTGGCATCGCGGCCCTCAAGGCCGGGCTGCACGTTCTCGTTGAGAAACCGATCTCCGTGCACAAGGCCGATTGCGAACGCCTCATCGCGGCCCACACGAACAAGAAACAGATTTTCGCGGCGATGTTCAATCAGCGCACCGATTCGATTTACCAGAAGGTTCGCGAGTTGGTGCAGGGTGGCGAACTCGGAACCGTCCGTCGTGTCAACTGGATCATCAGCGACTGGTATCGCACGCACGCTTACTACGCTTCCGGCGGCTGGCGCGCGACCTGGGCTGGCGAAGGTGGCGGTGTGTTGCTCAACCAGTGCCCCCACAATCTCGACCTTTACCAATGGCTTTTCGGCATGCCGGATCGCGTGCGTGGATTTTGCCAGTTGGGTCGTTACCACGATATTGAAGTCGAGGACGACGTGACTGCGTATTTCGAATATAAGAACGGTACGACGGGCGTCTTCATTACGTCCACCGGCGAGACTCCCGGAACCAACCGCCTCGAAGTCACCGGCGAGCAGGGCCGACTCGTTATGGAGAACGGCAAGCTGACCTACACCCGCAACGAAGTGAAGATGGGTGAATTCAGCCGCACGACCAACGAAAGCTTCGGTCGTCCCGCCACATGGAATGTCGAAATTCCTGTCACCCAGCGTGGCGAACAACATGTCGGCATCCTCAAGAACTTTACCAACGCGATTTTGCACGGGGAAAAGTTGCTGGCTCCTGCTCCCGAAGGCATTCACTCGGTCGAGTTGGGTAATGCGATCCTGATGTCGTCGTTGCTGGGAGAAACAGTCGATGTTCCACTCAATGGCGCAAAGTTTGAGAAGATCCTCAAGAAGCTTGTTGCCAAGTCGAACTACAAAAAGAAGATCGTCAAACCGGCTGCTCCCGCTGCCGATTTCGGTGCCTCCTTCGCCAAATAAGCCTCTTTAAATGAGTAGCGATCCGGGAATTGTGTTGATACGATTTCCGGATGGTTTCGTCAAAGATGAATAGGTCGGTTCCAAAGCCTGCAGTTGTTCGCCTGGGGGTTGTCGGGTTGGGAAACATGGGGGGACACCATGCGCATACCCTTTTGAAGGGAAATATTCCCGGCTGCGAATTGGCGGCTGTCTGCGATCAGGTTCCGCAACGTCTCAAGCCCTTTGCCGGAGTTCCGTCCTTTACCGATCACCGGGAAATGATCCGCTGCGGCAGGATCGACGCGATCCTGATTGCCACGCCCCATTACGCCCACACCACCATCGGCATCGACGCTTTCAAGGCGGGACTGCATGTGTTGATGGAGAAGCCGATTTCGGTTCACAAGGCCGATTGCGAACGGCTCCTGGCCGCTTACAAGGGCGGAAAACAATTGTTTGCCGCCATGTTCAATCAGCGCACCGATCCCTATTACCAGAAAATCCGCCAGATGGTGCGTGGTGGAGAACTGGGTCGCATCCAGCGCATTCAGTGGACTGTCACCGATTGGTTCCGCTCGCAAGCCTACTACAATTCGGGCGGCTGGCGCGCGACCTGGGCCGGTGAAGGCGGCGGTGTGCTGCTCAACCAGAGCGTGCACAATATCGATCTCTTCCAGTGGATATTCGGCATGCCCGAACGTGTCCGCGCCATTTGCCGGATTGCCCGTTACCACAACATTGAAGTCGAAGACGAAGTGACAGCCACCTTCGAATATCCCGACAAGACGACGGGCGTTTTTATCACGTCCACCGGCGAAGCTCCCGGAGTCAACCGGCTCGAAGTGGCCGGTGATCGAGGCCGACTGACACTGGAAAATAACCAGCTTCTTTTTTTGCGCAACGAAATCAAAACGTCCACCTACAGCCGGATAACGACCGAGGCTTACGAGAAACCGGCCTGCTGGAAGATTCGAATCCCCATCGCGGATCATGGCGAGCAACATACCGGCATCCTGAAGAATTTCACCAACGCCATCCTGCGCGGAGAACCGCTGCTTTCTCCCGGTGTGGAGGGCGTGCATTCCGTGGAACTCATCAACGCGATGTTGTACTCCTCGTTCCGGGACGAAACGGTCACCCTGCCGCTCTCCTCGGCCAAGTATGCGAAGCTGCTCAAAAGTCTGATCCGCCAGTCGACTTTTCGCAAGAAAGTCGCCCGCTATCACGGCGGTCAGGGTAACTATCTTCTCGAATGCTGATCTTCGTCGGTTTCAAACGATACTCAACCCCACTCACCAACAATCCATGAATATCAATCAAGTAGCCGTTCAACTCTACACCTGCCGCGATCTGCTCAAGACCCCGGCCGACATTGCCGCAACCCTCGAGAAAATCCGCGCCATCGGATACACTGCTGTTCAAGTCAGCGGCATGGGACCGATTGCCGAGGAAGAACTCGTCAAGATTCTCGATGGCGAAGGCCTTGTTTGCTGCGCCACGCATGAGCCCGGCGACAAGATCATCAACGAACCGCAGAAGATCGTCGAACGACTCCAGAAGCTCAAGTGCAAGATCACCGCTTATCCCTATCCCGGCGGCATCGATTTCAACAGCGAGGAGAAAATCAACGAATTGATCAAGGGCCTCGACGCTGCAGGCAAGGTTCTCGCCAAGGCGGGGCAGATTCTTTGCTACCACAATCACAACATCGAATTCCGCAAGATCAACGGCAAGATCATCCTCGACAAGATCTACGAGGAGACCAACAAGAAATATCTTCAGGGCGAACCCGATACCTTCTGGGTTCAATCCGGCGGCGGTAACGTGGTCGACTATTGCAAGAAGCTCAAGAAGCGCTTGCCGATCCTTCACTTGAAGGACTACCGCATCAACGACAAGAACCAGCCTGAGTTTTGCGAAATCGGCGCGGGAAATCTCGACTTCAAGAAGATCATCGCTGCCGCCGAATCCGCCGGCTGCCAGTGGTATGCTGTCGAGCAGGACAGTTGTCCTGGCGATCCGCTCGATTCCATCACCCAGAGCTTCCAGTACATCCAGGAAAATCTCGTTTCTTAGCATTTCAAAGTATCATACACACAAAGACTGGGGGCGCTGCCCCCATATCCCCCGCTAAAGGGTATGATACCCTTTAGAAACCCCACAGTGCTTTTTTCCTTTTTACGTTGCGTAAAAAGAGGAAAAAGCCCATGAGGATTCTTAAGGTAATCACT
>DBTH01000067.1:6170-16346 GCA_002306945.1 Methylacidiphilaceae bacterium UBA1321 | reverse complement strand
CCTTGGTGCCGATGGGCCCCTTGGTGACCTGGACGATGATGTCGGAGCCGGGAGGATAGAGGCGGGGAATGTCGCCGACGGTGATCTTCTTCTGGTTGCGGCGGCGGCCTTCGCGTTCGAAGGTTTCGATTCCGGCATCGGGGGCGGCGGGGATGGCGTCCCAATAGTGGAGGAAGGCGTTCTTTTCGAGGCCGATGTCGACGAACATGGCTTTGAGGCCGGGTTCGAGGTTTTTGACGCGTCCTTTGTAGATGCTGCCGGAGATCTGGCGATCGCCATCGCGTTCGATGGAGAATTCCTCCAGTCGTCCGCCTTCAAGCAGGGCGACGCGACGTTCGAGCCGTTCGCAACTGATGATGATTTCCTTCTCTTCTCCCTTTTTCTTAAAGCCAAAAAATCCGCGAATTGAATCGAGTATCATGAAAATCTCCTGTGCACGCCGCAATGTGAGGATGTTGGAATGAGGCGAGCATATTAAATTAGTTTATAAATGTTGATAATAAAATTTATAACGACTGGTTTTTCCGATGTATCCACACACTTTGCACGAGTCCGATGCAACTCATGCAAACCACCAAAAAGGTTCCGCCATAACTGATAAAAGGCAAGGGAATGCCTGTGATCGGCACCACTTGGATGCTCATGCCGATGTTGACGAAAATATGGGTAAAGAGCATGGCCATAACGCCGCAGGTGATCAGGCAACCGGCTTGATCCCGGGCCGATGCGCCTGCCCTCAGGCAGAGGAGCAACATCAAGCCTTCAAGACCGATCACGCAGGAGCCTCCCACGAATCCCCATTCTTCTCCAATTACGGAAAAAATAAAGTCGTTATATGAAGTTTTTTTCGGGAGGTAGCCGAGAACGTTTTGGGTGCCCTTGAGGTAGCCCTTGCCGGTGGAGCCGCCGGAGCCGATGGCGATGAGGGATTGATTGATCTGCCAGCCGCGGCCTTTGGGGTCGAGGCTCGGGTCGTAGAACATCTTGATGCGGGCGAGTTGGTATTCCTTGAGGCCGGGGATTTTCATTCCGGCCTTGTAGACGCCGAAGTAGCTGAAGGCGACGACCATGCCGCCCAGGAGCATGGTGAGGAAGAGGTAACGGAAGCGGACTCCGGCGACGTACATGAGGACAAAGGAGGTGGGCAGGAAGACGGCGGCGGAACCGAGATCGGGTTGTTTGAGGATCAGGCCGACGGGAACCAGCATCAATGCGATGACGCTCATGAAGGTGGAGAGTTCCTTGACCTTGATGCCGCGCCCGAGGAGGTACCAGGTGAGGAAGATGATGTAGGCCATTTTGGCCAGTTCGGCGGGCTGGATGCTGAAGGGGCCGATGTGAATCCAGTTGCGGGCGCCAAAGCGGAGGTAACCGATGCCGGGGACGTGGACGAGGATGAGTCCGAGGAGAGCGATGCCGCCGAGGAGGGGAGCCCATTGGAGCCAGAAGCGGTAATCGATCATGGAGAAGAAAAAGAAGCCGGCCAGGCCGATGGGAATCCAGTACATCTGGGAGCGGAAGGAGTTGCGGTATTCCTCGACTTCGTTGGTGTAGGTGGCGCTGTAGATGAAGGCAACGCTGGCGCAGGCCAGGCTCATCATGACGATGAAGAGTATCCAGTCGATGCGGAGGAATTTCTGGAGGAAAGTGAGTTTCACGGTGAGTTGAAAGTTAGTTCCTGCGTTTGGGCATGATGCTGGGAGCGTCATCCTCGGGAACGATGGAAGGTTCGCCGCCGCCGTTGTCGTTGCTGTTATCGGTGGTGGTGTCGGCAGGAACCGCGGCGGGGGCGTTGGCTCCGGTATTGGAGGGAGTCGATCCGGCAGGCTGGGCGTTAAGCGGGTTTTGGACTTCGACAACGCCGTGGAAGTGGCCGCTGGAGGGGGTGAGGTAGGTAAGCTGGATATCCTTGCCTTTTTCCATGGCAAAGATGTTGTTCATGATGTCGTGGGCAATCGGGGCGCAGGTGCCGCCGCCGGAGGTGCCGCCTTCGACAAAAACGAGAAAGACGTAGCGAGGGTCGTCGAAGGGGGCGAATCCGTAGAACCAGGTTTTGTTGTCCTGGACTTTGGCTCCGCTCACGCGACGCCAGGCCTGGGCGGTTCCGGTTTTACCGGCAACCTTGACGCCTTCGACTTGCCCGCGACGACCGGTACCGTCGGCGACAACGGCGAGGAGTCCGGCTTTGACCGCTTCGATGTCGCTCTTTTTCACGCCGAGCGTGGGAGTTTCGGGATTGCGGGGCGCGCAGGTGGGGTATTCGGCCTGTTGAGTACCGTCGAGATCGACGACTTCCTGAATGAGGCGGGGGCGGTAAGTGTGGCCGCCGTTGGCTATGGCGCACATGAGGATGCACATCTGGACGGGGGTGACCTGAACGGCGCCTTGACCGATGGAGACGTTGGCGGTGTAGGCTTCGGTCCAGCGTTCCCGGGGGGAAACTTTCTTGAGGTAGTCGGGGCCGGGCATGATGCCCTTGGATTCGGGGGAAAGATCGATGCCGGTCGATTGGCCGAAACCGACGATGTCGCCGAGTTCGTCAATGGCCTTGATGCCGGTGCGCACTCCGGCCTGATAGAAGAAGGTATTGCAGGACATGCGCAGGCCGTCGAGGAGTTTGATGGCGCCTTGTCCGCCGGGGCTCCAGTCCTTGAAGGGGTGTCCGCCGATGTAGACGACGCCGGGGGAGTTGATGACGGTGTCCTTGGTGATGGCCCCGCTCTTGAGAGCAGCCAGCGAGATGAAGGGTTTGTAGATGGAACCGGGCGGGTAGGAACTGAGCGCGCGGTTGGTCAACGGGGAGGTGGGATCGCCGATGAGACTCTTCCAGTTGTCGCCGCTGATTTTGGGGATGAAGACGTTGGGATCGTAGCTGGGAACCGAGCACATGGCGAGGACGTCGCCGGTCTTGGGATCCATGATGACGGCAGCGCCGCGACCGACACCACGCATGGCTTGTTCGACGATATACTGGATGCGGGCGTCGATGGTGAGTTTGACGGAGTAGCCAACCGTGGGCGGCTTGACTTCCTCCTCGCGGTCGACGTAGCCGCGGTAATTGACGCGAAGGATCTTGCCGCCGGGTTTGCCCTGGAGTTTGGAGTCAAGTCGGGCTTCGATGCCCTGGCGGCCAACGGTTTCGTAGGGATAATCGTCCTCAGCCTTGGCTTCGCTGTTGTCGTCGGGTTTGCCGACGTAGCCGAGGATGTGGGAAGCGAATGCGCCGAAGTTGTAGCGGCGGACGGGACGGGCGACGATGTCGATGCCGGGAACGCCGAGGTTGCGCTCGGAGAATTGCGCGAGGGTGTTGAAATCGACGTCAGTGCGGAACTGGTAGGGGATTTCTTTTTGCGTGCGGTAGTGCTCGCGGATTTCGCGTTCGTCGGGGCGGTTGGAGAAGCCGAGGCTGCGGGCGATGGGCTCGATGGCTTCGTTGACGATCTTGACGATGTCGACCTGTTCGACTTCCTTGATTTCACCGCGGCGTTTGACCTGGACGCGGGTCATGGGGAGACGGCCACGGTGAACGCGGGAGTAGTTGCGCTGGAGTTCGTCGAGGTAGAAATCGATGTCGAAGCTGGCGCGGTTTTCGGCCAGGGCGATGCCGTTGCGGTCGGTGATGGCGCCGCGCGCAGGGGAGAGGCGGGTGGCAACGGTAGTCTGGGTGCGCAACTTCTGGGTGTAGGCTTCGCCCTGGGCAAGCTGCACGGTGTAGAGACGGCTGATGAGGATGCCGACGGCAGCCAGCACCATCAATGCCAGGAACGATAGCCGCCCCAGCGGTATGTTTCTATCGTCATCGAGCAGCATAGCCCTCGTATTCCTCGCGTTTGCCCTTCCAGCCAGCGATGTGGAGAGGCAGATTGAACAAGGCAAACAGGAGTGGGCTGACCAGGGCGTTGAGGATGGAACCGTACGTAATCAAAACCCAGTCGCTCGGAGTGGTGGAGCCGCTCCAGATTTGCATCAAAAAGAAAATGTAACTCAAGGTCTGGTTGAGGAAGGTGCCCACCAGAACGATGAGCATCTGAAAATCGACGCGCCGCAGAACGCGCACGTCGGACTGGCCGATGGTCTGTGTGAGCACGAGGGCGGCGACGACGGAAAGGCCGATGACGGAAACGCCGAGGCGGTTCGGGCAGAGGAGATCGAGGTAGAAACCGATGATGATGGTGAGGAAGAAAACGCGCAGGCCACGCATCTGGATGGCAGCATAGATGATGGCCAGCACCGGCAGATCGGGCCGGGCACTGCCGAGGAACGAGATGCCGGGGACGAACATCTGGAGCCAGACGCAGAGGAAACCGAGGAAGAGAGAATAAAGGAGCATCATCGGGGAACCTCCTTATTTTGCGCCAACAATGATAAACAGCTCGTCGAGTTGCCGCAGGTCGACAGCCGGTTCAATGATGGCTTCGCGGTACAGGCCGAAATTGGAACTGGCGCTCAGGGGCGGAACTTCGGCGACGGTGCCGATGAGGAGACCTTGCGGGAAGACTCCGCCCAAGCCGCTGGTGAAGACGAGTTCGCCGACGGAGATGGAGGCGTTGCGGTCGATGAATTTCATGCGGGCGCGCGGGCGGCCTTCCTGATAATTGCTGTCACCGACGACGATGCCCTGAACGTTGGAGCCTTGAACGGCTGCGGCGATCTTGCAGTTTTCGTCGACCAAAAGAATGACTTCGGTGATGTGCTTGCTGACGACGCTGGTCTTGCCAATGACGCCGCGCGGGGAGACGACAGGCATATCCTTGTCGAGATTCTTGTCGTCGTACCAGCCGCGGTTGATCTGGACCGAATTCCACCAGTTGGACGGATCGCGGCTGATGACGCGGCAGGGGAGGAGTTTGAATTGGGACTCGGTCTTGAAGCCGAGCATTTCGCGCAGACGGTCGTTTTCCTTGGAGAGATCGCGCTGAACGTCGACTTCCATCTTGAGTTGTGAGTTTTCCGTGCGCAGTTTTTCGAGTTCGGCCTGGGCTTCCTGGAGGGTCTGGAGTCCGGTGTCGACTTTGGTGAAGAAACTTTTGGTGCGGCTGAAGGTGTTGAGCACGGGGGCCGAAGCGTCGAGGGCGACCTGCCGCATTTTCTGCTGGGTCTTGGCCGATTGGGAAAGGGCCAGAATCACCAGAACGGTCAACCCGAGGAAAACAAAAAGGTATTTTTGTTTAATCATGACGCAACGCGGGAATTCCCCACGGAAGGTTCCCTATTGAAGCAGTTTGTCACCCAGTTACAAGCGGTCATGTCTGCAATTTTTGAGTTCGATTGATAAAACGCAAAAAAGAAGCGGTGGTTGACCGCTTCCTTTTTGACTCCGGCACCACCTGATGGCGATGCCGGTTAGCGTGGTACTTGTCGTGATCAAGCCTGGCGTTCGGCTTCGGCAACTTTGCGCAGGTAATTGAATTCCTGCAGAACCTTGCCCGTACCTTCGGCAACTGCGCTGAGCGGATCTTCCGCCACATGCACCGGCAGGCCGGTTTCTTCGGCCAGGAGCCGATCCATGCCGCGCAGAAGGGCTCCGCCACCGGCCAGCACGATGCCGCGCTCGACCAAGTCGGCGGAAAGTTCCGGTGGGCAACGCTCCAGGGTAATGCGGACGGATTCGACGATGACCGAGATCGGTTCCAGCATCGCTTCGCGCACTTCCTGGGAGGTGATGGTGAGAGTCTTGGGCAGACCGGCGACCAGGTCGCGGCCTTTGACTTCCATGGAGCTTTCCTTTTCCATGGGATAGGCCGAACCGATCTTGATCTTGATTTCCTCGGCGGAACGTTCGCCGATCATCAGGTTGTAGGCGCGGCGCATGTAATTAATAATGCTTTCGTCGAGCTCGTCACCGGCAACGCGGACGCTGCGGCTGAAGACGATACCGGCGAGGGAGATGATGGCCACTTCGGTCGTGCCACCACCGATGTCGACGATCATGTTACCGGCCGCTTCCTGAACCGGAAGGCCGACGCCAATGGCCGCTGCCATCGGTTCTTCGATCAAATGGACTTCGCGGGCTCCGGCATGGAGGGCGGAATCTTTCACCGCGCGTTTTTCCACTTCAGTAATTCCGGTGGGGACGGCGATGACAACGCGGGGGGCGCGGAGCTTGCGGCGGTTGGCGACCTTGAGGATGAAGGCCTTCAACATCGCTTCGGTGATTTCGAAATCGGCGATAACGCCGTCCTTCATTGGACGGACGGCGATGATAGAACCGGGGGTACGGCCCAACATGCGCTTGGCTTCGTCACCAACGGCCAGAACCTTTTTGGTGCCTTGCTGGATCGCAACAACGGATGGTTCGCGAAGGACGATTCCCTGATCCCGGACATAGACCAAAGTGTTCGCAGTGCCGAGGTCGATACCGATGTCGTTGATGAAAAAATTGGAAATAGCTTTAAACATGGCAATTGGATAAGTTTTTTCTATTTAGGGGCGGTATTCCCCTCCGTCAAGGTCGAAACCTTTCAGAGGACTTTGGTTCCTGTGTCGGAATTTTTGTCCGTCTTCGGGTTTTCCTTATTAAGAGTATCGTAAACCCACGGGGAAATCTTTACCTATATTTGTGATTTATAGGTAATTTCTACCTCAGACTTGCCAGACTCCAAGCTCAAAATGACGCCCCCTTCCCGCGCTGGTCAGGGCCGCAGGCAACTGCCAATTCCTTTATTTGCGTTCCTTGAGCTTGATTTTCTGATAGGTTACGCTCCCAAATGCTGCCCGAGTTGATTACCTCTGTCCCCGGCCCGAAGTCAAAAGAATGGGCCACGCGGTTGCGTGCCTGCGAATCGCGTAATGTTACGTTTTTGTCGGAAGATTTTCCGATTTTTTGGAAAAAAGCCCATGGAACTAATGTCTGGGATGTGGACGGGAACCGTTTTATCGATCTGACGAGCGGCTTTGGCGTGGCGGGGCTCGGTTACACACCCGAACCGGTTGTCGCGGCGATGCAGGAACAGGCCGGGGAACTTTATCACGCGATGGGCGATGTCCATCCGACCGCGGAAAAGGTCGAACTTTGCGAAACCCTTTCCCGCCTCACTTTCGAAAACTGGAACGCCGGTTCCGGCAAAAGTCTGCTCACCAATTCCGGCAGCGAAGCGGTCGAAGCCGCCCTCAAGACGGCGTTCATGGTGACGCGCAAACCGGGCGTGCTCGCTTTTAATGGGAGTTATCACGGCCTTGGCTACGGCGCGGTCACAGCGACGGAAAATCTCTTTTTCCGCGGGCCGTTTTCACCGCAACTGGCCAATTGGGCCGTCTTCGCGCCCTACCCGTGGGAATTGCGCCCGAACGATTTTTCCGCCGCCGAAGAGGAAGCACGGTTGCGGGAAAAACTCACGCGCCACCCGATTGGGGCAATTCTCGTCGAACCGATTCAGGGCCGGGGCGGCGAAGTCGTCCCGCTGGGATGGTTCCTGCCGCTGCTGCGACGGTTGGCGGATGAATTCAAAGCGGTGCTGATTTTCGACGAGGTGTTCACCGGATTTTACCGCACGGGAAAACGTTTTGCCTGCGATCACTGGAACGTGGTGCCCGACATTATTTGCCTCGGCAAGGCGCTCACCAGCGGGTTTCCGCTCGCCGCGTGCGTCGGCAAGGCCGCGATCATGGACGCGTGGCCACCCTCCGATGGCGAGGCGATTCATACCTCCACCTTTCTCGGTAACCCGCTCGGTTGCCGCATGGCGCTGACAGCTCTCGCCGAAATGGAACGGCGCGATCTGGAAACCCGGGTCAACGCTGTGAGTGAAAAATTGTGCGCCGCCATCGACCACTTGCGCGCGAAGGGAAAGCCGTGGGGTCAACGTCGCGGTCGCGGCCTGATCCTCGGTCTGGAAGTGGTCAATGCCGCCGGGAAACCCGATCCCGCCAAGGCTGGTCAGTTCATCGAACAGATGTTAGTCCGTGGCGTGATTATCCTCAGCGGCAGCCCGCAACGCAATGTCCTCTCCTTCACGCCCGCGTTTGATCTGAGCGCAGAGGAGATCGATTTCGCCCTCATGCAGCTTGCTAACGCCGCAACTACTTGATGTTCTTTCCCGCACCTCGTAGAGGGGGGCAGCGTCACTCTGCCAGAGCTTCGAGCACATCGGCAACGGAGATGGCGGCGATATACTCGGCTTTGCGCACAACGCGAACATGATTCCCTTGCGGTGCCCAAGTTGCCGGATCGGTTGGGCCGAAAAGAGCGACACAGCGGCAACCGACTGCGGCCGCCAGATGCGTAACACCGGAATCGTGACCGATCAACACACGACAACGCGCCAGCACCGCCGCCAGATGCTCCAGGGGCAATTGCCGCGCCACAAGCGGTTTTTCGCCCGGCGGCCAGGCGGCGAGCAGCTTTCCCACCCGTTCATCGTCGGCTTCGCCGCAAACCAAAACGTAGTTTTCCTTCCCCTCCCCTGCCCGCTGACGAACCAGTTCGATCCAACGTTCGATGGGCCAATTCTTCGACTCGCTGCCGCTGCCGGGATGAATCGCCACCCACGGCCGCGAAGCGTCCTCCGCCACGAGAAATTTCTCCGCAAACGCCACGTCTGCCGGATTCAAATAGAGACGGCTGGAAAAGTCGTCCGTCGTTAACCCCAGCTCCCGCAACGGCTCGCAGAAATGCCGCGCCGCCGGAGCCAACGCCACTTGCGGAGGCCAGGTCAGGAGATTGGGCACGTTGCAACGCTTCAGGTTGCTCTGGAAGATCTGGTCTGGATCGTAGAAATAGGAAACGACCAGATCGAAATCGCCAAAATAATCGGTCAACTCCGGGTCGAGTTTGCCGTTGGGGACGAAAAAACCGGCCAACCGGCCCGTATTCACATCGCGAACGGCATCCAGATAATAACGCTTCACCCCCAACGCCGCATGCCGGGGATAGCCCAGTAGTTCGATATGCGCCTCGGGCCAGCGTTCACGCACCAACCGCAGCGCCGGCAGCGTCACGATGAAATCTCCAAGGGCTCCGCCCCGGATGAAAAGGATGCTGTTCATTTGTTCTAAAGTTTAGAGAGAAACCGTACCGATGGAATATCTAATCGAACCCCTTGTTTTTACTCAAGTTTTTGCCGTTTCAAATTTATGTTGAACGTTGTACAGTCCTATTCCGCAATGACACTGGCTCCCACCCTTCGCTCCTTGCCGCCACTGGGGGAAACACCTTCCACCGTGCGCCGGGTGATCGATTATATGCGGATTTCGATCACCGACCGTTGCAACCAGCGCTGCCTCTATTGCTACTCCGAGAATTTCAACTCCTGGTCCGCCCGCAAAGATCTCCTCACCGCGCCCGAAATCATTTCCGTCGTCCGCTCCGCCGCCGAACTCGGCGTCCGTCACATCCGCCTCACCGGTGGCGAACCGCTCATGCGCGAGGACGTTCTTACTCTCATCAAACAGCTCAAGACATTGCCCGGCATCGAATCGGTCCAGCTCACCACCAACGGCAACCGCCTGACCATGATGGCCGACGATCTCTACGAAGCGGGCCTGCGCCGAATCAATATCAGCCTCGACGCACTCAACCCGTCCCTCTACCGCGCCATCACCCGAAGCGATGTCACCCCCGTGCTCGACGGCATCCGCCGCGTCAAGGAACTCGGTTTCGAGTCGGTCAAGCTCAACACCGTCCTGATGCGCGGCCGCAACCAGCACCAGCTCATGTCGCTGGTTCACTTCGCCGCCGAATACGACATTCCCATCCGCTTTATCGAACTGCTCCCGGTGAGTTTTTCCGAAATGCTCGACGAGCAGAACTTCCTTTCCATCGGCGAAGTGCGCGCCGAGTTGGCCCGCCACGATTCGCTCGTACCGGTCACCGAATTCCTCGGCCACGGCCCCGCCACTTATTATCGCCTGCCGGAAATCGGCGCCACGGTCGGATTCATCGGCGCGTTGACCGATCTCCATTTCTGCGATTCCTGCAACAAACTCCGCCTCACCGCTGACGGCAAGCTCCGCCCCTGCCTCGGCAATCACATCGAGTACGACCTCAAGCCCGTCCTGCGGCCCGCAATCGATCCCGCCGCGATCCGTATGGAATTGCAAACCGCCATCAAGGGCAAACCCCTGGAACATCTCTTCCGCGATCATTATCAGCCCAAACGCATCATGACCGCCATCGGCGGCTAAGCCGTATCTATTCAAAACATCATGCTTGAGATTGAGAATTTCCCGAGGCTAAGG
>DBTH01000067.1:0-5818 GCA_002306945.1 Methylacidiphilaceae bacterium UBA1321 | reverse complement strand
GGTTTTGAATAGTTACGGCTAAGCTGGGCCAAACGGCTTTGGATCAGCTCCAGAAGTTTGCCAAACAACGAGCCCACTCCCTTCGTCCCCTTCGGTAGGGCAGCGATATTACTGCCGAGCAATTCGAAGACTTCGACCGGATCGGACAGCCCCCGGATGGGAATCGAGCCGAGGGCACGGCAGAAAAATTGATCGCCGATTTCGCGCCGCACTGCATCGCTGACCAGAATGCGCGAACCGAGTTCCTTGTTAAGCGATTGCAGCCGCGAGGCCAGGTTGACCGTTGTGCCGATGACGGTGTATTCGCAACGTTCGCCAAAACCGATCTCCCCCGCAATCACATCGCCGTAGTGCAGCCCGATACCCAAACTCAGACCGAGCGGCCTCAGAAGCGCGTCCAGCCCCGGTTGCAAGGCCAGCGCCACTTGCGCCGCGGCATGCACGGGAGTGGGAATTTCGGTTGGCACACCAAAGAGAACCAGCGCGCCGTCGCCGATAAATTTGTTCACGGTGCCACCCTGCGCCGCCGAGATCAGGACAATGCGCTCCCAGTAATCGGCCAGCAAGTGGGCGACTTCGCCGGGCGGTTTCTTGTCCGCATAGGCGGTAAATCCCCGGATATCGCAAAAGAGAACGGCGGCGCGAACGTTGGCCAGAGGAGCAGTCCCGCCCGAACGCAAAATCTGCTCGGCTATCTCGGGAGAAACGTAACGCGCGAAGATACCCTCGGCATGGCTGGCCCGGGCCTGGGAATCGGAAGCGGACGGTTCCGTCATACTGTCAAGATTCTCACCACCACGAGGTCAATGCAATCCCGGAGAAAACGCTGCCAGCCGGCGTTCAAGCGGCGGGGTCGGCCGGAGCAGCGGGAATGTAGCGGCGTTTCTTGAAATCGATCAGCGCCTCGGTCAATTCACAAACCTGCCGGGTGGCCTCTTCATTCACGTCGATGTTTTCGATGACCGAGCGTTTGAACTGGATGCCATTGATGACGCCGCTGTCCTCGACGAAGCCAACCGTCAGACGGCGGTTGAGAAAATAATAGATCATGGCGGCAATGACACTGATCCCGAAGGTTAGCGGTATAAAAACCAGTCCCCAGATCAGGCAAGCCAGCCACGGTTTGAAATAGCCGTAATAGGTGGAGCAAACGCTCTCCAACGGGATGAGACGATGATTGGTACCCGCAAGCGACGAGTCGGAGAATTCGATCTTTTCGCTGGTGATCCGCAACTTTGTCGTGACGTCAATGCCCAGCAGAGTGAACAGCCACGCTATCAATCCCCCCTGGCGACCGACGATTTCTATATATGTGTTTTCGGAATCGATCGGTTCGTTTTTGACCGCCCACGACTTGATGACCAATGCTCCCATAACTCCCTCTCCTGCTCTTTTTTCTCGTTTTTCCAATACCCCCCTCGAAATCCGCCCTCAGGTCATGCGAGTATCAGCGTTGAAGCAGCGTCGCCATTCCTTGCAAAAAAAGCAATCCCTTTGAGCAGGCTTGCGCAAAAGTAACAAAAGGCGACTTCAACCCTCGATGGTGTTGATCTCCACCGGTTCGACGCGGACTCCGACCGATTCGAGCCATTTGACGGCCGCCTTGATGGTCTCGCGTTCTCCCTCGAATTCGAGGCCGATGATGCCGACTTCCTCGGTCACGCTGGAGTTGCGGATATTGAATACGACGTCGTACTTCTTGCTCATTTCCCAAATGATGGGACGCGTGACTCCCTTGGAGTCGAAGTTCAACCAGAAACGCTGTTTTTCCTGAGCCATGTGTGCAGTATCCCGATTTTTCTCGATCTGGAAAGCCCAAAGCAGCGTGACGCTGCACCCACTAGGCCAATCGGCCCTGGGCCCACATTACGCGAAGCGGAAAAGCTTATCCGGTTCCTCTGTTCGCTGTTACTGAAAGCTCTTTCTATCAACACGACTTCCGTCCGGCCTCCCGCCTCCGCATGGCCAACGACGGCCATGCTTATCATGGATCCAACGTCATGCGGGTCAACCGCCGGCGATGGCGGGGACGATGGAAATCTCGTCGTTATCCTTGACGGGGGTCGCTTTGTCCTGAAGGAAACGAACGTCTTCGCCGTTGACGTAGATATTGACGAACCGGCGGATGCGACCTTCCTCATCGACGAGGCGTTCGCCGATTCCGGGGTACTCCTTTTCGAGGTTGGCGAGGATTTCCTCGATGGTGGAGCCGGTACCGTTGACGGTGTCCAGGTTCTTCGTAAGCCCGCGCAGAGGCGTGGGAATGCTGACTAGGATGGGCATATAATAAGGTTGGGTTAGAGTGTGGGGGTTGAGTGAAGTCAAACGGTCGCGGGGGAACCTTGAAGTTCCGCGGCAACCAGTTGATCGAACTCGCGCAGGCTCGGTTTGATGAGGCGTGGCGAAGGCAGATGCGGCTGCACCGCTTCGGCGGTCTTGAGGCCGTTACCGGTGATGCAAAGGACGATTGGCTCATCGCGCGGGATTTTACCCGCCTCGATCAACTTCCTCGCGCAGGCGGTAGTCACGCCACCGGCGGTTTCCGCAAAGATGCCTTCGGTCTCGGCCAGAAGCTTGATGCCCTCGATGATTTCCGCATCGCTGACGTCCTCGGCGCTTCCGCCGGTCTTGCGCATGACATTGACCGCGTAGTAACCGTCGGCGGGCGTGCCGATGGCCAGGGACTTGGCAATGGTGTTGGGCTTGGGCTGCGGCTTGATGAGATCGGTGCCCGCCTTGTGAGCGAGAGCAATCGGATTGCAACCGGTGGCCTGAGCGCCATGGATGCTGAAATGGCTTTCCTCGACCAGACCAACGCGAACGGCTTCCTGATACGATTTGCAAATCTTGGTCAGGAGCGAACCGCTGGCCATGGGGACGACAGTGTGGGCCGGAATTTTCCAGCCGAGTTGTTCGATGATCTCGTAGCCCATCGTCTTGGAACCTTCGGCGTAATAAGGGCGCAGGTTTACGTTGACGAAGCCCCAACCGTATTTGCCCGCGATCTCGGAGCAAAGGCGGTTGACCTGGTCGTAGGCGCCGTGAATGCCGATGACGTTGGTGCCGTAGACGAGGCTGTTGAGCACCTTGCTGGCTTCGAGGTCGGCGGGGATCAGGACGTAACTTTTCAGGCCCGAAGCCGCGGCATTGGCCGCAACGCTGTTGGCGAGATTGCCCGTCGAAGCGCAGGCGACGATCTTGAAGCCCAGTTCGCGGGCGCGAGACAGGGCGACGGAAACAACGCGGTCTTTAAAGGAAAGGGTCGGATAGTTGACGGTATCGTTCTTGACGTAGAGTTCCTTGACGCCAAGGGCCTGAGCGAGTTGGCGCGCCTTGACCAGCGGAGTGAAACCGACCTGAAGACCTACGGTCGGGTCGCCATCAATGGGAAGAAGTTCCCGGTAACGCCACATGCTCTGGGGACGGGATTCGATCCTGGCGCGGGAAATCTGAGAGCGGATGAGATTGTAATCGTAATCGGCTTCGAGGGGGCCGAAATCGAATTCGCAGACATGAATGGCCTTCTTGGGGTAAAGCCGTCCACACTCTCTACACTTTAAGTGACTGAAAAACTCGGTAGCCATAGTTGATTGACTCCAACCGGGGATCGAGTTTACGGGAAAGGGACACGGCACTGCACGAGGCACTGCCAGTCTCTCATCCCCTCTGCCGTTTGGCAGAGCTGGGTTTGGCACCTGTCAGTGAAGCCAACACCGCCCGGTGTCGCCTCATCTCGGTTGCCGCGGAATCTACGGGCCAGTCCCTCCTCCGCTCTCGATAAGAGTCGCTCAGACAATTAAGCCAGGAAACTGACCGTGTCAACTGCGATGTTTCATCGCCGCACCCTGCCGTTCGGTCGCAAATGACCCGCCATCGACAAAAAAATATCGTTAACCTGTCCCGATATTTTCTGAATTGCTGATTCTTACAAAACGAAAAAATTTATTCGGAAAATCGTCAAAAAATTTGCCGCCTGTAAAAAAAATAGACACCCCTGTCATCCGCAAAGCGATGCGTCCCTCTGAAATTTCCCGCTAAAAACCGGGTCTCGGATAGTAATGGAAAATTATTATCCGCATAAAAAATAGACGCCGGTCTCAAGTTATTTAGAAAGGTTATATAGATTATAATGTATCACATACATATTACACAAGTTCTACACTATGAGGGAGTCTAATATTTAAAAACAACAGGACGATACTCCTTTCGCCGAACAACAACTCAAAAGGGAAAGGAATTGAGTCTATGAATAGCGCACTGGAAAACGAGCCGAAGGATAAAATAAAACCGACGACTCTGGAAAAGTACCTGACTTTCAGGTTGGGTACGGAGTCGTACGGACTCTCTGTATTAAAAGTCCGTGAAATCATCCGCATGCAGAACATCACCAATGTTCCGCAAATGCCGGATTACGTCAAGGGAGTCATCAACCTCCGGGGCCGGGTGATCCCGGTACTCGACCTTCGCCTTCGCTTCGAGCTCGAAGCCGCCGAAGCCACCGAGGCCACCTGCATCATCGTGGTGCAAATCCGGATGGCCAACGGCGATGAAAAACTCATCGGCCTGGTCGTCGACTCCGTCGAGGAAGTCCTCAATATCGCCAAAAACGAAATCGAGGAAGCCCCCGACTTTGGCAACAAACTGTCGGTCGATTACATCTCCGGCATGGCCAAGTACAAATCCGGAGTCAAAACCCTCCTCGACATCGACCGGGTCATCAACGACTCCAACCTGGAACAGCTCAACAACTAGAATGGACTCTTATTTGTTGAGCCCCTCAATCAGCAAAATCTAATTAACTAACAAACAATCTATATAAGGGATTATATGAAAAAATGGACTATCGGAAAACGGGTAATATTTAATTCGGGATTCTTATGCGTCGTCATCGCGGCGCTGGTCATCACGGCCATCATAGCCGTCAAGAAAATCAACGCACTCAGCACCTACATCACAGACAACAACATTCCAAGCCTGTCGGCTGCAGCCAACATCAACGGCTTGCAGGCGGAGAACATGATCCGAAACTGCAAGTTGCTCTACGCCACGCCAGAAGAAAAGAAACTACTCAATTCGGAAATCGAGAAAAACACCCAGGAAGCCTTAGACTGGATTAAAAAGTACGAGGCGGCCATCCTCAGCGATGTCAACCGCAAGAACTTCGAAGCCTTCCAGCAAAAGAAGGATGCTTACCTCAAAACCCGCGCTCAATTCATGTCGGCGCTTGATTCCAACAACAAGGATGAAGCCAAACGCCTGCTCGACGGCCCTCTGAACGAAACCTACAAGGCTTATTCCGCCGCTGGAGACGTCTTACTCGATCACAACGTCGATAACGGCAAGAAAAAAGGAGCCGAACTGTCCGACGTCGTCGACAACACCATTCTGCTGTTGACCATCTCGGGCACCATCTGCGTACTGATCGGTATTGCCGCTTCGTTGATCGCCACCCGTAGCGTTAACACCGCCCTCAAGTCCATCTCCGACATTCTCAACAGCAATGCCGACCAGGTGGCCTCCGCTTCCAGCCAGGTCTCGGCTTCCAGCCAATCCCTGGCCGAAGGTGCCAGCGAGCAGGCCGCTTCCCTGGAGGAAACTTCCTCGTCGATGGAAGAAATGTCCAGCATCGTCCAGGCTAATGCGACCAGCGCGCAGTCCTCAAAGAGCCTCGCCGCCGAAACCCGACAGACCACCACGCAAAACGTCGAACACGTCCAGCAATTGAAGAGTTCCGTCGGCGAAGCCCAGGAATCCTCCAAGCAACTGACCGGAGCCATGGAAGCCATCAAGACCTCCAGCGATTCGATCTCGAAAATCA